>NZ_JAMQOM010000006.1:0-189236 GCF_031624315.1 Haloarcula terrestris | reverse complement strand
GCCGTGCGTGCGCGAAGCTGGTGGCTCGAATTCCGTGAAATCATCCTCAAAGCCACCGTCTACAACCTTCGTCGGAGCGTCCGATATCCGTGAAATCCAGCGCAGTGTATCGAAACTACAGAGCCGATATTTCATATACGGTAGTATATATCTTGGTGCCCCACACTGTTTGTAGACCACTGGGTCTTCTACTATCAGCTTTTGTTTCCCCTCCTATTGGCGACCCCACACGTGACGAAGCTATTGAGCGACAGTGCTTATCGCGTATCGTCCTCACCGCTGTCCCAGCTCCCGAATCGTTTTCCGAGCGAGATCGCCGTCGACCTGCTGTGGCACTGTTAGCAAGAGGCGGTCGAGTACATCCCTGTCCGCGACCGAGTCCCGCTTTTCTCGCGCCTGTTCCGGCGTCCCGGCGATACCGAGGTCAGCGGCCATTTCATCAGTGACCAGCTCAGTCGCCTCGCCACGGTCCCCCGCCTGCCAGGCGTCGGCGATGCGCTCCGCCCGGTCGGGATACGTCTCCGCGACGGCCCGGCGGTAGCCTTCGCCGCTGCCCACGTAGTAGGCGATGTGTTTTCGCAGTTCCTCAGTGGCCCGGTCGGCGTCCTCGTGGACGACCGCCGGGACGTACGGCGCGACGGTGATTTCGGTAGGGTCGCGGTCTTCCTCGCGGGCGGTTTCGGCGATGTACTCGAACGCCGCGTCGAGTTCGGAGAACGGAATCATATGTGGGAGCCACCCGTCGGCGAGGCGCGCGACGACGCGCCTGTTTGCCGGCCCGAGGGCGGCGTGGTACACCGGCACGTCACGGTCCAGCGGGGGGACGCCGTTGACCGACACCACCTCGCCGTCGTAGGACACCCGCTCGT
This sequence comes from Haloarcula terrestris, assembly GCF_031624315.1. Classification (NCBI taxonomy): domain Archaea; kingdom Methanobacteriati; phylum Methanobacteriota; class Halobacteria; order Halobacteriales; family Haloarculaceae; genus Haloarcula; species Haloarcula terrestris. Next base: position 188,367 of record NZ_JAMQOM010000006.1, on the reverse strand, counting down.
CGCCCGTCATGAGTTGTTTGACGATATCGATGGTCTCGTGGGCGCGACGGACCGGCCGCTCGAACGCCATGCTGTGCATGTTCTCGATTGATCGGGCTGTGCTCGTCCCCAGCCCAAGCACTGCCCGCCCGTCGGAGACCCTGTCGAGGGTCGCCGCCGTCATCGCCAGCACGGCCGGCGACCGCGAGAAGACGTTGAGTATGGCCGTCCCGAGTTCGATGTCCTCGGTCCGGGTGGCGATGTCCGTGAGCTCCACGACGGAACTGGCCCCCCACAGTTCGTTCAGCCAGACCGAGTCGTAGCCGTGTTCTTCGGCCTCGACGGCCAGATCGATTGTGCTGTGGTCCTCGACGCGTGGCACAACGACTCCCAGATGCATAGTCCGACCGACCGGCGGAAACGTAATAAAGAATCGTGCTGATCTCTCGCTGACGTTCCAGTCTCACTCCTGGCCGATCATCCGCTCTTGCTCTTTCCAGTACTCCTCGCGGAGTTCGTACTTCTGTATCTTGCCGGTCGCTGTCTCAGGCAGCGAGTCCCGGAAGTCGACGCCTGTTGGGACTTTGTAGCTCGCGACGCGCTCCCGGAGGAAGTCGAGAATGTCCTGTTCGGTCGCGTCGCTGTCGGCCGTCGGAACGACCAGTGCCATCGGCGTCTCGCCCCAGTCTTCGCTCGGAGCCGGAATGACCGCGGCCTTCAGAACGTCCGGGTGGTCGTACAGTTCGTCCTCCAGTTCTATCGAGGAGATGTTTTCCCCGCCGGAGATGATGATGTCCTTCCGGCGGTCCATGATCTGTATCATTCCGTCGTCGTCCCACGTAGCGAGGTCGCCGGTGTGGAAGTACCCCGCCACGCGGTCGGTGAACGCCTCCTCGGTGATCTCGGGCTTGTTGAGATAGCGGTCCATCACCTGATTGCCCTGGACGACAACCTCGCCGATGGTCCCCCCATCGCGTGGCACGTCCTCGCCGCCCTCGTCGACGATCCGTATGTCGGTACACAGTGCCTCGGAGCCCTGCTTGACCTTGATTCCTCGACCCCGCTCGGCGATGCGCCGCGGGGAGTTGCTGGTCGTGATGATGGGGGCCGTCTCGGTCAGGCCGTAGATGTGGATGATGCGCCAGCCGAACTCGTCCTCGACGCGCTCGATGGTCGCCGTCGCCGGGGCGCTCCCGGCCGTTGCGATTCGTACGTCCCGCTCGCCCTGTGTCACCACGTCGCCGTCGTTGGCTCGGTAGTGCTGAATGAGTTTGTTCAGCACCGTCGGCGCGCCACACATGAACGACACGTCGTACTCGCGGACCCGCCGGAACGTGTCCGCGGCGTCGAAGGTCCGCTGGCAGACGTGAGTCCCGCCCGTTCCGGTGATGGCGTAGGTGTGGCCCCAGCCGTTGCAGTGGAACATCGGGAGCGTCCAGAGGTACGTGTCGTCGTCTTCGACCTCCATGTGCTGATTGAGGACCAGCGCGTGCCAGCTTTCGGTCCGATGGGTTCTGACGACGCCCTTCGGGTCGCCCGTCGTGCCCGACGTGTAGTTGATGCTGGCGTCGTCGTCCTCCGAGATGTCCGGTCGCTCGGGCTCTGCTGTCGGCTGGCCGTCGAGCATGTCGCTGTAGTCCGTCCACTCCCCGTCGATACGGTCGGCTTCGTAGCCGATAAACTCCTCCGCGGGCACGGCGTCACGTACCGGCTGGACCTTCTCGGCGAAGTCGTAGTCGGCGATTACAGTCGCGGCCTCGCAATCGTTCAGGATGTATTCGATTTTCGCGGGGTCGAGCCGGTAGTTCAGCGGGACGAACACCGCACCCAGTTTGTTCGTCGCGTACAGCGTCTCGATGAAGTAGTGTGTGTTCGGCGCGAGGACGGCCACCCGATTCCCCTCCGAGACGCCTCGGTCAGAGAGTGCGTGTGCCAGCCTGTTGACCCGTTCGTTTACCTCGGCGTACGTGTACTCGGTGCCGTCGTGGGCAACAACTCCGGTCACGTCGTCGTAGATGTCCGCTGCACGGTCGATGAAGTCGGTGGTGAGCATTTCGCGTTTCATGATAACACAACGCATTCACCAATTTCACATCCAATTATTATTATATTTTCTTCATAATGAGTCCCCAGCCTGCTCAAACGGATCCGTCGTAGGAAACAATTGCTCGCGCCGACACTGATCGGCTACGGCCACGCGTCCTCGTGGCCGTCCATCGGCGCGGGAACGACGCCGTCCTTCTGTGCCCAGACGCGGGCGTGGTCCGGACAGACTTCGCGGTTCGCGTCCCAGGGGATATGGAGTTCGACCGCGGCGTCGTTCTCACAGCCGTCCTCGGCGCACTGGGTCATAGCAGCGCGACGGCGACCATCGTGACCAGTATCGACGCTGTCAGCATCGCCTGCACGATCCCGGAGGCGAGCATCCCGAGGGTGGTCACCAGCGCCGCCTTCAGCCCGCCCCTGGCGTCGTCCTGGCGGTAGAACTCGACGACGAACACCGTGCCGGCGACGCCCAGCAGAATGCCCAGCGGGCCGGTGACGAAAAAGAGGACGAGCGCCACGACGCCGGCCAGAACTGCGGTCCAGTTCGACGCCCCGCCGACGCGCGCCGCGACGGCTCCGCCCGCGATATCGACGGCCCACGTCAGCAGGCCGACGAGCGTCAGCAGGACAAGCAGGATCGTTCCGGGCTCGGTCATGCCGCTGGCGAGCCAGTAGAGGTAGACGCCGGCGAGCGAGACGAGCGCGCCGGGGACCTGGGGGGTGACACTGCCGATGACGCCGCCGACGAGCAGCGCGAACGCAAGGACAAACAGCAGCGTTTCGAAGCCGACCAGGCTCATTGGTGTCTATCGAGTTCCTCCTGTACCCAAGGGTCGCCGTACAGACGCGTCAATCTTTCGACGACTCCGCCGAGGGTTCGCATGCACTCCCGCTCGGAGACGAATCCCAGTTCCTCGGTGACGGCCGCCCAGGGACGGGCCTGCAGGACCTTTCGGACGAGCAGGCGTTCCTCTCTGTCGGAGAGCGCGGTGGAGTCGGCCGGGTCCGAGAGGTGTCGCCGGGCGAGTTCACGGAACGGCCCCGGGTTCGTGTCGAGAACCGACGCGCCGCCGGGGACGCCGGCGATCAGCCGCCACTCCCACTCGGAGAGCGCAAGCGTCGGCTCCACGTCGGTCGCCCCGATGACGGCACGGACCACGTCTGGATCACAGTCATCGAGCGGGTCCGACAGCACCGCGACGATGCGGTCCTGAAACCACCCGCCGTGACGCGTCGCGAGCGCCGCTCCGCCGTCGGAACAGGAATCGAGCATCACGACGGAGTACTCGCCGCTGGTCGCGTTCCGCGAAGTAGCGAGGTGGACGGTACTGTAGCCGTTATCCGCCCAGAAGCGGACGAGCTCCGGCGTCCCGCCGTAGCCGACGCCCAGCCAGTCCACCCGGTCGGCGAACTCCGCCCTGATTTCCGCAAGGAGTCGGGAGCCGAGGCCGCGGGATCGAACTGCGGCGTGGGTCGCGATGCGGAGGACCCGTTGCCCGACCGGGATCCCAGCGGCTTCGTCCCGGAGTTGCGTCGACAGCACGTCCGGGAGCATGTTTCCCCGGACCCGCCCGCCCTCGTACATCGTGGCTCGCGTGTCCGCCGGGAGGTTGCCCTCCTGTGCCAGCAACGCGACCGCGACGACGTGGCCCTCGTGAGTCAGCGCCCGGACAGTGAGATTGGGTGCGTCGAGCAGTCGGGCCAGGTCCGAAGGTTCCGTCCGGTAGTGGGCCAGTACGAGCAGCCCGAAGACCTCCCGGAGCAGGTGCTCGTCGGCGAGCAGATCAGCCGCCGACAGCCGTCGGTACGCTACGGTTTCCGGCGTCGCATCCGAGATGAGTTGGTCGACCGGTGGGCGGGCGTCCAGCAACAGCGCCCGGAACGCCCACACCTCCACGGGGTCGGCGTCGCCGTAGCGGATCGGCGTCGTCATCGACACGTCGGTGACGGTGTGGTCGCTTTCGGCCAGCCGGTCCCGGAACCGCACGGAGAAGCCACGTCCTGCCCCTTCGTACCCGTGAACGGTCGTGGTAAACGCGACCGCCGGGGCGTCGAGGAACTGCTCCAGCCGTCGGACCGGCAGGGCCGCGGCCTCGTCGACGATGACCACGTCGGGGTCGCCCGGAAGCGCCGCGGCCTCGGCTGGTGGCGCATACCGCACGCAGCCCGCCCCAGCGAGGTCGAGTCGCTGGGGGTCCGACGCCCGGTCGCGTGTGAAATCAACACCAAGTGTCTCCAGCAGGTGTATCGCCCGCGTGAACACTTCGCCGGCGCTCCGGTACTGCGGCGCTGTCACCAGCACGTTCCTGCCCTCCGTGGCGAGATTTCCGGCGGCCAGCCCGGCGGCGCTGGATTTCCCCCGGCCACGGTCGGCCTCGACCACGACCGCCGCGCCGTCGTCCCGCAGGGCCTCGAACGCACGGACAGCGTCCCGCTGGTCGTCGGTCAGGCACTGCGTGTAGGTCTCGGAGCGGAACTTCCTGTCGGCGGGCGGCGTCGGTGCGGGAACCGGGCGGCTCGGCGGCGGATTCGTCAGCCCGTCCTGCTCGACGGTGTCCGTGTCGGCGTCGACGATGGCGATACCTCGGTGCGCTCGCAGCGTTTCGACGAACCGACGGCGGAAGTGGCCGGTCACGTCTGCCACGTCGAACGGCGGGACCGCCAGCGAGTCGTCGAAGCCGTCGCGTTCCTCGGGCCACGTCTCCAGCGGCGGCGCGAGAACGAGATAGAGGCCGCCGCCGTCGACCGCGCCGACGGTCCGCCCGACTGCGTCCGGCCGCAGTTCATCGTGCGCGTCCAGCACGACGGCTGTTCGGGTCCGACCCAGCAACTCCTCGGCGCGGGACTGCTCGTGGTGCTCACAGTCGAGAAACGGCTCAGGGCCGATGACGGTCGTCTCCGCGCTGGGAATGTCAGCCGCGTCGAGCGCTGCCGCTGCCCGCTCCCGCGTCCGGTCGGGGTCGCCCGCCAGCACGAGCAGCCGCCGCTCGTTTGCGCGGCGGGCCTCCGCTCGGAGCGACCGCGCGATGTCCATACCGGTGGTGGCGGACGAGTCAGTATGGACCTGACGGTCACGGCGCTATCGAGATACGCTTTTGACCGGACCGGACACAGTGGCCGGCATGGCTCCCCTCCAAACCCCGCTCTGCACAGTTCTCGGTATCGACCACCCAGTCGTGCAGGCTCCGGTCGGAAGCGTCTCCACGCCGGACCTGGCCGCAGCAGTCGCGGATGCAGGCGGCCTCGGGATGCTGGCGATGTCGTGGCGTGACGCCGATGCGATTCGCGATTCATACACGGACGCCGCAAGTGCGACCAGCGGCGTGGTCGGCGTCAACGTCGTCCTCGACGAGTCGACCGGCGTCCTGTCCCCGTCGACCTGTCTCGACGCCTGTCTGGACGCTGGCGCGTCGGTCGTCTCTTTCTCCTTCGGCGATGCCGGCCCGTACATCGACCGCGTCCACGAGGCCGGTGGGACGGCGATGGTCACGGTCGCAAGCGCTGCTGAGGCCAGGGCGGCCGTCGACGCCGGAGCCGATGTCGTGGTCGCGCAGGGCCGGGAAGCCGGCGGGCACGTCCAGAGCGACGTGACGACGATGGCCCTGCTCCCGCGGGTGGCTGACGCGGTTCCAGTGCCGGTCGTCGCGGCCGGCGGTCTCGGCGACGGACGCGGCCTCGCAGCGGCGCTGACGCTGGGTGCCGACGGCGGCTGGTTCGGCACTCGGTTCGTAGCGACCGAGGAGTCGGGCGCACACGAGGCCTACCGCGAGCAAATCGTTGCCGCGCCCGAGACGGCGACGCGGCTCACCGGTCTCTTCGACCGGGGCTGGCCGGACCAGCCACACCGGGTCCTCGAAACCGACGAGGTCAGGCAGCAGGCCAATGCCGATTCAGATGGGGAAACCGTCGGCAGCGACCCCGAACAGATCGCACGGATGCCCGACGGCGAACCGATCAGTCGGCTTGCTGATATGCCTCCACTGGACGGGATGACGGGTGACGTTGAGGCCCTGCCCCACTACGCCGGGCAGAGTGCCGGCCTCGCACAGGCCGTTCGACCCGCCGGCGAGGTGGTCGCCCGTCTCGTCTCCGACGCGAGGGCTGCGCTGGCCGATGCGTCGGCGGCCACGGAATAGACAGACCCCCCGACAGCACCCGTGTGGCGGCCTGGCACGCGATTTCGGCTTCGAAAGCGCTTTTAGGGCCGGTGGCACAGAATGGGGTACAGCCTGCGCCGAGTTGATGATGCTCCCAGCCTTTTCAGGATACACACCACCACGGTGTGACGGGCCTCGCGGCCCGGACACGGCGGGGGAGCCTGAGCTCGCGCGCAGGAGGTGAACATACAAATGCCAGTATACGTAGATTTCGACGTTCCCGCGGACCTCGAAGACGACGCCCTTGAGGCGCTCGAGGTCGCCCGGGACACAGGCGCGGTAAAGAAGGGTACAAACGAGACGACCAAGGCCATCGAGCGCGGCTCCGCCGAGCTCGTCTTCGTCGCCGAAGACGTTCAGCCCGAGGAAATCGTCATGCACATTCCGGAACTTGCCGACGAGAAGGGCGTCCCCTTCATCTTCGTCGAGCAGCAGGACGACCTCGGACACGCCGCCGGGCTCGAAGTCGGCTCGGCCGCTGCGGCCGTCACCGACGCCGGTGAGGCCGAGGCCGATGTCGAGGACATCGCTGACAAGGTCGAGGAGCTTCGGTGAGGTGACCTCGGATGAGCGCTGAGGAATCCGAAAGCAGCGGTTCCACGCCCGCCGAGGTTATCGAAGTCGTGGGCCGGACGGGGATGCACGGCGAGGCCATGCAGGTCAAGTGCCGCATCCGCGAAGGCGAGAACCAGGGGCGCATCATCACGCGCAACGTTCTCGGCCCGGTCCGCGAAGGTGACGTGCTCCAGCTCCGCGAGACGGCTCGCGAGGCCGACACCATCGGAGGGCAGTAACCATGCCCCGGACACGCGAATGTGACTACTGCGGTACGGACATCGAACCCGGCACGGGCACGATGTTCGTCCACAAGGACGGCGCGACCACGCACTTCTGTTCCTCGAAGTGCGAGAACAACGCCGACCTGGGCCGCGAGGCCCGCAACCTCGAATGGACCGACACCGCCCGCGGCGAGGCCGGTGCGGTCGAGGAAGAACCGGACGAGGTCGAAACCGACACAGCTCCGGCAGCCGACGCTGACGAGGCCGAAGCAGACGCCGAGGACGCTGATGCGGACGCCGACGAGGCCGAAGACGCCGACGAGGAAGCCGAGGAGGCTGAGGCCTGATGGCCGAGCACGAGCGCACGTTCGTGATGGTCAAGCCCGACGGCGTCCAGCGCGGCCTCATCGGGGATATCGTCTCCCGCTTCGAGGACCGCGGCCTGAAGATGGTCGGCGGCAAGTTCATGCAGATCGACCAGGAGCTCGCCGAGGAGCACTACGGCGAGCACGAGGACAAGCCGTTCTTCGACGGGCTCGTCGACTTCATCACCTCCGGCCCCGTGTTTGCGATGGTCTGGGAAGGCCAGGACGCGACCCGGCAGGTCCGGAACATGATGGGCGAGACCGACCCGGCCGAGTCGGCTCCCGGCACCATCCGCGGCGACTACGGCCTCGACCTCGGTCGGAACGTCATCCACGGCTCCGACCACGAGGACGAGGGCGCAAACGAGCGCGAGATCGCGCTGTTCTTCGACGAGGACGAACTGGTCGAGTGGGACCAGATCGACTCGTCCTGGCTGTACGAGTAACGCCAGGTCGACTGTCGCGTTTTTTCGAGCACAACCGCCTTGAGGGCGGCGTCCGTACTACCTGGTATGAGCCTGACACTCTACCAGCTCGACGGCTGTCCGTACTGCGAGAAGGTCGCCGACCGACTGGACGACCTCGGCATCGACTACGACAGCGTCTGGGTCGAGGCCCTGCACTCCAAGCGCAACGAAGTAAAGGAGGTCTCCGGTCAGCGTGGCGTCCCGGTCTTAGTCGACGCGGACCGCGGCGTCACGATGGCGGAATCCGAGCGCATTCTGGACTTCATCGAGTCGACTTACGCGCCCGAAGCCCGGTCGGCGTAGACGTACTGGGCGGCCGCGCCGACGGTCGCAAATATGAGCGGGAAGAAAAACAACAGCAACAGGAGCCACGGTACGGCGGGCGCGGCCTGACCCTGGCCCCCGTCGTTGAACATGACCGTCCGGACAAACACGAAGCTCCCAGCGAAGCCGGTGACGACGTAGCCGAAGCTGAGTCCGGTGCCGACGAGCGCCGCTTCCTCGAACAGGCTGTCCGTCCGGGCAGCGCCGCGGTAGCGCTCGAACAGCGCGCCAACGACGAGCAACGAGACGATGGGAATCAGGAAATAAACGATGGGTGGGATACTCGCGCCCTGCGCGCCGTATAGGATGTTCCGGGCGGCCGACCCGTACACCTCGGCATCCGTCGCGGTCACGAGCGTTGGCACGTGATGGGCGTTGTACAGCACGAAGCCGTACTGGACCAGCCGGTCCGTCAGTTCGGGCAGGTCGACCGACGACGGTCCGACGACGAACAGCAGCGCGACGAGCAGGTACTCGACGACCAGCGTGCCGGCGGCGACGGCGGCCGCCCGGAGCCACGGGAACGTTCGGAGACTCGCTTTCAACAGGTGGCTCTCCGGCTGTGGCTGCTCGGCTGTGGCGGTCGGTGGCTCGTCCACCAGCGATTCGCTGACCGGTCCGGTTCCGGCCCCCTCGTCGGTCGCGTCGTCGGCGTGTTCAGTCACGTCTAGCCGTATAACTTCAATGACGGAAAAAAGGGTTCCGGTGGTCGCTACTCCGACTCGAAGTCGAGCGCCGCGCCGTTGATGCAGTACCGCTTCCCGGTTGGTTCCGGCCCATCGTCGAACACGTGGCCCAGATGGCCGCCACACTCGGCACAGACGACTTCCGTTCGCTGCATTCCGTGGCTGTTGTCCGGTCGGGTTTCGACGTTGCCTTCCTGGTACACGTCCCAGAAGCTCGGCCACCCGGTCTCGGAGTCGAACTTCTCGTCACTGTCGAACAGCTCCGTCCCACAGCCGGCACAGGTGAACACGCCCTCGTCTTTCACGTCGATGAGGTCGCTACTGAACCGCGGTTCCGTCCCCGACTCGCGGAGGATTCGGTACTCCTCGTCAGAGAGTATCTCGCGCCACTCCGCGTCGTTGTCCGGGAGTTCGCTTTCGGATTCACTCATGGAATGGTGTACGTGTCCCAGCGATAAAAACGTAGAGCCAGGGGTGGGATTTGAACCCACGAACTCTCGATTACAAGTCGAGTGCTTGGACCACCCAAGCTCCCCTGGCGCGGTTACATGCCTGGGTTGTGTGGGGACCGTTTAGAGAGTATCGTTTTCGGTCGGCTTTTCGAGTTCGATCCGGTGTGGCCCATAGCCGTGTGCCCGGTAGAACTGTCGGGCGGATTCGTTGTCCGCCATCGCCTCCAGGGCGAGGATGTCCGCACCGGTGCTCCGGAGCCGATCCTCCGCCGAATCGAGCAGTTCGCTGCCGATCCCCTGGTTTCTGTAGGCCGGTTCGACGAAGATATTCTCGATGATCCCCCGCCGCTCGTCTTGCTCGTAGCGGCCGCTGTCGATAGTTACCATAACGAATCCGACAGTGCGTCGGTCCACGTTGGCCACGAGTACGTTTTCGGCGACGACGCGCTGCACGACGGTCTCCCGGACGGCCGTCCGGTTCCGGTCACCGAACAGGTGTGAGCCGTGAGCACGCTGGCCCGCCGCCAGCTGGACCCACAGGTCGACGATGGTGTCCACGTCCTCCATCGAAGCGGTGACGATTTCCACGGTGACACTCCGTGTCGTACGGTCAAAACAGTTCGGCTGCGGGAGCTATCGGGTGTGCGAGACGGTCAGACATCCCGGCAGTCCGCACAGAGGAGCTGACCGTTGAACGACGCTAGCTCCCGTGTCAGCGTGCCACAGGCGGAACAGATGCCCTGGCTGTCGAAGGAGTCCTCCGCGGCGGACTCCATCCCGTCGGTCGTGGCCTCCTGGCCGGTCGTCGCGACCTGCGGGGTCTCTTCGACGACCGCCGTCGATTCGCTTTCGAGCCGCGCCGTCGAGAGGATGTCGTGTTCGGTCAGCGTTCCGAGTGGCTCACCGTCTGCCATGACCAGGAGGAACTCGGCGGACCGCGTCGCCATGCGGTCCCGGGCCTCCGGAAGCCCTGCGTCGGGGTCGATTGTCGGAATCGACTCCCGCATCACGTCGCCGACGGTGGCGGTGTCCGGGTCGCCGCCGTCGACGATGTACGCCAGCACGTCTCTGTCCGTCGCCACGCCGACCGGTTCGTTCCCTCGCAACACGAGGATCGAATGTTGCTCCTCGCGGATCAGCAACTCCGTCGTTTCGAGGAGGTCGTCGGATTCGCTTGCGCCGACGTACTCTCGGTTCATAACCTCCCGCACAGTGACCTCGCCGTTCATGTGTATTGTTATCACACGGCTGGTCTAAAAGATACCTCCACTACGCTTATGTCGCGGGGTTCGTAATCTACTCTGTTGTCGCTGTCTCGATAGTGACGGCGTCGCCGGTCGCCCGACATGTTTCTAAGGCGTGCTTTGCGTCCATACCGGCCGTAGCGGCCGTCCGCCCGCGTCCGACGCCGACTTTTAGCTCCACGTCGACTTCCTCGCGGACGTGTTCGATAGCGTCGTGGTAATCTGCTTCGTCGAGGTCCGGACAGACCGCGATGACGTTGTCGCCGCCGACGAAAAACGACAGCGAGTCGTGGGCCTCGCGCATGTACTTCATGAGCGCCGCGTACCCCTGCTCGATCCGAATGAACGTGTCGAACTCGTTGAGTTGGTCGGTGTACTTCTCGGTGGCGTCGTCGACATCGAAGTGGGCTAACTGAACGTCCGTCTCGGCCCGGAACTGCTCGTCGATAGTCTGTCCCCGCAACACTTCACGTCGGCCCTTGTCCTGTGCGCTGCCGGCCTCTTGGAGCTGTTCCGTTGCCGTTCCCAGCGCGGAAACGGGCGTCGTTCCCGTCGCGACCGAGAGGCTCATCGTCACCGGGTAGCGATTGCCGACAGACTCCTGGATGAGTGCGTGTGCGGCTTCGTCCAGCCCGTTCGTCACCGCGATCATGTTGTCGAACCGCGAAAAGAAGATGTAGCCGTCGCGGTTCCCGAACAGTTGGGCGAGGTCGGCGTACAGACGGGACTGGAGCGTCTGGAGGTCCACTTCACGTCGGGGCTCTGGCGTCACAGTCCACGGCCCGTAGTTGTCAATCTGTATGTGGGTTATCTGGGTGTTGGTCACTGTCCATCGATCCTTCGGAAGCAACGGGTATTGCTCTGTCGAAATTGCCCACAGAGAAGACTGGGGACCGGTCTGAATCGGCGTCGAATCCCAGCGACGCCAGCCGTTTCAGCGGCCGTCAGACGGCACCGCATCGCGGCGCTGTATCTCGACGGTTCCGACCATCGAGTCGTAGGCCACAACGCCGGTCGCCGTCAGTTTCGGGAGGTGTTCGGTGAACAGTTCCTCTGTGAGTTCCTCCCTGTCGGTGTCCGGGACCGCTGCTGGTTCGATGTCACGCTCGGCCGCCAGAACCGCTGCCGCGAGGTCGCCCACGACCATCGGTTCACCACGCTCAGCCAGTATCGAGAGCGCGCGGCGGCGGGTGTCGTCCGACAGCAGGTCCTCGATGACCGCCTTGGGAAGTCCGTGTCCACTGTGGTCGGGTGAATGTGTCGTCGCCATACGCGAGGCTACACCGGCCACCTACAAGTATGTGTCGTGCCCCCACACCACACGGTTAGGCCTGTTTGAGCCTGTACGGCCACCAGTCCGCCTCACGCAGGGCGCGCCCGAGGGCTTTGTGGAAGTCCGGGAAGTCCGAGAACTCCTCCTGGTCGACGTATTCGAAGATGTCCGCCACGCTAACCACTGTCTCGTAGTCGATCCGAATCGGATGGTCCCCGTACTGGTCGACGTACTCCTTGGCAGTCAACGGGAAGTCCTCGTCCTCGTTGACTTTCTTCGCCAACACAGCGTGGCCGTACTTGCGTCGGCCCTCGCTTCCCTCCTCACCGTCCGGATCGTGTGGCCAGTCCATACGCGATTCTCTGGACACTGGCATAAAAAGGGTTTCTCTCCCCGCCCGGCAAAACGGTCACTACCCGTCGACATGTCGCTGCACGGCCCACGATCCCCCCTCACTGGTGTCACACAGGCGCTCGAAGAACCGCCGCAGTCCGTCGGACTCCGTCGTCGGCAGGACGTGCAACCGCACCGTCCCGTCGCGGACGGCAACGCGGAACACGTCGGCCGTCTCCTCGTCGCGGACCAGCCACAGCGGCATCGGCAGGTCGTGGAAGTCGCCGTAACGGTACGGGCCGTCGGTGAGGATGTCGACGACAGTGTCGGCGAGTTCCGCCGTCGCCCGCTCTCTGTCGGGCGTGAGCCGGAACTCCGTCCCGCCCTCGTATTCGACCCCGCTTCCGTGCGGGAAGCGCCGCTGTGGGTGGGCCGGAATGGCGAACGAGGGGTCCGTGGTCATCTAGCAAGTGGTTGGGCGTGATACAAGTTAAATTCGCGGGCGGAGACTGGGCGGTAGGCAGGGTACTCAGCCGCCCAGAAAGAGGTCGACGACAATATCACCACTGGGACCGCGGTAAAACTCCGTGTATCCACATTTCGCGCAGGTGACGGCTTTGAATTGCCGGTTCTGTACGTCAAAGAGCTTTGTGAGCCCAGCACCGGTCGTCGCGATTTCGTCAACTTCGGCTGTTTCGTGGCCGCATTTCGGACAGCCCGCTTCGTCCGTACCCAGCGTCTCGTCCGTGCCAATTTGTTCCAGTCCGTCTTCGGGCGGACGGGCATCGTCCAGCGACGACTGACAGGAGCGACAATACGACCAGGACCTGGCGGCCTTCGACCCACAGGACGCACAGTAGACGAAATCGTACTCAGTCGTCTCGTCCTCTGAGGGGTCACTCGGTGACATATGCATGTGTTCTGTTAGATCTCCCAAATGAATTACCCACAGCCAACCGGTGGCACGCTACTGCTGGATTTATCCGCCGGCAGCTCCTGTATCCGGCTATGTGCGGCCGCTATAGCTTGTTCGCTCCCCGTGAGGACATCGAACGGCGGTTCGACGCCGAATTCGACTTCGAGTACGAGCCGCGGTACAACGCCGCCCCCAGTCAGGACCTCCCCGTAATCACCGGAGAATCGCCCGGCACGGTGCAGCGGATGGAGTGGGGGCTGATCCCGCCCTGGGCCGAGGATCGAACGGCTCACGGGCACATCAACGCCCGCGCCGAGACGCTGGCCGAGAAGCGGTCCTTCGCCGATGCCTACGAGTCCCGGCGCTGTCTGGTCCCCGCAGATGGGTTTTACGAGTGGGTCGAAACGAGCGACGGCAAGCAACCGTATCGCGTGGCCCTGCCCGACGACGACCTATTCGCAATGGCGGGGCTGTACGAGCGATGGGAACCGCCACAGCGCCAGACCGGGCTGGGGGAGTTCGGCGCGAGCGGTGACGATACGGGCGGCGAGGACGATCTCGTCGAGTCGTTCACGATTGTGACGACCGAGCCGAACGACGCCGTCGCGGACCTCCACCATCGGATGGCCGTCATCCTCGACCCGGCTGAGGAGTCGACATGGCTGCGCGGCAGCGCTGACGACGTATCCGAACTGCTTGATCCGTACGACGGCGAAATGCGGACCTATGCGGTGTCATCGGCAGTCAACAGCCCTGCCAACGACTCGCCGGAACTCATCGAACCGGTCGGATAGCAACGATTGGGCCGCGGTATTACTCGCTGGCCGCGTGCTGTCGCTTGAACTGGTGCAGCATCTTCCAGAGCGTATCTTCGTCGACCTGGTTTTCGGTGGCGGATAGCTGGCGGTACAGACCCTCAGAGACGGTAATCTCGGGCATTACTGGAGACATTGTCTCGGGACGACATAAGCTTCTGGAGACTCGAAACCGAGTGAATGTATTCGACCCGCAGTATTCTGGGTACTCCGTTACGACGCTCAGTCGTCTTCCCACAGTGTATGCAGTCGCACGCCCAGCGAGACCGAAGCACTGTCGCGTCCAGTGTGACTGAGCTCATCGGCGACACGCCGCTGGTCTGTCTCGACAGTTTCGCGGACAATCTCTTGGGGAAGGTCGAAGCGGCCAACCCCTACTCCGTCAAGGACCGCATCGCGCTGTACATGGTCGAGGCGGCCGCCGAATCCGGCGACCTCCCCGACGACGGGACACTCGTCGAAGCGACCAGCGGCAACACCGGCATCGGACTGGCCGCCGTCTGTGCCGCGCGGGGGTACGACTGCGTGCTGACGATGCCCGAGTCCATGAGCGAGGAGCGCCGGCAGTTGCTGTCCGGGCTCGGTGCGGACCTCGAACTCACGCCGGCAGACGGCGGGATGAGCGGCGCAATCGAGCGCGCGAACGAACTCGCTGACACACCTGGCACTGTCCGCGCCCGGCAGTTCGAGAACGAGGCGAACCCGCGAGCCCACCGCGAGACGACCGGGCCGGAGATATGGGCCGATACCGACGGGGACGTGGACGCCGTCGTCGCCGGCGTCGGGACCGGCGGCACGATCACCGGCATCTCGGAGTACATCCAGGAGGCGGTGGGGGCGGACCTCACCTCGGTCGCTGTCGAACCGGAACAGTCGAAACTGCTCTCCGCGGACGACCCGGACAGCCACGACATCCAGGGTATCGGTCCCGGATTCGTGCCGGACATTCTCCGGCGGGACCTCATCGACGAGGTCCGGACCGCGAGCAAGACAGACGCCGTCGACGCGACCCACCGACTCGCCAGCGAGGAGGGACTCATGGTCGGCATCTCCTCGGGCGCGGCGCTGCACGCGGCGACGGAGTACGCCACCGACAACCCCGACGAGACGGTGGTCGTCGTCCTGCCGGACACCGGCGAACGATATCTCTCTACGGACCTGTGGAAATAAGCGAGAAACGCCGCTGCTCCGTGAAAACTGACTTCAGGCGACGCGGCCGAACGCCAGCGTGCCGCTGATACTCTCGATGTAGGCTTCGACGACTTGGCCCTCGCGCGCGCCGGAGACGAAGATTGTGTATTTCCCTTTCTCGGCGACGCCGTCGCCCTCGCGGCCGGTGCCGGTGATCTTGACCTCGTAGGTCTCGCCCTCTTCGAGCGTGGGTCGGTCCTGCTGCGTGTTCGAACTCGCACCTTTGGCGACCGGGCGGAACGCACCGCAGGCCTGACAGCGCAGCATGTCGACGCCGTCCTCGTTCTTGAGGACGGTGTCGGGCAGGCCACACTCGGAACAGGTGACGTACTCGGCGACGTAGGCGTCCACGGCGGCATCGAAATCAGCGGTGTCGAACGACCCGTTGTAGCGGGCTTCGCCGCCGTCGAACTGGCCGTTTGTCCCGAACTCGCGCTGGATGGCACGGTGGAGATGCTGTGCGTCCCGCGAGACGGCGTCGGCGATTGCTTCCAGATTCGTCAGGCGCGTGAACGCCCCATCAGTCTGGCCTTCCGGGTCCGGAATCGAGAGCCGCTCGCCGGCTTCCCGTGGTTGGTCTGGCAGTACGTCGTAGGCACGCTGTAGGGCGGACTCGTAGTTCATACGGTACAGACGGTGCTGGCACGTAAATGGATTCCGTCACGCCTATTCTACTTTATCTTTCAGTTACATTAATACGGCACGGGATGAACTAGCTTGTATGGACCGGCACCGAAACCAGGAGGCGACGGTGAGTGACGACCGGCTCACCGCCCAACGGCTCGATACCCTCTTGGGCGTGCTCTCAGCGGAGTCGCGCCGGATGGTGGTCGCGTACCTCCGTGAACACGGCACGGCATCGGTCGACGAACTCACCGACGTGGTCGTGGGCTGGTCGCAGGCGCGCGGGAACAGTGCTGGTGGCGATGCCTGGGAACAGACACGGACGGTTCTCTACCACAATCACCTTCCAGCGCTCGCTGCGGCGGACCTCGTTGCGTATGACACCGACGCGGAGACGGTCGAGATAGCGCCGCTGTCGTCCGCGACGACCGAGCTGCTTTCGACAGTACAGGAACTGGAAAGCGCCCTGACGGGCACCGAAGACTGACCGCGGCCGATGGCAGTACACCACCTCCTCGACCGCTTCGCCAGATCCGCGGTGACGATGACGGTGTACGGCACGGACCCGGATCCGGACCTCGTGGACCGACTCGAATCCCAACGGATAGCGGTCGACTGGCGAGCGCTCCCGGCCCCCGACTCGGAGTCGTTCGTCGTCGTCCGGCAGGCCGGCCGGTTTGCCGGGACCGTGCGGTTAGACGTGCTCCAGAAGTTCCTCTCCGAGCCCGCTCTCCAGCAACGCACCAGGACCCTGCCTGACCCGGACGAGGATGTGCAGTTGCTGCTCTCCTCGCTCACGAACACGGTGCTCTCGTCGCTGGGTCGGGGACCGCTGCTCGCCACGGCCCACGAGTTCGAGGACAGGGCCTACCGCATCGGACGTGGGACCCTGCGGGTTAGCTTCCAATCACTGTCGACGTTCCGCGCGCAGGCCGACCGATATCGGACGCTTGCCGCCGACACCGAACTGGCCATCCATATCTACGGCCGGGACGACTGGGACCCGCCGGCAATACCCGGCGTCACGGTCCACGCGACCTCCGACGACGAGTTCGGGCGGCTCTGGCTGCTCGCGTTCGACGGGAACGGGAACGCCGCCGACAAGTGCGCACTCGTCGCAGAGGAAACCGACCCCGGACAGTACCGGGGCTTCTGGACGTACGACAGCCCCGCGGTCGACGAGATCCTGGCATCAGTCGCGACATCTTTCTGAGCCCGAGAGCTGACAGCTTCTCGGCGGACCACAGCCGCCGACCAGTAGCAACGCCCACCGGAAGCGGCAGTCGGCGTTTGCCCGCTACTCGCCACACGACAGCGGCACCCGCAGCCCACGCCCGTCGCGCTCGATAGCCGTGTCGAACGGCTGCGACCGTTCTCGCAGTGTCTCACGGAGCCACGCCGCCACCGCGCCGTCGGCGCTCCCGACCTGTGTGTAGGCATTTTCGACGGGTACGAGATCGAGCGCGGCCAGCGTGCCGTCCTCGATTCGGAGTTCGAACAGGAAGCTCCGGTCGTTGCGGTAGCCGTCCTTGATCGCGTAGTCGTCGACGAAGTTGCCGGTGTCGTACATGATTGGGCGACCGCGGTACACCTCGACGCCCTGGATGACGTGGGCGCTGTGGCCGTGGACCACGTCGGCCCCGTTGTCCACCAGCCAGCGGGCGAAGGCCTGCTGTGTCTCGCTCGGCTCGGTCACCCAGTTCGGCCCCCAGTGGGCGGTGACGACGAGTAGGTCCGGGTCGGCGTCGCGGGCCGCCGCCAGCGCGCCACCGACGCGACGGCGAGTCAGCGGGTGGTTCGGGTCCAGCGGCGCGTAGGCCGTGCCGGGGCTGTCGCGGCCGGCGGCGTAGCTCGGCGACTGGTCGGTGACGGCGACGACGGCGACGGAGAGCCCGCCGATTTCGACGAACGCGGGCGTGAATGCGGTGTCTCGGCTCTCTCCGGCCCCCACTGCGGCGATTTCTCCACCGCGCAGATGCGACGGCGTATCGATGAGTGCCTCGGGTCCGAAATCGAGCAGATGGTTGTTCGCCAGTCCGGCACAGGAGACGCCGGCGCGATCCAGTGCAGGTACGGCCCATTCGGGGCTCGCTCGGAAATGGTAGGTCCGGCCCGGCCGCGGTTCGCCGCGGTTCGAGACGCAGCATTCGAGGTTCGCCACCAGTCCGTCGAGCGACCGGAGTCGGTCGAGCATCGACCCCCAGACGGCGGTGGGGCCGTCCGGGTCCTCGCGCCAGCGCTCGTCGACGCTCCGGCCCAGCATCACGTCGCCGACGAAGCCGACGCGGAGCGACTCGTCTGTCGGGACCGACGGCGGACACGACACGTCTACGTCGCGGGCGGTGCTCAGACAGCCCGAGAGAGCGGTGAGACTCCCGAGCGCGGGACCGCCGCTGGCGAGGACGGTTCGGCGGGTCGGTGCCACAGTACCGACGCTATCGGCTTGCGCCGTCTTGAATCTGACACAAAACCGCTACACCCTGAAACCCGCCTCCAAGTTCGGGTTATTCGAGGTGGTGGTAGTCGAGTTCGTAGCCGACATCAACTGCCTCGCTGACTTCTTCGCTCGGTTCAGCGACGCCGCGAGTCGTCAGTTCGAGGCCGGTGTCGCCGCCGTCGACAAGGATGTTCCGCCGCCAGTCCGGGTCCACGTCGGGCGCGTCGGTGCGGTAGTGCGCACCGCGGGACTCGTCGCGTTCCCTGGCACTCAACAGCAGCGCCTCCGCGACCGTGAGACTGAACGATAGGTCGACCGCGAGTTCGAACGACAGGCTGGTCCGGTCGCCGTCGACGCCGATGTTCCCCGTCCGTGTCCGGAGGACTTCGAGAGCTGCGAGCCCCTCCGACAGCGAGTCCTCACTGCGGAGGATACCCGCGTGGTTCCACAGCAGGTCCCCGAGGTCCGCGAGCAGCCCCTCTGGCGTCTCGTCGCCGTCGGCGGCTTCCAGCTCGATGAGCGACCGAAATTCCCGCTCGGCGATAGCGCGCTGGCCATCCGGGAGGCCGTCGCCCGCTCGGCTCTCTGCAGACACCTTCTCTGCGACATGGTTGCCGACGAGCGCGCCGATGGCGACCGTCTCCGCGAGCGAGTTCCCGCCGAGGCGGTTCGCGCCGTGGACACCGGCCACCGTCTCGCCGACGGCGTAGAGGCCTTCGACGCCGGTTTCGCCGGTCTCGAAGGCGATGTCGACGCCGCCCATCGAGTAGTGAGCGGTCGGTGCGACTTCCATCGGCTCCGTCGTGATGTCGACGCCGAGGTCCATGAACCGCTCGTACATCCGCGGGAGCCGCGATTTGATGTAGTCGTCCTCGCGGTGGGAGATGTCCAGATAGACGCCGCCGTTCTCCGTTCCACGGCCTTCACGCAGTTCCTGGGCGATGGCTCGGGCGACCACGTCCCGCGCGTCGAGTTCCATCTGGTCCGGCGAGTACTCCTCCATGAACCGCTCGCCATCCGTGTTGAGCAGCCGACCGCCCTCGCCGCGGACCGCTTCGGTGACGAGGCGGCCGTCCCAGTCCTCGCCGTAGCGGTCGCCGACCATCCCCGTCGGGTGGAACTGGACGAACTCCATGTCCAGCAGCGACGCGCCGGCTTGGAGCGCCAGCGCCGGGCCGTCGCCGTTGTTCTCCTCGTCCCGGGAGGAGTGGCGGTTGTACAGCGCGGAGGAGCCACCCGCCGCCAGGACGACGTGGTCGGACTCGAACAGGACGAACTCGCCGCTCTCCATGTCGTAGCCGGCCGCGCCGGAGACGCGGTCGCCGTCCGAGAGCAGGCGGGTGATCATCACGTTGTCGCGGTAGGGAATCCCCAGGGACTGGGCCTTGTCGACGAGCGTATCCAGCATCGCCTCGCCCGTGCGGTCGCCGACGAAGCAGGTCCGGCGGAACGACTGCGCGCCGAAGTACCGCTGATTGATTTTTCCGTCCTCGGTGCGGTCGAAGGGCATCCCCCAGTCGTCGAGTTCCCGGATGCGGTCGGGCATGTGCTTGGCCGTCAGTTCGACGGCTTTCGGGTCGTTGATGAAATGGCCCTCAGCAAGCGTGTCGGCCGCGTGAATCGTCCAGTCGTCTTCGGGGTCCAGCGACCCCAGCGAGGCGTTGATGCCGCCGGCGGCCCACGTCGTGTGTGCGTCGCCGTGGTCCCGCTTGCCGATGACCAGCGGCTCGACACCGTTCTCGGCGAGTCCGATAGCGACCCGCGCTCCGGCAGCGCCAGCGCCGACGACCAGCACTGGGACCGACACCGTCTCGTAGTCGACCGACTTCTCTGCGTCGGTCGCAGGCCCGGTCGTCCGGGCGTCGACAGCCTGCTCGTCGTCCGCTGATGGCCGTTGTGGTGTCATCACATAATGTAAGCGCTGTGGACGTATGAGGGCTTCGCGCGCACGCGATCAAGAAAGAATATTCTATTCCTAAAGAGGGCTACCGCCCTTTATCGACGATGTGTGCGTCGGCGGGTTCGAAGCCGACCGTCACCGCTCCCTCCGGCGGTTCCTCGGTCCGCAACAGGAGTTCACGGCCGTCCCAGTCGAGGTGGACACGGGTGGTCTCACCGAGGAACTCGGCGCTGGCCACCGTCGCGGTCAGCTCGTTCTGTCCGGCGTCGACTTCGAGACGCTCCGGCCGGATACAGAACGTGAGTCGGTCGCCCGTGGAAATCCCACTCGTATCGCCGTCACCGTTCAAGGCCACCGAGAACGTGGTATCGGCGACCGCCACGTCTGCGAGGCACTGGCTGCTCCCGCTGTCCGAGTTGCCGGTCGACCGCATCGCCGCTACCTCGCCGCTGAGAACGTTGTTGTCGCCGACAAATGTGGCGACGAACTCCGTCGCCGGTTCGTGGTAGATGGTCCGCGGCGGCGCGACCTGCTCGACGCGTCCGTCGTGCAGCACCGCCACGCGGTCGGACACCGCCAGCGCCTCCTCCTGGTCGTGGGTGACGTAAATCGTCGTAATGCCCAGTTCCTGCTGAATCTCGCGGACCTGCACACGCAGACGTTCCCGGAGCTTCGCGTCCAGCGCGCTCATCGGTTCGTCGAGGAGAAGTACGTCGGGGCCGGGAGCCAGCGCACGGGCCATCGCCACCCGCTGTTGTTGGCCGCCCGAGAGCGTGTCGGGGTCCCGGTCCACCATGTCGCCGAGGTCCACCAGCTCCAGCAGTTCACGCACTCGCTCGGCGTCGCTGCCGCCGCCCGGTGGGTCGGTGAACGCGAGCCCGTAGGCGACGTTCTCCCCGACGGTCATGTGCGGGAACAGGGCGTAGTTCTGGAAGACGACGCCCACGTCGCGGTCCTCCGGCGGAACGCCGGTGACGGACTCGTCGCCGAACCGGACTTCGCCCTGCGTCGGGTCTTCGAAGCCGGCAATGAGCCGCAGCGTCGTCGTCTTCCCACAGCCGGAGGGACCGACCAGCGTGAAGAACTCGCCCTCCCGAACGGAGAGCGAGAGGTCCTCGACGGCGGTCGTTTCGCCGTAGCGTCTGGTAACGCCGTCGAGTTCGACTGCCGGTGTACCGGTCCGGGCCACGGCAGCACTGTCCGCGGGGGGCTCCTTAGAACCCAACGTCGTCACCCCCCAGCCGGTCGATGAGCAGGAAGCTCGCGCTGGTGACCACGAGCAGGACGACCCCCATCGCCGTCGCGGGGCCGAGCCGGCGGCCGATGAACCGCTCGATGGCGATGGGCATGGTGAACTGGCTCGTCCCGGAGGCAAGGACAATTGTCGCCGAGAACTCCCCGATGGAGATGGCGAAGGCGAAGGCGGCCCCGGCGACGACGGCCGGCCAGACCAGCGGGAGTTCGATGTCCACGAGCGCCCTGGCACGCGGCGCGCCGAGCGCGCGGGCGGACTCGACCAGCGTGTGGTCGATGCTTTCGAGGCCGGGCGCGACGGTCCGGACGACGAAGGGGTAGCCCGCGACGGCGTGGGCGGCGATGATGGCGAGGCCGCCGCCGACAGCGAGTCGCGTCCCACCGACCTCGACGCCGAAGACGAGACCCCGGAGCAGCCCGAGGCCGACGACGATACCGGACACGGCCAGTGGGGCCATGGCAACGGCGTCGACGACCTTCCGACCGCGGTAGTCCCGCGTCGTCAGCACAGCCACGACGACGCCCATCGGGAGGGCAACGGCGAGCGAGGCGATGCCGAACAGCAGCGAGTTCCGGACGGCGTCCCACGGCTGGACCTGGAACGACGCGCCGGTCGTCTGCCGGTCGATAAGGAATCGGTAGTTCGCCAGCGTCAGCCCCTCCGGCCCGCTGAGGCTGGCCAGCACCATGCTCGCTATCGGCGCGACGAACACCGCCAGCGCGACGACGGCGTAGACGGCAAGACCCATCCGGGGAAGCAGTTCACGGACCGAGAACGACGGCGGCGTCAGTGGCCGCCGCGGGAGCGGTCGAATCCCCCGCGACCGGACGGTATGCTTCGCTTCGTAGCGGAGATAGGCGTACAGCAAGCCCAGCGAGATACCGAGCTCGATGAGCGCGAGCGCGGCCGCCTCGGCGTAGTTCAGGTCGCGGATGAGTCGGTAGACGAACACCTCGACGGTCGCCAACTGGAACCCGCCCAGCGCGAGGACGATGGGGAACGTGCTGAACGTGAACACGAACGTCAGCGCCGCGCCCATCAGCACCGACGGGTACAGTTGCGGGGCGACCACGTCACGAAAGGCTCGAAGGGGACTCGCACCGAGGCTCCGAGCGGTCTCGACCGCGCTGGCGTCGACGGACTCCCATGCGGCGGTCGTCACCCGCGCGACGAGGGGCGCGTTGTAGAACGCGTGGGCGATGATGACGGCCTCCAGCGTGAACAGGAGATTGACCTGTCCCAGACCAAGCGCACCGAGCACGGCGTTGAGCGTCCCGTTCCGGCCGAACGTGGCGACGAAGCCGACTCCGACCATTATCGACGGGAGGACGAAGGGGAGAATCGTCAGCGACCGGAGGGTCCGTCGTCCCGGGAACTCGTAGCGAGCGAGCAGATACGCCGCCGGCAGACCGAGGACGACGCTGGCGACCGTCGACAGCGCCGCCTGGTACGCCGTGAAGCCGATGACGCCCAGCCGCCGGTCCGGCGAAAGGGCGGCCTCAATGACTGCTCCTATTGGTTCGCCGGCGAGCAACCGCGCCGGTTCCCCGAAATAGAACGGGTCCCGAAGTATCGAGACGAACACCCGGCCGGTCCAGCGGCCTTCCACGAGAACGCTGTCGATGAACACTGTCGCCACCGGGTAGTAGAAGATACCGAGCAAGAGCGCGATAGTGGCGACCGCCAGCCCGACGATGGCCCGTCGCTCGATGCTGTTGCGGATGCTTCGGCGGCGCTCTTGGGTCGCGTTGCTCGCCGTCGTCGTTGACCCTTCGCCGTTGTCACTGGCACCGCTGTCGCCGCCTGCCCTGTCGTTGCCATCGGCACCGCCGTCGAGATCTCGGGCCACAGTCGGTCGTCGTTAGTTCGAGGCGAACTGCCGTTCCCAGTCGGAGATCCAGCCCGAGACCGAGCCCCTGAGTTCATCGTAGCCGAAGGTGACCGGCTCTGGGGGTTCCTGAGCCAGTTCGGCGTAGTCCTCTGGAAGCTCGGCAGATTCGGTCGCCGGGAACTGGACGTTTCGGACGGCGATTTCGCCCTGAATCTCCGGGCGCAGCAGGAAGCCCATGAATTCCCGGGCGAGGTCGGGGGTGTCCGCACCCTCGAAGACAGCCATCCCCTCGGGGTTGGCGTAGCCCTGGTCGTTCAGGAAGCGGATCTGGTGTTCCTCCAGGTTGGCGTCGTTCTGGTCGGCGAACACCTGATCGGTGGAGTAGGAGACGACCATCGGCGCTTCGCCGCCCGACCACGCGCTGTAGGCGTCACTCCAGGATCCCAGCACCCGAACGTCGTTGTCCTGCAGGTCGCTCCAGTAGTCTAGGTAGCCGTCGGGGCCGAACTGTTTTATCGTGTGCAGCAGGAACGCCCGCCCGGTCGCGGAGCTGGCGGGGTTCTGCGTGATGAGGTCGCCGGCGTGTTCCTCGGCCAGCAGGCCGTCGAAGGTCTCCGGTGCGGTGGTCGCCGTCCCGTCGAACACCAGGCTGATGTAGCCAGTGTCGTAGGGGATCGCCCGGCCGTCGGGGTCGAACTGCAGACCCGGCTTGATGTCGTCCTGACCGGCCACGTCGCCAACGTCGGCAAACAGCGCGTCGTCGAGGTTCTCGTCGACCCGGACGAGGTGGTCGGTGTTCAGTCCGAGGTACATGTCGGCCTCGATGTCGACGCCGGCGTTCCGGCGCTCGATGTAGTGGTTGACTTCGTTGCTCGGCGTCTGCCAGATGAGGCGAGCGTCGAACTCCTCCTCGAAGCGCTGTTTCACCCACGCGCCCGGACTCGTCGACGGCGAGTCGACGAAGGCGCTGTAGGTCCCGATGACCAGCGTCTCCTCGGCACCGCCAGCGTCGCCGGTGCTCGTCCCGGTCGCAGTCGACTCGTCCGTGCTCGACTCGTCGCTACCGCCCAGCCCGGCACAGCCAGCAAAGGAGACGGACACCGTCGCGCCGGCCGCTGTCAGGAACGAACGTCTATCCATTACTCCGTGGTCACACCCAGTGGTACTTAACCCCGCTGTTCCAGAAATGGCTGGCCCCAGCGGCTTAAATCGCGGTTGTGACCGTTATTACCCCTTGGTACTGCAGGATCGTCACGGAGTTGTAGACAACGACGGCCAGTGTCACTACGGCGAACAGGGTGAGAAAGACCGTCGCGTTGCGCTCGGAGAGCAGTCGCCACCCGAGGACTAGCCACAGCATCGCCCCGAACTTCACGAGCCAGAAGCCGGCCAGTCCGTACTCCGCGAGCATCGCGCTGACGACGACGTTGCCCTCCTGGAGCCCGACCGTGAGTCCGGTCATCGTCAGAAGGATGTCCCCGATTGTCGCAACGAGGATGACGGTCCAGAGCACTGCATGTGTGGGCGACAGGTTGTGTTCCCGCCAGCGCGCCACCCCATCTTTGTCTCCCTCTGTGCCGGGCATCATCGATATGTTGGGCGGAGATGGCATGAATGATCGGGGTTAGTGGGGCTGGTGAAGGGACTGTTTTATTTTCACCGTCGTGAAAACCCACTGTAATGAATCTCGTCGGCAAATGCCCGCCGTCTCCGGACGCACTCGCCGCAGCGGCCGACCGGGGGTTTGATAACGTCGAACTCCATCTGCGGCCCTCGGACCTCGACAGCGTCGAAGCGACGGCCGAGACGGTCGAACGCTCTCCAGTTACGGCGCTGTCGGTCCACACGCTTCACGCCCGCCCGGACGACGCCGAGCCGTTTCAACGGAGCAACGCCCTGGCCGACCGGCTCGACGCCTATCTGGTGGTCCACAGCCAGTACGCCCAGCACACGCACACGGCGCAGTTAGACGCCTACGATTTCACCGCGCCCTATGGGTACGAGAACAACCCCGGGATGAGCGCCCACTCCCTCCAAAACCTCGTGTTGGACCGTGGGCACGACCTCGTTCTCGATACGGCCCACCTGTACATGGCTGAGCCAGCGTATCTGGACTCGCTGACGGGGCTGCTTCGGGAGTATGGCGACCAGATTCAGGTCGTGCACTTCACCGACGGCACGTCGCTGGAAGACGGACTGGCGTTCGGTGACGGCGACATCCCGATCGAACGGACCGCGGATATTCTCGATAGCCATTTCGATGGGGCCGTCGTCCTCGAAGTGATGCCCGACGAGCAGGCTGACGCCCGTCGGCGTGTTCTGGAGTGGTTGGACTGACGGGACTCGGACACAGCTTTTTGCTCGTCCGCTTCGAGTGTGGTGATACGACATGGCAAACGACGTGCTCGACAGGGCGTACGACGATCAGATGCAGGCGCTGGACGCCGACGGTGAGATCGTCGAGCCCGACCTCATTCCGGACCTTTCTGACGAGGCGCTGGTGTCGATGTACCGCGACATGCGCTTTGCCCGCCGGTTCGACGAACGGATGATAAGCCTCCAGCGGCAGGGCCGGCTCGGCACCTACTCCTCGCTGGCTGGCCAGGAAGGGTCACAGATCGGGTCGACCTACGCACTGGCCGACGCGGACACCGTCTTCTACCAGTACCGGGAACACGGCGCGCTCGTCGCCCGCGGCCTCCCCTGGGAGTACGTCCTCTACTGGATGGGCCACGAAGCGGGCAACGCCGCTATCGGCGACGTGAACGTGTTCCCGCTGAACATCTCCATCGGTGCACACCTCCCCCACGCCGTCGGGTGGTCGTGGGCAGCAAAGCGCAAGGGCGACGAGCGCGCCGGCGTCGTCCACTTCGGCGACGGGGCCACAAGCGAGGGGGACTTCCACGAGGCGATGAACTTCGCGGGCGTGTTCGAGACACCGACGGTGTTTTTCTGCAACAACAACCAGTGGGCCATCTCCGTGCCGCGGGAGCGCCAGACCGCCAGCCAGACGCTGGCACAGAAGGCCGACGCGTACGGCTTCGACGGCGTGCAGGTCGACGGCATGGACCCGCTGGCGACCTACACCGTCACGAAAGCCGCGCGAGAGCGGGCCGTGGGGGCCGACAGCGGGGTGCAAGAGCCCATCTTCATTGAGGCCGTCCAGTACCGCTTCGGCGCGCACACGACCGCCGACGATCCGGACGTGTACCGGGACGACGCGGAGGTCGAGCAGTGGCGCAAACGTGACCCGCTGGACCGCCTGGAGAAGTTTCTCCGGAACTGCAATCTGCTGGACGACGAGAAAATCGACGTGATGGACGACACCATCGACGAGCGCCTCGGCGAGATTATCGACAACGCGGAGGGCCACGCCGCCGACCCGACGGACCTCTTTGCGGACGTGTACGCAGAGTCCACGCAGAATATCGACGAGCAGCGCGAGTACTTCGAGGCCCTCCGCGAGCGCCACGGCGACGACGCCCTGCTTGAGTCCGAGTAGCCGACCGAGCCTGTTATTGCCGTCCCGCCGCTTCCCTCGACTGTGACAGAGTGGCCACCGGCGGACCCCGCCGACGCGACAGCCGTTGCACAGCAGCGTGACGAACTGGTCGCGGCGGTCCGGGACCACGCCGGACAGGTCGCCTACCAGCTCGCTCGGCTGGAAGGCGGCGACTACGGGCAGGCGGACATCGAGACCGACCGCGGCGAGTGGACGGTCAAGTACGAGGGCGGCGACCTGGAGTACCTCCGATTTTCGCCGCGGCGTGGCTCCGAGGTGTACGTCATCTCCACCAAGCAGCCGCCCGAACCGGAGCCGCTGGCGGCCGCGCTCGCAGACTACGACGCCTTCGTCGAGGGATTCAACGACTACGTCGCGTCGCTCGACGGCGTCCTCGACGACGTGTCGACGGAGTTCCCCGAGATCGCGACGACCGACGGCGTCGTGGCCGAGCGTGACCGCGTTCTCGGTCGCATTCGCGAGATCTGCGACCAGATCGCCCGGGAGCTCCAGCGCTACGAGGGCGGGGACTACGGGACCTTCACCGACAGAATCGGTGGCACGCGCTGGGAACTGAAGTGGGACACCGACGGCGCGTCGTATCTCCGCGTCGGCGGGAGCAACGGCCTCTACCTGCTCTCGCAGTACGAACCGCCGTCTGCCGCCGACATCCGCGAGTACGCCCCGCAGTTCGCTGATTTCGTCGAAGCGTACAACGACCACGTTGAGGAGCTGGAATCGGACCTCGGGACCGTCGAGCTCTGAGTCGGCTTGATCTCCTGCTGACTGCGGTGGCAGTCTGATCGGTGAGCGGATAGTGTGTCGAATCGGCCAGCACTGTCGTTTTCGCGTAACCGCTGTACGGAAGTCGAATTACTGCAAAATACCACCGAACGATATATCGGCAGGGTTTTGAAGGGATATCACCCAAGCCGGAGGTATGAGTTGGACTGAGGCCGTCGATAGCTCGGCCGTCAGCAGGGGGACAGTCGGTGACTACGTCGAGGCGATGGGCCCGTCCTGGATCGCGGGCGCAATCGCCGCCGGCCCGGCGACGATTGCCAGCCTCGTGACCGCGGGCGGTGCCTTCGGCTACAGTCTTCTGTGGGTCGTCGTCCTCTCAGCGGGGGCGGGCGCGCTGGCGCAGTATCTCTCAATGCGACTGGGACTGCTGACCGAACGGGGTATCGTCGCCGTGGTCGAGGACCACCTCGGCGAAACGTGGGCGTGGCTGCTGGTCGGTGACGCAGTGCTTGCGGCCGGCGTGGCACAGCTTGTCATCATGAACACCCTCGCCACGGTTTCGGCGACGGTGACCGGTATCGACGCACGAATCTGGGGCGTCGCCTGGGCGCTCATCCTCGCGGCGGGACTGGCCGGCGGCGGCTATCGGTTTCTGGAACTGGCCGCGAAGGTCCTCGTCTTGCTTGTGATCGTCGCGTTCGTCGCCAGCCTGTTCGTCGTCCCAATCGACGCCGGCGCGGCAGTGACCGGTCTGATCCCGTCCGTCCCGTCCGGGAGCGCGCTGGTCGCGGCCGGCATCCTCGGCGGCGCGGTCCACATCACGCTCATCACGATGCACTCTTACACGATGCGGGCCCGTGGCTGGACCCGCGAGGACTACGACCTCGCGACGGTCGATGTCGGGGCGTCCATGCTGGTCGCGTTCGGCATCTACAGCCTCGCTATCTTCCTTGTGACGGCGAGCGTGCTCACCTCCGGCGACCTCACGACGGTCGGCGCTGCGGAGGCGCTCGGCCCGCTCGTTGGTGACAGCGCCCGCTGGCTGTTCCTGCTCGGCCTCTGGGGCGCTGCCGTGTCGACGCTCGGGGGCAACACCATCGTCCCGCCGTTCCTGCTCGCCGACAAGCTCGGCTGGGGCACCACTATCGAGGACAGCCGCTACCGCGGGCTGCTCGTCGCCGTTGCGCTGCTGTCCGCCCCGGGCGCGTTCATCGGCGGGAACGTCCTCGGCCAGCTCGTCCTCGTGCTCGCGCTCGGCACCGTCGGCACGCCCTTCGTCATCGCTCTCGTTCTCTACCTCCTGAACTCTGACGCGGTTCCGGAGTCGAACTCGCTGGCGGCGAACGTCGGCGGGCTGGCACTCATCGCTGTGTCGGGCGGCCTTGCCGGAAACTTCGTCGTCGAACAGATCGGCGGCGGCGTCGGCCCACTCTCCGGGTTCGTGCTAGCCTTCGCCGTCGCGCTCGGCCTCGCTATGGCCGGCCTCGGCGGGAAGTTCCTGCGGGAGGAACGCCTCGCGTGACTGGTATCGAAGTCCCGCTTTCGGGGTCGACGCTCGTCACTGGACCCTCGAACGCCGGCAAGACACAGACGACCGCGGCCGCTCTGGAGGCCTGGCTCGACCGCGAGGGAGCCGACGGCGTCGTCGTTCTCGATTTCGCCCCCGAACTCGAACGGGACGGGACCGTTCTGGGCGGTCGCCTCGACCGATTCATCACTGTGCCGGAGACGGTCTGGATCGGCCGGATAGACGCCAGTGCGCCACGTGCTGAGAGCGAGACCGACGATCAGGCGGTCGAACTCGCCCGAGACAACGCTCGGCGGGCCAAGCGACAGATAGATGCACTTCCGCAGAATCCGCGAGCGGTGTTCGTCAACGACGCGACCATCCCGTTTCAGCACGAGGCCGCCACGGTCAGCCGGCTCACAGAGTACTGTGACGGGGCGGCTGTGGCCGTTCTCAACGCCTTCGACAGCGACGAACTCGGCGTCGATAACCCGGTGTCTCGGGCCGAACGGGACGCACTCGACTGGCTTCGAAACTGGGCCGACCGAACCGTCGACCTGTCGTAGCGTTGGTTACTGGCGGGTTCCGATACGTTGTGTTAGCTCGTAACTGCCGTATCAGTCTGATACAGATACGCCGCTGCGGCGGCGAACACGACCTCGGAGACCTTGGATGCGATAGCCATCTGGTTGACCCGGCCACCCATCACGAAGAACGCGGCGACCTGTGCGAGTGCGAAGACGATAGCGACGAGATACAGCTCTCGCCGCCAGTATTTGGTCAGGTACAGCACGATACCGCCGATGAAGCCGAGCCCGGCCAGTATGAACAGGGCCCCCTGCACGGTATTGAACTGCATAACCATCGGTGCCAGTGAGAGGTGGATGTACGTCGAGACCAGTGCCGCGAGGATCGCGACGATGGGGACAACGCCGGAGGGGAGGCCAGTGAATAGCGACTGTGTGCCGGTGTTTGAATCGGTTGCTGACATGTTTTCGTACATGATAGATAGCAGCCAGAAGGCAGAAAAAGGTTTGCCGAAGGGAGGTGCGATTTGGACGTAAATCCGCCGTGTGGCGCTAGTATTTTAAAATATATCGGGGTATTGAGGAGGTCGATGGTATGGGGCCCATCTACTCACTTCCCTGGGTAGTAATGGGAAACATACGGAAACAGATATATTTGGGTGCGGCGTCACTGGGTGTGATTGCCGCCACTGAACGGTCCCGTACAAACGTCTCGCAGTGGGTCTCCGTTGGCACTCACCGGTTCCACTCGTAGAACCACCACGCGCCGCCCAGCGCCATCAGTCCGATACCGAGCGTCGAGGTCGCAGGCTCCGGAATAATGAACAGCACGAGACCGATGAGTATCATCCCGACCGGTTCGAGTTCGTCAAAATACTTGGTGAGGTCCATACTCGGGATTCACTCGCCTCCCGTATAGAGGTTCGTCCGACTATCGGGGATCGCCGACCCGTGGCAAGCGACCAACTCAGCGGAAGCGGAACGTTTCGAGGTTCTCCGGCGCGAAGGTCCGGATGTTCTGGTCGTGGTACAGCGACGAGGAGAGGTCCTGGGTCGCGGATTCGTCGCCGTGGACACAGAGAATCTTCTCTGGCCGGGGGTTCATCG
Organism: Haloarcula terrestris; assembly: GCF_031624315.1. NCBI lineage: Archaea > Methanobacteriati > Methanobacteriota > Halobacteria > Halobacteriales > Haloarculaceae > Haloarcula > Haloarcula terrestris. Next base: position 157,906 of record NZ_JAMQOM010000006.1, on the reverse strand, counting down.
TCTTCACGAAGTTCTCCAGGCCCTGCCGGTCGGCGTGTCCGGAGAAGCCGTCGACCGTCTCGACGGTCATCTCCAGCGGGACTTTCTCGCTGCGCCCGCTGCCGCCGACGGGTACCTCGTCGAGATCGCGCTGGAGTCGGTTGCCGAGGGTCCCCTGAGCCTGATAGCCAACGAGGGCGAGCGTCGAGTCCGGGTCGGGACCGAGCTGTTCGAGCCAGGACAGCACGGGACCACCGGTGAGCATCCCGGAGGGTGAGAGGACAATGCAGGCATCGCCGTCGGCGATCTCCTCCCGTTCTGCGTCGCTGCCGTCGATGTGGTTGAACTGGTCGGCCAGGAACGGGTTCCGGTCCTCGTCGAAGATGCGGTCCTGCAGCCCGTCGCGCAGGTACTCGGGGTAGGTCGTGTGGACGGCTGTCGCCTCCCAGATCATCCCGTCGAGGTGGATCGGCATCTCGGGGATGTCGCCTTCCCGCATCGCCTCTTCGAGAACGAGCATGAGTTCCTGTGACTGTCCGGCGGCGGCGGTCGGTATGAGGACCGACCCGTCGCGGTCGTGGGCGTTCTGGACGATCTGTTTGAGCTTGCGCTCGGAGTCGGACTGGTCGGTCTGGTAGTCGTTGCGGCCGCCATAGGTCGACTCCAGCACGAGCGTCTCCACGCGGGGGAAGTCGTTGACCGCGCCGTCGAACAGGCGCGTGTCGTCGTAGTGGATGTCCCCTGAGAAGGCGACGTTGTACAGGCCGTCGCCGACGTGGAAGTGACACACCGACGAGCCGAGGACGTGGCCGGCGTTGTGCAGCGTCAGCTTGATGTCGGGCGCGATATCGGTCACGTCGCCGTACTCAAGCGGGATGGTGTGTTTGATCGCCTCGCGGACCATCTCGGAGTCGTAGGGAGGGGTGTGACCCTCGTCGGCCGCGGTATCGAGGTAATCGAGCGTCAGCAGCCCCATCAGGTCTCGCGTCGGCTCGGTGCAGTAGATGGGGCCGTCGTAGCCGTACTCGAACAGCAGCGGGACCAGCGCGGAGTGGTCCAGGTGCGCGTGGGTCAGGACGACGGCGTCGATGCCGTTGGTTCCAGCCCCGAACGCCTCCGGGATGTCCAGATACGGCTGGTCGCCGTTCGAGCCGGGCTTGCTGCCACAGTCGATGAGGATCCGCGTATCCGGCGTCGAGAGGATGAAGGCGGCGCGGCCGACCTCTCGACAGCAGCCAAGCGTCGTGATGCGGACGTACTCGTCGTTGGACATCGGCTCGCGGTGGATCTGCCGGCCGACGCGTTCGAGGATGTCCCGGCGGTCCTCCCGTTCCTGTTTGAGGAAGTTCCGGACGTTGTCGACCGTCGAGGACTCGATAGGCGGCGTCCGAACGACCTCGGGCGTCCATCCGACCTCCTGTGTGATGTCACGCAGTGTCGAGCCGCGCCGCCCGATGACGACGCCGGGCTTCTGGGCCTGCACGACCACCTCGCCGGTATCAGCGTGGAAATTCAGGTCCACAACGCCGGCTTCCTCGGGGATGAGGTCCCGAATCGCCTCCTCAGCCTCCGCTGGCGGGGTCAGTACGTCCGGATCCGGGCGGACCGTGATGCGTTTGCGGAGTTTCGACGCGAGTCGGCGAACGAGATCACTGTTGGCAGCGAACTCCTTCGGGTCCCGCGTGTATATGACGAGTTCCGGGCCCTCGTAGGTGACATCCGAGACGGAGATACGGGGCGGAACTTCGCTATTAATCGTTGCCTTCACGTCTTCGAGTTGTTTGTCTACAGTGCTCATAGCTCAAAACGGGGTGTCATCCCGCCGTCCACGGCTGGTGCGGGCCGACCTGGAGCCGCGGGATGTACGCTCTCTAATAAAGTCATCAGTTATCGGTGAGTTGCCTCCGGACGTGGAGAGATGTCCGGAAAACCGTCCTCTGTTCGTCAGTAATCCCCTCGTATTATAAAAGCCTTCGCAATACGGCGGTCTGCGGCGTCGAGCCGGCGTGGGCCGACCTCCAGCCCGCTGTGGTGTCCGCCGTGCCACAAGGGGTAAACCAGAACCGTGTGAGTGGCCGACATGCAGCTGACACCGGAGACTGTCGCCGAGGAGTACGAGTGGGTGAAGGAACGCGACGACGCCGTCGTTCCACTAATCAACGAAACGCGAGCCCATCTGGGCGACCAGTTCGGCGTCGATGTCGACACGCTCACCGCAGCGGACTACACGGCCGCCATCGACGATGTGTTTGCCGACGGCGACCGCGCCGTCAACGTCGCTGCGCTGGTCCGTCTCCTTCGGGAACTGGACGTTACGGGCGATTATCCCGGCTTTGTCGTCGACGAACTGCTGGGCCGTGAACTGGCAGCCATGATCGCCGGCGAGCAACCGCTCCGCCTGCTCGCCGAGGCCACCTTCCACGTCGCGGACGTGCGAACACACGGTAGCGACACAGACACCGCGGGCGCTGATGACCTCGATGCGGCGCTCGCGGCCGGAGTCCAGACGCGGGTCCCGGGCTGGCCGTGGCAACAAACCGGGAGTCCGTTCACTGTAACGTAAGTTCGGTCGAGACTATCGACACTGTACTCGTCGTCTTGATTTCCCTCCAAGTATGTAGACTGAAAATAATTAATCAGATGTTGCTTTGAGAAATAAATATTACATACAAGAGTAAAACTGGTAACTACATAGACAGTATACATCCATGGTTGGTGAGCAGATTCCCGGTCAGTGTCCAAAATGTGGATCCGTAGACGTTCAGATAAACAGGGTTGCACCGTCCGCTCATGAGCGCGGGGAGGAATGGAGTGTCCGTGCGAAGTGTTCCGACTGTAGCGACTACACTGAGTGGTTCGATTAGCGTACGTGGCGGTTCTGTCACGGAACGAGTGAGAGCACATTGTCAGCGGTGTGGTTTCATCGCCGTTGAACTCGCTCCCAGTAGCGTGGCCATCGGTGAACTGAACGTGTCCGGGTCACCGCTTAGATAGGCGTTCGTCGTCGTAGCTACTTGTGAAAATCCGTCTTCAGTGATGGCTCTCCGGTGGTCATGGTGACAGACCGGAACCCCGCTCGCTGTGGGATACATCGCCCTCATATATAAGAATTGATATATACTATGTATGCATGAATAGTCCTGTAAAACCAGATATGTGGTAATTCACTAAACCCAATTTAGGGAAAGTAATAGTATTGCGGGGAAGGAAGCGATTCCCAACAGAGGGACCTCACTAGATGTCCAGTTCCAAGATACCAGGACAGTGCCCGAAATGCGGGTCGGTCAACATCAATGTGGTCAAGGTCGCACCCCCGAACCACGACCGCGGCGATAGTTGGGCAACCCGCGCCGAATGCGATGAGTGTTCGGACTACGTCGAATGGGTCGACTGAACGGATTGTTGGCGCGAGTTACCGGCATGTGCCGACCCCGGGCACTTTCCGGAAATAACTCCAGCAATCCGTATGAGCGGAGTCAGCTACCCGAAAACGAGAACGACGGCGTCGTCAGGAACGCCGTTTCGTACCCCTCGTGGCGAGACACCTGTGGCGGAGCGATGACATCGACACCGACCGACGGCTCCTGTACCGTCGTCTCGACGATTGCGCCGTAGTGATACCCGAGTTCGGGATGGACGGCGGCGGTCAGCGCGTCCTCGAACACCTGTTCGCCGTCGGCGTCTACCGTTCCGTCCAGTGACATCATCGGGAGCGGAACGCGGTTGTACGGCGTCCGGACCGAAACGGCCAGATACGACTCGCCCTCGGCAAGGAATTCGGCGTCCCGGAGCCACGTGACGGCGTAGACGCCGTCGCTTCCTTTGTCTGTCCCGAGCACCGTCCCGGGCAGGGCCGACACCTCGGGGACCTGCGAGGTCGGGATCATGTCCATGTTCATCAGGTCGACCGCCCCGCGGTCGCCCTGTGAGTCCGGGAACTCCTCGAAGGAGAGTTGGTCGCGGGCGTTCTGTGCGAAGTCGAACTCGACCGTGGTCTCGCCGGCCTCGCCGAACCGGCCCTCGAAGCCACCTAGTCGGCGTTCGTTCATGCCGTTGACCCGGACCGAGAGCTGGTAGACGCCGTCGCCGTCGAGCGCGTAATTGTCGCCGTAGTGAAAGCCCATGTTCTGGGAGATCATCGGCCACGGGGACTTGTCGGCGACCGTCTCGCCGTCGCGCTCGATGGTGATCGAGAGGCCGGCAGACACCGGAAGGACCATTTCGGTCTCGGGGTCCCAGACGGTCGCCATCAGGTGGACGCTGTCCTCGCTCCGGATGTCGACCTTTTCGGCCGTCGTTCCGGTGACCGTCCAGAAGCGGTGGGGAAAAGAGTAGCTCAGCCCGATCATGTACTCACCGGCCTGTGCCATCCCGGCCATTCCCATCCCCTCGGCGTGGGTGGGGCGGTACGTGGCGTCGGGGCGGTCCTCGACCAGCGGCGGCGCGCGCGTCGACTGGGAACTCAGCGAGCCACACCCCGCCAGGACTGTCGTGCCGGCGAGGCCGGCCCCGGCGAGGAACTGTCGGCGATTCATAGACCGCTCTTGGGTCCTCACCTGAAAGACCGTTCTGGTACGACAGCCGAAACCGGAAACCGCGATCCTACCCTCCCGCGTTCCTCATGTGTCGGGGTTCGCAGGGGGCAGTGCGCGCAGCGAGCGCGGCGGGAGCAAGTAGTTCCCGCGGCGTCTGACCGTCATGTACTGGAGGATGCCGTTGTTCACCCGCTGGCCGACAGCGGAGTCCTCAGCCACGTCGGTCCCGTTCATCGCCTGCTTCGTCGCGACGAACTCGGCGATGGACCGCTGGAGCGACAGGAAATGCACACCCGCCTCGCCGCCGTCGGTCGAGTCGAAGTCGCGCCGAAGAATGATCGGTGTGTCGTCCTCTCTGACCCGCGTCATTTTCTGGGCGTGACCGGCGACTCCTTCCCGTCGGCTACTTTCGACCACGTCCGCAGGACACTCGCCGACACTGCTGTCGGTGCCGAGGTTCTCGCCGACGCCCTCTACCTTGTCCTCGGCGGCGTGGGCCGGACAGAACATCTTCGAAACGCGCTGGTCCCGGGAGTCCTGTTCGTACCACTGCTGGAGTTGCAGCCGGATCTTCGAGAGGTGCTGGGTCGCCCCGCCCGCGAACGGTCCCGAGTCAACCGTCACGCGGTCCTCGGAGGCCTGGTTCCCATCGAACCCGGATTTGAACCCCATGAACAGCGGGGCCTCCTCGGGGACCGGCTCGGAGTCCGGAATCCCGTCGGCGTCCTGGTTCTCGGCGGGGAGGCCGGCCCCGACGAATCCCGTCCGGCGCTCCGCCTCGCGCAGCACGCCTTCGAAGGTCGCACTCATCTCGTGGTCGTTTGCGGTGTCGCGCCGGCCCTTCAGGGCTTCCTCGGCCTCGATGACGACGCGCTCGTCGTCGCTAGCGAGATGGAGCAAGGCGTCGGGCGTGTCGAGTTCGGGGTCCTCGAAGGGGGCGAGCGCCGTCGGCTCTGGAAGGTCGACGCCGGCCACGTCGCCCTCGAAGCGGTCGAAGTAGGCCGGACTGTAGCCGAGCGTGAACAGCAGCCCCTCGTTGCTCCACTCGTAGGCGCGTTCGAGGTCCCGAAGCGCCGTTTCGACCTGCTCGCGGTCGGCATCGGTCGGCGTCCCGTCGCCGGTGTAATCCAGCAACAGGAGGACGTGGTGGCGCGACAGGCGGTGGTTCCCCGCGTCGTCAGTCGCCAGCGCGTCGTTCCAGGCGTGCTGGCGGTCCGGGAGGGTGGAGGGGTCGTCGATTCCCTCGGGTACCGTCCCCGACCCGCGGTCGAGACAGGCGGCCAGCGCCGCGGTGCCGCCGATGGCGACGGCGCTCTTGGCGAACTCGCGTCGGGAGATCCCGCGTTCAGTCATCACCCACCCTAGGGACTGCCCGTCCAATTGGGTTGTGGTACGGAACTCGAAAACGTCCGCTGTCTATTTGAGCCAGACTATAGTAGCCATTGAAAATCAATGCACAACTGATCGCACGGTAGCACTGCGATCAGTGTGTAAATCGTTTCAATTGTTACTATAGCCGCTCTCGAAGAGGCGGTCGAGCAACCGGGTGAAGCGGTCCGACAGGCGGTCGGGGGCCGTGGGGTCGACCGCCGCCAGCAGTTCGACCGTCGACTCCGGCCGACAGAGCGCCAGTGTCACCCGACCCTCGTGTCGACGCTTGGCAACAATATCGTATTCGACCAGGCCGTCGAGGTGGTGTTCGAGCGTACTCCGGGCGATATCGAGGTGGTCGGCCACCTCGCCGGGGCTGGTCGCCTCGCGCTCGATGAGCGTGACGAGCACGTCTCTCGCTGTCTCCCGCCGGAGGAAGGCGATGGCGTGGCGCTCCCAGCGGTCGAACGACGCCGCGTAGTAGTGCGTCCGTCCGTTGACCGATTCGCTGTCGACGCGGTCGAGGCGGGCCAGATGGTACTGGACTTGCCCCGTTGCGAGGTCCAGCGTCCGTGTTAGCTTTCGGAAGTGGATTCCGGGATGGGACTCGATGTGTCGGTAAATTCTGTCTCTGGTGTCGCTCATAGCCCCTCCTCGTCGAGGCGTTTCTCGACGGTCCGAGCGTAGTACACCGCACCGAGAACGAGAACCACAAAGAGGGTATCGAGCGCGTGTTCGAGGAGGTGATGGGTCGGCGCTGAGACAATTGCGAACTCCGACAGCAGTGCGATGAGCGGCCGGACGAACAGGGCGGTGAGGGCCAGGAGAATCAACAGATACGCACGGGTCCCGCGCTGCCGGTACGCGACCAGGGCGAGCCCACACAGGACCGCCCCGGCCACAGCGGAGAGGACGACGACGGTGGCGATGTCCCCGCTCCCACCGCCGAAATGACCTCCAATACTGAGCAGTTTCATCACCCGTCCGATTCGAAACCACGGTGCCTCAGTCGTTCGGTTTGGCGCGACTTTTTTATCGGCCCGCTGAGACGTGGCGATATGGACTGCATCGGCTTCATCTGCGAGCCTGAGCATCCGGTGTTCGGTGCCGTCGGGGAGCGGCTCTCCGCTCGGGGGTTCAGCGTCCAGTTCCTCCGGCCCGGGAACCCAGTGTCAGAAGCCGATATCGACGACCTGGCCGCGCTCGTCAACACGACGCTCCGACCTGAGTCGTTCAGCGCCCTCCGGTACGCCGACAGGGTCGGCGTGGAAACGTGGAACGGGTTCCTGCCGACGACGGCGCTGTCCTGCCGCCTCGTCGCTCTGCATGGACTGGAACAGGTCGGCTGTCGAGTCCCGACTGTCTGGTTCGAAAAGCCCGACTGCGACTACATCGCCCGGACCCGCTACGCGTGGGACGGCGTGCCGGCAAACAGCGATGAGGGCGATTTCTACCAGGCCCGAGTCCGATCGGAGCCGGTCGAGTACAAGTACTTCGCCGTCAACGACGGCCGGGAGACCCACCTGCGGGCGGTGCAGGTCCGCTCGGAACTGTCCGGGCTGGACCACGTCATCAGCGAGGACACCGTCGAGGTGACGCTCGCGGCTCGCGTCCGGGAGCTGCTGGACCGATTTGGCGCGCGAGCACTCTGTGTCGAGTTCGTCGAAAGCGAAGAGGGGTTCTACGCACAGGCTGTCGACCCTGTCCCAGGATTCACCGGGACGGGGATGGAACGCCGCGTCGCCGACTCCATCGCCTCGCTGACGACAATCGGGGCCTGAGCGGGCGGTGCCGCCGGACGCAATCGACGCCACCTATTCTGTTACCAAGGCACAAGATTATACAGGCGCACCGACGTGGTAGCCATCGGAGCTTCACATGAGCACGTTCGTCCATCTCATCGCGGACTACGGCCCCTCAGACCCGGCCTTTTCCGAGGTCGTCCACCGCCTCACCGCCGCGGACCCGACTATCTCCGTCCAGTCGACCGAAGTCCGGCCGTTCTCCACCGTCGCCACGGGGTTCTGGATCGCACAGCTCGGCGTCCACAACCCCTCGTTCGACGACCTGCTGCTCTACTCGAACACCGCCCCACGAACCGCTGAATCGACACCGGAGCGGGCCGACACCGGCGGGGCGCTGTGCTATCTCGAACTGGACAACGGCGTCCCTGTCGTCGCCGTCGACGCCGGCTACAACCTCTCGTTTATCGCCGACCACGCGACGACGTTCCGCGAGATCGAACTGCCGGCCGATACCGGCCAGTTCCGGTCCCGAGACGTGTTCCCGCGCCGGGTCACCGAAATCGCCAACGGGAACCGCTCCTCGCTCGGGGCGGAGCGATCACTCGATGACGTGCCGGCCCCGCCAGAATCCGTCGTCTGTCACGTCGACGGCTACGGGAACGTCAAGACCTCGATTCGCGCCTCGGCGTTTTCGCCCGGGAGTGAGACGGTGGCTGTCGAACTCGGCGGCGAATCACGGGAGGCCGTCGTCAGGGATGCCGTGTCGGACGTTCCGGAGGGGTCCCTCGCTATCGTTCCCGGCTCCGCAGGGGGTGGGGACCCCTATCAGGAGTTGTTCCTGCGCGGCGGGTCCGCGGCGTCAGCCTTCGGTACTCCGGAGCCTGGAGACGAACTCACGGTCCGGGCCTGACAGTCCCAAACGCCGGCCCCGGTCGGCGTGCCAGCGGCTCACCACCCTTCGGGGAGTTTATTAGCGCCGTGGGCCACGACACATCTAATGAGTGGCGAGCAGGAACTCGGCATCACCGAGAGCAAGGAGCATTCACCCGGCGAGTGGTACGCCGAGGTCGTCCAGAAAGCCGGCCTCGCGGACTACGCCCCCATGGGCGGGTTCATCGTCACGCGCCCACGCGGCTACGCCATCTGGGAGCGTATCCAGAACAACCTCGACGGCTGGTTCAAGGACACCGGCGTCCAGAACGCCTACTTCCCGCTGTTCATCCCCGAGAGCTATCTGGAGAAGGAGAAAGACGTTGTCGAGGGGTTCGACCCCGAGGTCGCGTGGGTGACCCACGGCGGCCACGAGGAACTCGAAGAGCGCCTCGCCGTCCGGCCCACCAGCGAGTCCATCATCGCGCCGTTCATGGCCCAGTGGACCCGCTCGCATCGGGACCTCCCGATGCGGCTGAACCAGTGGTGTTCGGTCGTCCGGTGGGAGGCCACGGAGACGAAGCCGTTCTTCCGCACCAAGGAGTTCCTCTGGCAGGAGGGCCACACCGCCCACGCAGACGAGGACGGCGCGTGGGAGGAGACGATGACTCGCCTGGACCAGTACGCCCGCCTCTACGAGGATGTCATGGCGATGCCGCCGCTGAAAGGGCGCAAGCCGCCCCACGACAAGTTCCCCGGCGCGCACACGACGACGACCATCGAGACGCTGATGCCGGACGGCAAGACCGTCCAGGCGGCGACCTCTCACTACCTCGGGACCTCCTTCGGCGAAGCGTTCGACATCACCTACGCTGACGCCGACGAGGAAGAGAACACGGCCCACACGACCTCCTGGGGGCTGTCCTGGCGCGCGATGGGTGCCCTCATCATGACCCACTCCGACGACCAGGGCCTCGTGCTCCCGCCCGCACTCGCGCCCGATCAGGTCGTCGTCGTCCCCATCTGGCAGGAGGAGAACAAGGACGAAGTCGTCGACTACGCCGCCGACCTCGCCGCCGAACTCGACGAGGCCGGCGTCCGCGTCGAACTCGACGACCGCGAACACCGCAATCCCGGCTTCAAGTACAACGAGCACGAACTCCACGGCGTCCCACTCCGCGTCGAAATCGGCCCCCACGAGGTCGAAGACGGCGAGGCGACGCTCGTCCACCGCCCCGACGGCGAGAACGCGACCGTCGACCGCGAGGGCATCGCCGAGACGGTCGAGGAGCACCTCGACACCGTCCACGCCAAACTGTACGCTGACGCCGAAGAGACGCTGGAGGGCGAAATCCGCGAGGCCGAGTCCCGCGAGGAGATCCTCGGGACCATCGGCCAGCACGGCGGCTACGTGAAGTGTGGCTGGTGTGGCGACGCGGACTGTGAGGAGCCGATCAAGGACGCTATCGCGGCCGAAATCGTGATGGTCCCGCTCGACCGCGACGAGGAGCCGATTCACGACGACTGCGCTATCTGCGGCGAGGACGCAGAAGAGACGGCGTACTTCGCGAAGAGTTACTGAGCGCGCGGGTCGATTGCTTACTCCGGCAACCGCTCCAGAAACGCGTCGGCTTCGGTTCGGCCCTGTTCCATGAGGTCCTCGATGAACCGGGGGTCGCGGTCGCGTTTCGAAGCCGCTGTCAGTTTCTCGTTGAGGGCCAGTCGCCGAATCTCGACGTGTTTGAACTCGTCCGGGAGATACCCTTTTTCCACCCACTCGTTGACCTTCCGGACGAAGAATAGTTCCTGGTTCAGCGAGAGGTTCCCCGAGAGTTCCTGGCGGCGGTCGGTGATCTCCGCCAGCGACGTGGGCCGCCCGTCGCGGGTCTGTGGCTCGATCTGGATGACCCAGATCTCGTCGGGCTTTGGCCGGTCGCTGGTCAGGAACTCCCGAATCGGTGGGTTCTGTGAGAACAGACCGTCCCAGTGCCAGTGGCCGTTCAGTTCGACGGCCTTGTACAGCAGCGGATACGCGGCCGAGGCCAGTACCGTCTTCGCGGTGATCGCGTCGTCGCTGAACGTCTTGAACACGCCGCTGTTGACGTTGACCGTGCCGACGGTGACGTGTGGCGGGGCGTCGTCGGCGAGGGCATCGAACACGTCGAACTCGATGTGGCGGTCGAGCAGCGACAGGTACCAGCGGTGGCCCGACCGGCCCGGCGTCGCGTAGGGGGAGACATCGGCCACAGGAACCATGGCGTTCGCAAGCCGCCGCCGCCAGACCAGCGACTCGTTGAGCAGGAACGAGGGCGGCGTCGTGGCGGCGACATCACACCAGACATCCTCCAGCAGGTCCCCAGCGTACTCGGGACCTTCACTGAGCAGGCCGTACCAGGCCGTGACCGCACAGAGCGCGCCGCCGGAGGTGCCGCTCACACCCACGAAATCGTACTCGGCGTCGACCGCCGGAAGGAGCCGTTGCAGAGCGCCGGCGGTGAACGCGCTGTGGCTGCCGCCGCCCTGACAGGCGATGGCGACGCTAGGGCCATTACCAGACATGCGTCTGTGCTGATACGAACGGCTCGCACAGATACCTACCGGCTAAAGGAAGGATGGGGTCGGGGAGCGTGTGACGTTTTCCTCCGTGCCCCCGATGAGCACTGCTGTCCCTATGTATATAAATCGCCGTCAGACTACAGTCATACAAACGCCAAACGGCGAACAGATACCGCCGCGAGCACTCGGATTTGTGAGGAGTTATCGGCGTTCGTCAGCCGACCGGATCGCGGGGACCCAGGCGAGACGGACGGTCGATTCGACAGTATCACCGTTTGATATATTAAGACCTTATATATTATCCTTCGGCTGGGTATCTCGTGATATGGCTAGATATCCGGGACCGACACGGTTATATACTGTCTCATGTTACCAGTTGCCATGGATGACCTGTTTGTCGGACGAATTATGTCTTCACCTGTAACGACTGTCGCCGTCGACGCAAACGCGAAAGCGGTGGCGAAACGGATGCTCGACGAGAACATCAGTTCCGTCGGTGTCGTCGATGCGGACGGTGACCTGGCCGGGATTCTCACCTCGACGGACTTCGTTGAAATCGCTGCAGAGGGCGGAGATCCGGATGAGTTGGCCGTCTCGGCGTTTATGAGTACGGAGTTGGTGACGGTCACGGCGAACGACCCCGTCGAGACGGCTGCAAGCCTGATGCTGGACCACAGTGTGCATCACCTCCCTGTGGTCGATGAAACGGAAGGTGTAGTCGGAATTATCTCGACAACTGACATTACTGCCTACGTTTCCGGTATCGAGGAGCCGGCGGCACCGATGCTCGGCTGAAACTCGGACGAACCGCCAGCCTGCGGCCGCGATACATCATCCACGATACCGCCCGAATAATCGTTATAAATATATATGCCTTAATGTGGGGTTAAACAACACTAATACCATTAGGAGTACCCTCTTATAGGGGCACGCCTAGGCGTGAAACACATGGTTGAGCGACAGACAGGTCTCTCTGCAGGCGACGCCGGGCTTGCAGATCCCACGGACGAGCGGTCGAACTGTGGTGTCGGGGTCGTCATGGACCTCGACGGCCAGAGCGACCACTGGGTTGTATCGGACGGACTCGAACTTCTCGACAACCTCGAACATCGAGGGACGACAGGAGCCGAGCAGGACACGGGCGACGGAGCGGGTATCATGCTCCAGATTCCCCACGAGTTTTTCGCTGCCGAAGTCGACGCCGACCTGCCACCCGCTGGCGAATACGCCGTCGGCACGCTCTTTCTCCCGAAGGACGACGACGAGGTCGCCGCGAGTCTGAAAGACCTCGTCGAGACAGAACTCGCCGCAGAGGGCCTGGATGTCCTCGACTGGCGCGACGTGCCCACGGACAACAGCGACCTCGGCGCGACAGCACTCGAATCTGAGCCCGATATCGTCCAGTTTTTCGTCACTTCCGCGACGGGCAAAACCGGCGACGCCTTCGAGAACCAGCTCTATATCGGTCGCCGGTCGCTCGAAAACACCGTCGACGAAGAGAAACCACCGGGTCACGAGCGCTTCTACGTCGTTTCGCTCGCGACCGACGTAGTGGTGTACAAGGGCCTGCTCAAGGCCGAACAGCTCGAAGACTACTATCCTGATCTCGAAGACGAGCGCGTGCAGTCGACGTTCGCGATGGTCCACGCCCGCTTCTCGACGAACACGCTCGGTGCGTGGCACCTCGCACACCCGTACCGCCGAGTCATTCACAACGGCGAGTTCAACACCATCCAGGGGAACATCAACTGGATGCGCGCTCGGGAGACCGACATCCAGAGCGACGAGTTCGAGGGCGACTTGGAGAAGATCAAGCCCATCATCGACGACCCCGAGCAGTCAGACACCGCGAGCGTGGACAACGCGCTCGAACTCCTACTGCAGGGCGGCCGCGACCTGCCCCACGCGCTCCGGATGCTCATCCCCGAGGCCTGGCGTGGCGAGATGAACGACGTGACCGGCGACCGGCGTGATTTCTATGATTACCACGCCTCGCTGGTCGAACCCTGGGACGGTCCGGCGCTCGTCGCGGCGACGGACGGCGACCGCATCGGGGCCGTGCTGGACCGGAACGGCCTGCGCCCGTGTCGCTACGACGTGCTGAAGGACAACACGCTCGTGATGTCCTCGGAAGCCGGCGCGCTGGAACACGACGCCAGCGAAATCGAGGAACGCGGTCGACTCCAGCCCGGGCAGTGCTTCCTCGCCGACCCGGAAGAGGGACGGGTCATCCCCGACGCGGAAGTGTTTGACGACATCACCGACGACAAGTACGGCGAGTGGGTCGCCGAGGAACAGGTCGGCCTCGACGAGGTCGCCGACCGCGAGGACAACGCGCCCCGCGACCCGTCGGACGCCCTGCGGAGCCACCAGGCCATGTACGGCTACACGTACGACGAGGTCGACCACCTCATCGAGCCGATGGCCGAGAAGGGGAAAGACCCCGTCGGCTCCATGGGCGACGACACGCCGCTGTCGGTGCTTTCGCAGTTCAACCGCCCGCTGTTCACCTACTTCAAGCAACTGTTCGCCCAGGTGACGAACCCGCCGCTTGACTACATCCGCGAGGAACTCGTCACCTCGCTGGAATCGCGGCTGGGCCACCAGCGCAACATCCTCGACGAGAGCCAGGACCACGCCCGCCAGCTCGTTCTTGACTCGCCGATTCTCACCGACGCGGAGACGCAGTCGCTCAAGGACCTGAACGCGAACGGCATGTCTACGAAGGTTCTCGACATCACCTACGAGAAGGGCGGCGATCTCCGCGAGGCTATCGAAGACGTGCGGGCCGAGGCTGACGCGGCTGCCAGGGAGCACGACATCATCGTCCTCTCTGACCGCACGGCCAGCGAGGACCGCGTGCCGATTCCGAGCCTGCTGGCGGTCGGCGGTATCCATCACCACCTCGTCCGCAACGGTCTCCGCAACCACGTCGGTCTCGTTATCGAGTCCGGCGACCCGCGTGCAGTCCATCACTTCGCGACGCTCATCGGCTACGGCGCTGGCGCGGTCAACCCCTACCTGGCCTACCAGACTATCGAGGACCTGGTGGCCGGGCCGGACGGTGCAGACCTCGCCGACGCCATCGACGCCTACATCACTGCTGTCGAGGACGGCCTCCTGAAGACGATGGCCAAGATGGGTATCTCAACGGTCGAGTCCTATCAGGGTGCCCAGATCTTCGAGGCCGTCGGCCTCTCCTCTGATTTCATCACCGAATATTTCGAAGGAACGACCTGCCGGACCGAAGGGATCGGCATCGAGGAGATCGAGGACGACCTCACCCAGCGCCACGAGGTCGCCTGGAGCGAGGAAGAGCCCGACATGCCCCGCCAGGGCGAGTACGAGTTCCGCTCGAACGGCATCCACCACCAGTGGAACCCCAACACGGTCGGCAAGATCCAGCAGGCCGTCCGCATGGGCGACTACGACACGTACAAGGAGTTCGCCGAGCTGGTCAACGACCAGAACGAGGAGCTCCAGACGCTCCGTGGCCTGCTCGAATTCGACTCCGACCGCGAGTCCATTCCCGTTGACGAGGTCGAACCGGTCGAGGACATCGTCGAACGGTTCGAGACCGCGGCGATGTCGCTCGGGTCGCTGTCGCCCGAGATGCACGAGAACAACGCCATCGCGATGAACCGACTGGGGGCCAACGCCAACACGGGCGAGGGCGGGGAGCCGCCCGAGCGCTTCGACACCGAGAAGGAGTGTACGACCAAGCAGGTCGCCTCCGGCCGCTTCGGCGTCACCTCCGACTACCTCGCGTCGGCCGACGAACTCCAGATCAAGATGGCCCAAGGGTCAAAGCCCGGCGAGGGTGGCCACCTGCCCGGCAAGAAGGTCAACGAGATGATCGCCCACGTCCGGTACGCGACGCCGGGCGTCGGCCTCATCTCGCCGCCGCCGCTGCACGACATCTACTCCATCGAGGACCTCAAGCAGCTCATCCACGACCTCAAAGCGTCGAACCCCGAGGCTGATATCAACGTCAAACTGGTCTCGGAAGACGGCATCGGGACCATCGCGGCCGGCGTCGCCAAGGCCAATGCCGACGTGGTCCACATCTCGGGCCACGACGGCGGGACCGGCGCGTCGCCCAAAACGTCCATCAAGAACGCCGGCCTCCCGTGGGAGCTCGGTGTTTCGGAGGCCAACCAGATGCTCCGTGCGACTGGCCTGCGTTCGCGCATCAAGGTGACCACCGACGGCGGCATGAAGACCGGCCGCGACGTGGCCGTCGCCGCCCTGCTCGGTGCCGAGGGATACACCTTCGGGACCGCCTCGATGGTCACCTCCGGCTGCGTGATGGCCCGGCAGTGCCACGAGAACACCTGCCCGGTCGGCATCGCTACGCAGAACGAGAACCTCCGTGAGCGGTTCCCCGGCGAGCCACAGCACGTCATCAACTACATGACGTTCGTGGCCCAGGAGCTGCGGGAGATCATGGCCGAACTCGGCTTCGAAACGGTCGACGAGATGGTCGGCCGGCCGAGCGTGCTGGCACAGCGCGACGACGTGTCCCAGCCCAAGGCCCAGAAGCTCGACCTCTCCTCTGTCATCGCGGAGCCGGCCGACAACGACGGCCGCTACAAGCAGCGCGAGCAGACCCACGAGGTCGACGAACAGCTCGACTGGGAGCTCATCGACGCCGCCGAGGGCGCTATCTACGAGGGTGACCCGGTCGCCATCGACACGGACATCAACAACGTCGACCGCGCGGTCGGGGCCACGCTCTCGAACCGCATCTCCCGCGAACACGCCAGTGCGGGCCTCGCCGACGACACCATCCGGGTCGACTTCGACGGCACGGCCGGCCAGTCCTTCGGCGCGTTCCTCGCACAGGGCGTGACGATGGAGCTGACCGGGACGGCCAACGACTACGTCGGCAAGGGCCTTTCCGGCGGGAAGCTGATCCTGAACACGCCGGACAACGCCTCCTTCGACCCGACGGAGAACATCGTCATCGGCAACGTCGCGCTGTACGGTGCGACCCAGGGCGAGGCCTACGTCAACGGCATGGCCGGCGAGCGCTTCGCCGTCCGCAACTCCGGAGTCAAGGGCGTCGTCGAGGGCGTCGGCGACCACGGCTGTGAGTACATGACCGGCGGTGCCATCGTCGTGCTGGGCGAGACGGGCAAGAACTTCGCGGCCGGGATGTCCGGCGGCGTCGCCTACGTCTACGACGCTGACGGCGCGTTCGCGGAGAAGGCAAACACCGGCATGGTGTCGCTCGACGACACGCTGGAGGCCAAGGACCGCCAGATGATTACCCGCCTCGTCGAGAACCACGCCGCCTACACCGACTCCGACCGTGCGGCGGAACTGCTGGAGAACTGGGACGACGAAGTCGAGAACTTCACGAAGGTGATGCCCGACGCCTACGCCGAGGTCATCGCCGACCGCGAGCGCGACGACGTGCGCAACGAACCGCCGGCCAAGGCCACGCCGAGCGCCGAGGCCACTGAAGCGGACTTCGCCGCCTCCACCGACGACTGAGGTCGCTGGGCGGCGAGGTCGGGAAACCCTTATTTTTGTCAGCCGAGTAGTGGGAATAGAGTGGTCCAAAATGGGAACAACGGAACCGAACGCAGAGTCCGACGCTGACGATGAACGTGTGTCGTTACACGTCGACGACCGGGGCCGCATCACGATTCCGAAATCCGTTCGAGACCGGCTTGGAATCGAACCGGGAACCGACGTGTCCGCCCGACTTTCCGGGTCGGTTCTCACAGTCGACCCAAAGCCCAGTGTGGGGCTCGAAACTGCGACAGCAGGCCGCGACTCCTGGGAAGAGACCACGCCCACTGACGCCGGCCAGTCGCTGTTCGGGCCGATGACTGACGACGAGCAGTAATCATGGACAGCGCGATTCCACACGGTGTCAAAATCCTCACGGATGTCAACGTCCTCGCTATCGGACTCACCGATGACCATCCGGCCCATGACTACGTCTGGCCGTGGATTCGGGACGCGCTCGATGGGCCGAACGTGTTGCTGGTGTTCGATTACTACCCACTCAGATCACAGTACATCATGACACAGGAGTTCGGTGTCGATGAGACCGACGCCCGCAACGCAGTCCAGTCGCTCGTCCAGAGCCCGGCACGGCTGGTCGGAGCCACCGACGGAACGATGCTGGACGCGTACGAGATCAGCGCTGAGAAAAACCACGACGTGTACGATTCGTTTATCGTCGCACTCGCGCGAGAGCACGACGCGGACCTGCTCGTGACGACTGATACTGATTTTGAAGCGCTGTGCGCTGACGAAGCAGTCGAGTACAGAAACCCGGTTCCGTTGGACGAACTCGACGTGCTGGCCGTCGACGGATAGAGGGATTGGGTGGACGGGCCACACTGTTTTGCCGGTCCCGTTCGAGCAGGGGATATGGACAGCGTCCTCATCATCGGCGGCGGTCGGTTCATCGGCCGACACACGGTCACCGAGTTCCGCGACGCGGGCTACGACGTGACGATGCTCACCCGCGGGCAGCGTCCGAACCCGTTTTCCGACACTGATGTTACCCACGTGGAAGGTGACCGCCGCGAGCGGGCCACGCTCGAAACCGTGCGCGAGCGTGTCGACCCGGATGTGGTCGTCGACTGTGTGGCGTACTTCCCGCGGGACGTGCGGGCGGCCACCGATGTTTTCGCCGACACCGAGGCGTACGTCTACGTCTCAAGCGGCGCGGCCTACGGCGTCGAGCGGACGCCAAAACGGGAGGGCGAGACGCCGCTTGCGGGCTGTACCGACGAACAGGCCACGACCGACAGCAGGGAGACGTACGGCCCGCGCAAAGCCGAGGGCGACCGCGAGGTGTTCGCCGCCGCGGCGGACGGCGTCCGAGCGATGAGCGTCCGACCGACTGTCGTGTACGGTCCCCACGACTACACCGAGCGGTTCGCCTACTGGGTGGCCCGCGTGGCCGAGTACGACCGAGTGGCCGTTCCCAGCGACGGGCTCAGCCTGTGGCAGATGGCCTACGTCGAGGACGTGGCGAGCGCACTCAGACTCGTCGCAGAGCGGGGAACGGCCGGCGAGGCGTACAACGTTGGCGACGAGCACGCGCCGACGCTCCGGGAGTGGATCGACCTGCTCGCCGGTGTCTACGAGACGGAGGTCGAGACTGTCGGCGTTGGCGAACGTGAACTCGCGGCGGCGGGACTGACACCCGATGATTTCCCCATCTACCGCAACTCGCCGCATCTGCTATCGACGGCGAAGCTCCGCGAGTTGGGTTGGTCGTCGACGCCCCACGAAACGGCGCTGGCCGTGACCGTCGCCGAACACCGAGAAAACGACCGCACCGGGCGGGAGTTCGGACCCGACCGGGACACCGAAGCGGCGCTGATTGACCGTCTCACCGACTGAAAGAGGGAATACTACGCCTGGCGCAGCATCGTGTGCTTGACCTCGTAGTCTTCGAGAAACGCACCGTACCCGCCGACGGTGATTTGCTCCTGTCCGGTGTCGACGACCAGCGAGTTTTCGAAGCCGAAGTCGCTGTTGGTCGGTTCGAGGAGGTTCTGTCGCACGTCGACCACTTCGCCGGTTAGCATCTCGAAGTCGTCGTCGGAGCCCGTCGGCCGGGCGTACAGGTCGGCGACGACTGACTTGCCAGCCCGGAGCGCGAGCGTCGTGGTGAACACGACGGGGCGGAACATGTCGTAGCGAACGGGGAGGGTTGGCGGTCGGGAGACCAGGACTTCCTCGCCGATGGGCCAGTAGTTGCCCAGGTAGGAACCGACCAACACTGCCGCGACAGCCTCTTGCGTGAACGTGATCGCGTTCGTCTCGTCGTGGTCCCAGCTGAGCATCGTTGATGGCGAAACCAGCCCGCGCTGCTGGTCCGTCGCCAGGAGCGACGGCGCACCGTCAAGGCCGAGCCGAACGGCGTTGGCGACGCCGTCCAGTTCCAGTTTCATCGAGTCGGCGTCGTACCCGGACAGCGTCAGGAGTACGAGGATGCCTCGCTCGCGGGCGCGACGCAGCGGCTCGCGGATGTCGGGCAATCGGCGCGCCGGGAGCTGGAGCACGACCTCGCAGTCGGCGGCGGCGATGTGTTGCTCCAGCCGTTTGACGATAGTCGGTCGGGATTTGACTACCTCGAAGGAGTTGTCATCGGCCGGGTTGTCCTCGTATCGGGTCTGTACCGCCGTCTCGAGCGTGTCGAGTTCGCGTCGCAGCGCGCCGAAGGCCTCCGCCGGGGGCGTCGCACGGATGACCGTCGGCGTCCGGTGGTCGTCGACGGTGACGAAGCCGTCCGCGGCCAGCGAATCACAGATATCGTACACGTAGCTCTTGGACACCCCTGCGGTTTCGGCCACTGTCCGGGCCGTCGCCGGTCCCTTCTCGACGACGGCGAGGTACGTCTCGGCCTCTGTCTCGGAGAGCCCGTACTGCTGGAGTCGGTCCCGAACTGTCGCGTTCGGCTGGCGTGTGGAGTCAGGCATGGTGAGCGGAGCAGAGCGTGCTGAGTGGTCTCATGTCACGAGGACGCTGTTTCAGCTAGTTTCATCGAACGTATATAATAATTGGTAAGAGCTCGAGCGGGCCGAAATGCGTCTCTGCGGGGCGGTGTTGGACGGAACGGGGGTATCCCGGAACACCGAGAGTTCAGGCGCTGGACCCGTCTCAGGACCGCCCTCGAACCTCATCGAGGAGGTCGACGACATCTTCCATAGTGGGGTCGCGGCTGGTGTTGTTGCCGTTCCCGTTGCCATTTCCGTTGTTACCGTTTCCGCTCCCGTTCCCATTGCCCCGGCCGGGGTTACCGCCCGACTCACCGGGAAGCCCCGGAACGGGGTCCGGGTCAGTGATGCTCCCCTCGTTCTGGACGGTGAGTGTTGCCGTCGGGCCGTCCTGGCCGACCGTGAGTTCGTACTCGCCGGCCTCGACGACCTTCGGGCCGAGTCCGAGTACGTCACCGGGGACGACTTCTAACGCCGACAGGTCGGCGGTCACGTCCACCGTGGTCGACCCGCCAGGGTCCAGTGAGACGCGTTCGTAGCCCAGCAGGCGGCGCATCGGCTGGAGCACTGAGCCGTAGGACTGGGTATTGAACACCTCGACGATATGCTCGCCGGCCATGTCGCCGGTGTTCGTCACCTCGACGCTGACGGTCACCTCGGACTGATTGGCCGGGTTCCCGACGGTGGGCTGGGTGACGGAGACGCTGCCGTACTCGAAGTCGGTATACGAGAGCCCGTGGCCGTACTCGAAGATCGCTGTGTTGTCCGTTCCGCCCGTCGATGTCGGGTCGTAGCGGTTGTACTGCACGGGCGTGGTCCCGACGTTCTCGGGCCAGCTAAAGGGGAGCTTCCCGGAGGGATTGTACTCGCCGACCAGCGTCTCGGCGATGGCGACCCCGCCGTCGCTGCCGGGCTGGCCGGCAAAGAGGAGGGCGTCGAGTTGGCTGAACGTCTCCGGGGATCCCCGTGGCGCGCCGGCGAGCATGACACCGATGATCGGCGTCGACTCGTCGGCGGACTCGACAACGGTGTCGAGGAGAGCTTGCTGGGACTCGTCGAGAACCAGTTCGTCTCGGTCGCCGAACCCCTCGTTGTGGGTCCCTTCGCCGATGACGACGACAACCGCGTCGGACTCAGGGGCCGCTGACTCGACCTGGGAGCGCTGCTCGTCGGTGAAATCGAAGTTGCCGTTCTCGTCGCTTTGCTGGTTCTCGCCGTCGCCCTCGCCGGCGTACCAGGTGGTGTTTTCATACGAGGTGGGCACGTGCGTGAGACTGCCGACGCGGGCGCTCAGTTCCGCTTCTAGGAGGTTCTGGCGCGGGTACGGGCCGCCGGCGCTCGCTCCCTGCCAGCCGAGTGTCCAGCCGCCGTGTTGCATCAGCGCGCGTGTGTTGTTGCCGTTTGCGTCGACACCGGGACCGGTCAGAAGGACGCTCTCGTCGCCCGACAGCGGGAGCGTGTCCTCGTCGTTTTGCAGGAGGACCAGCGACTCCTTGGCCATCGTCTCGGAGGCTTCCTGCGCGCCGCCGAGTACGTTGCCGATGCGGGACTCGTCGACCGTCGGCTGCTCGAACAGGCCGAGGTCGGCCTTCAGTTCGAGTATCCGCCGGACCGCTTCGTCGATGCGCTCGATCGGAATCGCGCCGTCCTCGACGAGGCCGACGACGGTGTCGATGAACTGGACCGGCCCCGGCGCGTCGCCGCCGTTGCCGATCATGTACATGTCGACACCGGCGTTGATCGCCAGCTCCGTCGCCGTCTCGAAGTCGGGCGCGTAGTCGTGGTTCGTAATCATCCGGTTGAGGTCGTCCCAGTCCGAGACGACCATCCCCTCGTAGCCGTAGGTGTCCCGGAGCAGCGTCGTCAACAGCCAGTGGGAGGCGTGGGCCGGAATTCCGTTGATAGCGCCGCTGTTGACCATCACCGTCCCGGGCTCGGCCGCCAGCGCCTCTCGGTACGGCGGGAAGATATTCGTCCGGAGGTCACGCAGCGAGGTCGATGCCGGGGCGCGGTCGTTGCCGTTGTTCGGAATGGAGTAGGCCGCGAAGTGTTTGACACACGCCGTCAGTCGGTCGTCGTTTTCCAGTGCCCGCGCTCGGACTCGCGAGACATCCCCTTCGAGTTTCGGGTCCTCGCTGATACCCTCGAAGAAGCGTCCCCAGCGCGGGTCCCGCTGGAGGTCCGTCGTCGGCGCGAACGTCCAGTGTGCCCCCATGGACGCCGTCGAGTCGCTCGTGTGGCGTTCGGCTTCCTCGATCAGGCTCAGGTCGCGTGTCGCGCCCATGTTCAGCCGCTGGGGGAACACCGTTGCGCCTTCTAGCAGACCGTTGCCGTGCGTGGCGTCGACGCCGTAGAGGAACGGGATGTCGTGGTCGGCGTTCTCCAGGTTGTACTCCTGTAGGGCGTTGATGCCCTGCACCACCTCGTTAGCGTCGAAACTCGGCGGCTCGGCCCCACCTGAGAGAATCGACCCGACGCCGAGTTCGCTGAAGTACTCTCCGACCGTTTCGACACCGAAGCTGTCGGGGACGTTCGATTCCTCCGGTTCCGCCTCGAAAGAGCTGATCGCGACCTGTGTCATCTGGGCCGCTTTCTGCTCCAGCGTGAGGTCATCGAGGAGTGTGTCCACGTCCTGTTGTGCCGCGGCGGTTCCAACACCTGCGCCGGTCGCGGCCGCTGCCGTGGCCACTCCGGTCGCTTTCAGAAACGTCCGCCGAGACGCCTGCATGCCGTCGTCAGTCGTGTCATGTGCCATGACAGACGCACCCAAACAGTGATGTTAATAATTGTTTTTGGAAAAATGGTGTGTAATAGTTGTCAACAGCTTTGTCACCGGTTCGGTTTCGGAGCCCTGACTGGTACTGCGCACCTAAACTGTTTTCACGCGTGGCCGGAGACAGGCTACCATGTTCGAGAAACGCACCTGGATCCGCCTGCCCCGCAACGTCGTGGTCGGGCACGGGGTCCTCGGGCAGACAATCGAGGCCGTCAGCGAACTTCACCTGACCGGCCGGCCGCTCGTCGTCTCCAGTCCGACACCGCACGAAGTCGCCGGCGAGCGGGTCGTCGCACAGTTCGAGGACGCGGGGTACGACCCCTCCGAGATCGTCATCGAGGAGGCCAGTTTCGACGCCGTCCAGCGCGTCATCGACCACGCGTCGGAGATCGACGCGGGCTTCTTGCTGGGCGTCGGCGGCGGGAAAGCCATCGACATCACGAAGATGGCGGCCGACGATCTGGACCTGGGCTTCGTCTCGGTCCCGACGGCCGCGAGCCACGACGGTATCGTCTCCGGCCGGGGGTCTGTCCCGGAGGGCGATACGCGCCACAGCGTCGCCGCCGAACCGCCGCTGGCCGTCATCGCTGACACCGAGGTGCTGGCGGAGGCCCCCTGGCGGCTGACCACCGCCGGCTGTGCCGACATCATCTCGAACTACACCGCGGTCCGGGACTGGCAACTCGCCCACCGTCTGAAGAACGTTCACTACTCCGAATACGCCGGCGCGCTCTCGCAGATGACCGCGGAGATGCTCGTCGAGAGCGCCGACTCGATCAAGCGCGGGCTGGAGGAGTCCTCCTGGATCGTCGTGAAGGCGCTCGTCTCCTCCGGCGTGGCGATGTCCATCGCTGACTCCTCGCGCCCCGCCAGCGGCGCGGAACACCTGTTTTCCCACCAGTTAGATCGTCTCGTTCCAAACGGCGCGCTCCACGGGCATCAGGTCGGTGTCGGCTCGATCATGACGGAGTATCTCCACAGCGGCCAGAAAGGCAAGTGGAAAGACGCCAGGGACGCGCTGGCGGCCATCGGCGCACCGACGACGGCGGACGAGCTCGGCATCGACGACGAGACGGTGATCGAGGCGCTGACGACGGCCCATCAGATACGGGACCGCTACACGGTGCTCGGGGACGGGATGAGCGAGGAGGCGGCGATAGAAGCGGCGACGGTCACCGGCGTTATCTAAACCAACTCTGCGACGGCGACCTCGCCCGGGTCGTCCCATCGAATCGACGCCTCGGTTTCTTCGGCCGTTTCGGCGTCGCTGTCTTCGAGCGCACCGCTCTTGATTTCGGCGTCGAAGACGATACTGAGCCGGTACACCGTCTCGGCATCGGAGTCCGTTTCGTTTCGGACGCCACAGATAGTCGCCCGGACCGCGTCCCGAATCGTACACGCGACGCCGGCCGTCTCCGAGACGACCCGCTCGACCGCCGTCGCCGGCCGCTCGGCCCCCTGTGTCTGGCCCTGTGGGACCTCCCAGGACCCGTCGGCGTCCCTGAGTAACACGTCGCCCGACTCGTTGTGGACGAACGCGTGTACGTCGACCTGTCCCTCCCGCGAGCGCTCGACGGCACGCTGGTACGCCTCCGCGCCCACCGAAAAGGTGGTCTGGTCCACCGGCGTCGAGCCGAACTCCTGTTCGAGACGGGCGAGGCGCTCCTGAACCCGCGCTCGCGAGCGCTCGGCTATCTCCATACGAAACGCTGCTTCGGCACCACCATAAAGCCGCCTGAACGTTTTCGCCGACTGAAACACCCGTATAAAAACCCTGCAATGCCACCGTCTCCGGATTCCCGTCGAGACCGCTCAGACGTGCTCGTCGAGGAACTCGACGACAGCGGTGTAGGCCTCGATGCGGTTCTCACGCTTGCTGATGCCGTGGCCCTCGTCGTCGAAGACGAGTTTCTCCACGGGAACGCCCTGCTTTTCCGCCTGCTCGGCGATCTGTTCGGCCTCGCCGACCGGGACCCGCGGGTCGTTGGCCCCGTGGAGGACGAACAGCGGCGCGTCGATGCGGTCGACGTTGTTGATGGGGGAGATGGATTCGAGGAACTCCCTGTCCTCGGCCAGCGAGCCGTACTCGGCCTCACGGAGTTCGCGCCGCCAGTCGCCGGTGTTCTCGAGGAAGGTGACGAAGTTGGCGATGCCGACCACGTCGACGCCGGCCGCCCAGAGGTCCGGGTACTCGGTCAGCGCCGCCAGCACCATGAACCCGCCGTAGGACCCGCCCATCGCGACGATTCGGTCGGGGTCGACGGCCGGGTGATTGTGGAGCCAGTCGACGCCGGCCCGCAGGTCCTTCACGGAATCCAGCCGCTTTTCCACGTCGTCGAGGTGCGTGTAGGCCTTCCCGTAACCAGTCGACCCGCGGACGTTGGGCTCGAAGACGGCGTAGCCCCGCGAGAGGAAATACTGTGTCAGGCCCGAGAACGACGGCCGGCGCTGGCTCTCCGGGCCGCCGTGGATGTCGACGATGACGGGCGTGTTGCCGTCAGTGCCGGCCCCGGTCGCAGCGCCGTCCGGCAGCGAGAACAGCGCCGGAATCTCCCGCCCGTCGAACGAGTCGAACCGGACGACCTCCGGTTCGACGAACGTCTCGCGCGGGATGCCGGCCGTCGAGGCGGCGGTCCACTGCTTGCTCTCGCCGGTGGCGGCCTCGACGACGAACACGTTGGTGTTGACCGTCCGCCCGGTGACGCTGACGGCGAAGCGCTCGGCGTCGGGTCCCCAGGAGACGCCCCCCGCCAGCCCGCCCGGCAGGTCCGGCGTCGGGAACGTCTCGATGCTCGTCGGCCCCGTCAGTTCGCCGACGGTGATCTCGTTGTAGCCGTCGACGTTGCGCGAGTACGCCAGCCGGCCACTGTCCCGGTCCAGCGCGACGCCGTCGATGTTCCACTGGTCGTCCGAGCGCACGATGTCGAGGTCCCCCTCGAGCGAGAGGCGAGCCAGTTCGAGCGTGTCGCTCTCGGCGTCGGTGACGAGATACACCGCATCGCCGTCCGGTCCCCACGACGCGCTCGTGTAGCGGACCTTCCCCTCGTGTGGCGTGAGATGCGTGAGGTCCTCGCTATCGAGGTCCAGCACGTAGATGTCCTGGTCGAAACTGGAGTGGGCTTCGCTGACCAGCAGCCGTGTGCCGTCTGGTGAGAACCCACCAACCGAGAGCCAGCCGTCGCCCTCCCAGACAAGTTCCGCGTCGTCGCCGGTGGCGTCGCGGTCCTGTACGTAAATATCGAAGACAGCCTCGTTGCGGCGGTTGGACGCGAACGCGAACCGCTCGCCGTCGGGCGACCAGCCGCCCCAGCGGTGTTTCGCGTCAGGCATCCCGGTGAGTGCGTGGATGTGTCCGTCCGCGTCAAGTCGGTACAACTGTGCCCGCTCGTTACCGCCCTCGTCCATGCCGAAGGCGAGTTCTTGGCGCTCGGGCGAGTAGCCGACGAAGCTCACGGTATCGTCGTAGAAGGTCAGTTGCTCGGGCCAGCCCTGTGGTTCCGTGAGCGACCAGATCTGGCCGACGCCGGTCGTGTTCATCAAGAAGGCGAGCGTTCCGTCCGGCGCGAACGAACTGCCGTAGGCGCTGCGGACGTTCAGATAGCGAGAGAGGTCGTACGCGGTCACACACGAAGGCAGGGCAGGCACGGCCAAAACCTTTTGTTGCAAACGGGGGCTTTTTGAGCAGCCACGTCGTCGCACCTGTATGCGTGTCGCGGTCGTCGCTATGGAGACGAGTCAGTACCGGGACACAGTGGGCCGGACCCGGCTGGAGCGGGTGGCTACCGAACTCGCCGACGCCGGCCACGACGTGACCGTGTTCTGCTCACAGTGGTGGACGGGATTCGACAATCAACGCGAGCGCGACGGCGTCACCTACCGCGCCGTCACCGTCTCGCCGACCGTCCCCTCCTTTTGCGCTCGCCTGCCGTTTCTGCTCGCGCAGTTCCGTCCCGATGTCGTCCACGTCCATCCGACGCCGGCCTCAGTCGCGCTGGCCGCCAAAACCGGTGCAGCCCTGTCCCGCGCGCCGCTTCTCACGGAGTGGTTCGGCGACGAGGACGTGCCCGAGAACCGCCGGGCCGACCTCGCATTCCGTGCGTCGGACTGTCTCATCACCCCCTCCGAACTCGTCCGCACGCGGGTCCGTGAGCGGGGAGCGACAGCGGACCAGACGGCGATTCTCCCACAGAGCATCGACATGGATCTCGTTCGGGAGACCGAAGCCGACGAGGAGATCGACGTGGTGTACGCCCACCGCCTCGACGGCAGCGCGAACGTCGAATCGCTACTGCTCGGCCTCGCGGAACTCAGACAGAAAGGTTGGTCAGCGACAATCATCGGCGACGGCCCGGAGCGAGGGTACTACGAACAGGAAGCTGCCGACCTCCGTATCGACGACCGCGTGACCTTTGTAGGGTCGTGCGACATCGAGGACCGGGTCTCCATTTACAAGGGCGCACACGTGTTCGTCCAGACGGCGTTCCGGGAATGCTTCGCCACCGACCTCCTCTGGGCGATGGCCTGTGGCTGTATCGGCATCGTGGAGTATCAGGCCGAGTCCAGCGCCCACGAACTCATCGAGCAGCGCGGCCGCGCGTTCCGGGTGACGAACCCCCAGGAGATCGCCGACAAGATCACTGAGTCAGCCGACTTCGAGCGCTGGACCGTCGACGAGTCTTGCGCCGAGTTCGACCACGCGCAAGTCCGCGCCGACTACGAGGACCTCTACGAGGATCGAATCGAAGACCACGGTTTCCTGTAGTCAGTACGGGATGACGCTGAATCCCTCGGGGAGTACCAGTCCGAACACGAGGAACAGCGCAGCCGCGATGCCGGCCGAGATGAGGGCGTAGGGTGCTTGACTCCTGACGTGGACCATGTGGTCGCTCCCGCTGGTCGACGACGCGAGAACGGTCGTGTCGCTGATGGGCGAGGTGTGATCGCCGAAGATCCCGCCGCTGAACACTGCTCCGAGGACCAGCGGGAGGTTCGCGCCCGTCGAGAACGCCAGTGGGATCGCGATGGGGAACATGATGCCGTAGGTCGACCACGACGAGCCATCGGAGAAGCTGACGAACGAGGTCACGAGGAAGACCCCGACCGGGATAATAAACGCCGGCACGCCGCCGAAGACGTTCGTCACGAACGCCGAGATGCCGAGTATCGACACCGCGTTCTGGATGGAACTGGCGAACATCAGGATGACAGCCGCCAGGAAGATGCCCTTGAACCCGACCAGCAACGCGTCGGTGGCGTCGTCGTTCGACGGGATGTCACCCTTCCAGCGGTACAGCAGGAAGGCGACGATCAGCGCCGAGAACGACGCGAGACCGAGCTGCACGCCGCCGATGTTGAATGCCCACGGTCCGCTCGGCGGCGTAATCAGCTGCCAGCTGCCGAGCTGGAGCAGCGTGGCCCCCATCCCCTCTTTCCCCTCGACGTAGATGACGGGGCTGGCCCGCCAGAACATCGCGCCCAGCCCGACGACGATCATGGTCAGGATCGGCCAGGCGAAGTTCTTCCAGTCCGGCGTGGCGGTCTCGGACATCTCGTACTCGTCCATCTCCGCCGAGATCATCGGGTCGGCGTCGTCGCCGACGACTTTCCCCTCGGTTCTCGCGCGGGACTCCTCGACGCCCATCTCGTAGAGGTTCGGGACGACCTGCCAGGCGACCAGCCCCGCGAGAGCGAGCGCGATCCAGGAGTAAAAGCCCGTAAACAGCGTGTTGAAAAACAGCGGCCAGACGGCCCCGGTCGCCGCGGTGACCTGGTCGCCGCCGGTGTTTACGACGTTCGCCATGTCCGACGGGAGTATCCCCTGTTGCTGGGCCTCGACGAGACCGCTCCCCATGAACCCGACCATCGCCGCGCCCCACGTCGAGTAGAACGCGAGCCGCGAGGCCGGCGACCCTGCGGAGTCGACGTAGTAGGCGAGCTTGGCCCGCGAAACATCGAATTTGTCCGTCAGCGGGCGCATCATCGAGCCGACCACGAGGCAGTTGAAGTAGTCGTCGATGTGGATAGCGATACCGGCCAGGAAGGCGGCCTTCTCCGCGTCTGCGGCGGAATCCGCTCGCGACACCAGCGCCTCCAGCACGCCCTGAACCGCCCCGGCCCGGATCATCAGCCCGATCAGCCCGCCGATAGCGAAGATGGCGAGCAGGACGTTCTTGACGTACCACTCCCCGAACAGCGGGGCCGTGGCGATTATCTCGGGGACGACTTTCAGTCCGAAGATCGCTCCGAGCACGATACCACCCACGCCGACCGTCCACGGACTCCCGTCCTCAGCCTGGGGCTGGACGGTCGCCACCTCGCCACCGGCGGTGATGAGGTCCGACGGGACCCCGACCGCCTGGGGGTGTAATGCCCCGACCAGAACGCCCGTGACGACGATGCCGACGAACAGCCCGATCAGGGCGTCACGAGTGTACCAGGCCAGCCCGATGGCGACGAGCGCGGGAACGATAGACCACGGTCCGGCCGCGATTCCCTCAACCATGCCGGCAGGTCCGGGTGGCGCTATATTAATGTACGTGTTCGAGCCGACGGCGACCGCCCAGACGAAACCCGTTTGAGCGTCGGCCGCCTCCATCCGGTAGTGACAGCCGAGGAGCCAGCCGACCGAGACGACGAGTCGGACCCACCCGACGACCTCGAACTCGATACCGTCTACGACGCTATCGACGCCGTCGGCCGCCCGCATCTGACGGCGACTGAACTCTCCCGGAAGACGGACCTGACGCCCGACCAGGCCCGGACGGCACTGGAGCGTCTGGCCGCCGACGGCGACATCGAGCGCCAGGACGTGACAGCGGTCGAGTCCGTGTGGTATCCCGCAGATATCGCCGAGGTGACCGACCGCGAGCGCGTGGTTCTATTTCCGGACCGCCGCGAAGTCGTCGTCGAACACCCGGAGCAGTTCACCCGCGCACAGCTCTCGCAGTTCGCGCGCCTGCAAGACACCAACCGCTCTGGCGGCTACGTGTACGAACTCCGCGAGGAGGACATCTGGGCCGCACCACACGAGTCCCTGGAGGACCTTCTGGCGACGATGCGGGACGTGCTGGGCGAGCGCTCGCCCCACCTCGAAGAGTGGGTGACGAGCCAGTGGGAACGCGCCCGGAAGTTCCGCCTGAAGACTCACGAGGACGGCTACGTCGTGCTGGAAGCCGAGAGCGACGACCTGATGGGCAACGTCGCGCGCCCGAAACTCGACGACGACCACCTCCGAGCCCCCATCTCGGACTTGGAGTCGTGGGTCAACGAGGACGCGACGGCCGAAATCAAGCGTACACTGTACGAGGCGGGCTATCCCGTCCGTGACGACCGCGACCTGGAGACCGGCGACGCCATCGAGATGGACCTTCGCCTGCGTCTGCGGGACTACCAGCAGGACTGGGTCGAGCGGTTCACCGAGCAGGGGTCGGGCGTGTTCGTCGGCCCGCCCGGGTCGGGTAAGACCGTCGCCGCGATGGGCGCGATGGCCGCTATCAGCGGTGAGACACTGATTCTCGTCCCCTCGCGTGAACTCGCGACCCAGTGGCACGACGAACTGGTCCGACACACCTCCCTGACCGACGACGATATCGGCGAGTACCACGGCGGCGAGAAGAACATCAAACCTGTGACCATCGCTACGTACCGCACGGCTGGGATGGACCGCCACCGGAAGCTGTTCGACCAGCGCAAGTGGGGGCTCATCGTCTTCGACGAGGTCCACCACGTGCCGTCGCCGATTCACCGCCGGAGCGCGGACCTCCAGACCAAACACCGGCTGGGGCTGACCGCGACGCCGACCCGGGAGAGCGACGACGAGGAGGAGATATTCACGCTCATCGGCCCGCCCATCGGGACGGACTGGGGCAAGCTGTTCGACGAAGGCTACGTCGCCGAGCCGGAGGTCGAAATCCGACTTGTCCCGTGGGGCAACGAGACCGAGCAGTCCGAATACAGTTCCACGTCGGGCCACGACCGCCGGCAGGCCGCCGCCAACAACAGCGGGAAAATCGACGAAATCCGCTACGCGCTGGCCGAGAACCCCGCCGCGAAGGCGCTGGTGTTCATCGAGTACCTAGACCAGGGCGAGGCCATCAGCGAGGCCATCGGCGCGCCGTTTATCAGCGGCGAGACGCCACACGCCCGCCGGGAGAAACTGTTCGACGAATTCCGCCGGGGCGAACTGGACACGCTGGTCGTCTCTCGGGTCGGCGACGAGGGCATCGATCTCCCGGACGCCGAACTCGCCATCGTCGCTTCTGGACTCGGTGGGTCCCGCAGACAGGGCGCACAGCGGGCCGGGCGGACGATGCGCCCCGCCGGTGACGCCCGGATGGTCATTCTGGCGACGCGGGGCACGACCGAGGAGGACTTCGTCCGCCGGCAGATGCGCCACCTCGCCTCGAAGGGAATCCGCGTGACGGAGACGGAAGCCGAGGCAGTCGAGCCACCGGAGCCAGAAGAGTAAGGCAGTCGTTTTGGCCGGGTTCAAAATCAGTCCGAGTCGGTATCGAGTCGGCGTGCGGTCTCGGCCACGTCCTGAATCTTCGCGGTCTGTTCCTCGTTCGTCGCCGCGAGGTCGTCGAGCTGTTGTGACATGTCGTCGATGCCACTCGACAGTTCATCGATCATGCTGGCGACCTCTTCGGTCGAGGCTGCCTGGTCGTCGGTCGCCGCCGACACCTCCTGGATACCCTGTGACGCCTCGTTGACCGCCGACACGATTTCTTCGAGGCGCTCAGTTGCGTCCTCTACCTGCTCGATGCCCTCCGTCACCTGGTCGGTAACGGTTTCGAGGCTCTCGACGGCGTCGACGGTCTCGTCCTGGATTTCCGTGACGGTGTCCTCGATCTGGTTCGCATGCTCCTGGGAATCGCCCGCGAGCGTCTTGATTTCGTCGGCGACGACGGCGAACCCGTCGCCGGCTTCGCCGGCCCGGGCGGCCTCGATGGAGGCGTTCAGCGCGAGCATATTCGTCTGGTCCGCGATGTCGTTTATGACTTCGACGATGTCGTCGATCTCGTCGGCCTGCTCCCGGAGACCGGCGATGTCGGTCGACACCGCGTCGACGGCGTCATCGACATCGTTCATCACCGCCGCGGCTTGCTGTGCGGCTTCGTTCCCGCGCTCGGCCTTCCGCTCGGCCGACGTGCTGGTGCTTGCGACCTCCTCGGCAGTCGAGGCGATCTCCTCGATGGTCGCGCTCATGTCGGCGACCTCGGCCGCCACTTCGTCCATCGACTCGGACTGGGTCTCGGCAGTGGCGTTGATTTGCTGGTTCGTTTCGGCGACCTGTTCGGCCGAGGTGCTCAGTTCGTCGATTGGCTGCTGGAGCCCGTCTTCGACCTCTTGCATCAACGTCTGCTGGTCTTCGATTGCCGATTCCAGTCGCCGGCTGTAGGAGTCGATGTAGGTGTCCATCGCCACCTGCTGGTCGAGATTGAGGAGCTTGAAGACGGAGAGGACACGTGACTGCATCTCCGCAAGTGCCTCGTCCCGGTCGGCATCGCCCGACTGCAGATCGTCGACGATCACGTTCAGGAAATGCTCGAAGTAGATGCTGTAGGCCCCGAGATAGATCTTCGGGCCGAGGTCGAGCATATCGTGAATCTTCCCGATACGGGCCCTGTTCTCGAAGTACTGCTTGTCGTAGTCTCCGGCAACAAGGTCGCGGAGGTATTGTGACTGGGTCTGCTTGAGCTGGTCGACGGACTTGGTGGACCGCCCGAAAATCTCGACTGTCTCGTCGAACGACTGGAGGTGGTCGTAGAAATCGTCGACGACAGCGTCTGCCCGGGCGTTCGTCTCGTCCGCCATCGCGGTGAGATTGTCGATATCCGACTCGTCGAAGCCGGTGAACTCCTTCCGCCAGCGTATCTCCCTGTCGTCTAGCCCGATACGTTCGGTAAGTGTCGCGCCATCGACCGCCTTTCTATCGGACGAGTTGATCCGCTTTCGGGAGCCCGTACTCCCGTCCTGTAATCCCATGCCCAGTTTCGACCGATACAAACCTTATATGTTCGCACCCGATTTTCACCGTTGAAAGTGTCCTCGAGAGTACCCCAAATATAATGGGTAAACACTTTCCGTCCGGTGAAATAACGGATAGCAACCCTCACTCCTCGAATTTATCGGGATTCTGGGCCGCCTCGGCGACTCGGACGGCGGCGACGTTCTCGGGCACGTCGTGGACCCGAACGATGTCAGCGCCCCGTTCGGCCGCCAGCGTCGTCCCGGCGATAGTCGCCTCCAGACAGTCGCCCGCCTCCTGCCCGACCAGCCCGAACAGCGATTTGTGGGAGTGGCCGACCAGAATCGGACAGCCGAGCGCCTCGAACTCCGGGAGGCGGTCGAGCAGTTCGAAGCTCTCCACCGGCGACTTCCCGAAGCCGATGCCTGGGTCGACGATGATCTGGTCGCGGTCCAGTCCGGCTTTCTCAGCGAGCAGCACACGCTCGGTCAGCTGGTCGATGCAGTCCTCGACCACGTCGTCGTAGTGGATGTCGCTGTCGGGGTCGACCGGCGTTTCGATGGAGTGCATCACGACGACGGGCACGTCGTACTCGGCGGCGACCAGCCGCATCTCCGGGTCTTCGAGGCCGGACACATCGTTGAGGATGTCCGCGCCGGCGTCGAGCGCGGCCCGCGCGACGGGGGCCTTCCGCGTGTCCACGGAGACGGCCACGTCCAGGTCCGAGAGGGCCTCGATGACCGGAACCACGCGGTCGATTTCCTCCTCGGCCGGGATCGGCTCCGCGCCGGGACGGGTCGACTCCCCGCCGATGTCGAGGATGTCAGCGCCAGCCTCGACCATCTGCTCGGCGCGGGCGACGGCGTCCTCGACGGCGTTGTACTCGCCGCCGTCATGGAACGAGTCCGGCGTGATGTTGCAGATGCCCATGACGGCCGTGCCGTCGTCCCAGGGATACGTCGTCGACGTGTCTGGCTCGGGCTGCTGGATGGACAGCGCCCCCCGCAGTTCGTCGGCGAACGGCGACAGCCCGTAGGGCTGGCCGTCCAGTTTGTCCACGAGCCGTTTGTACTGGGCCATCGTCGCCATCATGACCACGTTCAGGGACTCCTCGTCCTGGTCGTTCAGGCCGGAAATCGCACACTCACCCCCCAGGGACAGCAGTTCCTCCTTGAGGTACTGGGCCTGTCGCGGCTGAACACGCGTTCGCAGGACGCGGTGGACAGCCTTGCCCCGCATCCGCCAGGCCCCGGCGTCGGTGACGTGGGCGTCCGCGATGGTTTCGCGGGCCTCGGCCAGCGAGTCGACCTGTTTGGGGATCAGCGAGCGCGACCAGCGCGTTCGGGCTTCCCGGACGGTATACAGCGACCCTGTGACGAGGACGGCGTCGCCCTCGTCTGCGGCATCGAGCGCGATACCGAGCGCCCCAGCCACGTCATGGCGCGTCTCGACTGTCGCGTCAGTCGCTGTCTCCACTGCGGTTGCGACGACGTGGTGGGACTCCGCCCGGTCGACGGCCGGCTGGCAGGCGACGACGTGGTCCGGGTCCGGCAGCGCCGTTGCGATGCCCTCGTGGTCCTTGTCGACCATCGCCCCTATGACGACGTGGAGGTCGTCGTAGTCGAACGAGGACAGCGTCTCGGCGGTCCGTTCGATGCTTCCGGGGTTGTGTGCCCCGTCGAGGACGACCAGCGGCGACTCGTTCATCACCTCGAAGCGACCGGGCCAGTGGGCGTTTCGCAGGCCGCGTTCGAGATCCGCCCGGGATACGTCCGCGACTTGCCGGCACAGCGTGGCCGCGATACCGGCGTTCTGTGCCTGATGTGCGCCCAGCAGCGGGAGGTGCGTCTCGACCGACCAGTCCGGTCCGTCGACCGAGACAGCACTTTCCAACCCGTCGCGGCCGCCGTAGGTGGCTGTCACGTCCATGTCGTCGCGCTCGCCGACGGTCACGACATCGCCGGCGACCTCGCGGATAGCCGCGAGCGCATCGCCGGTCGTCCCGGTCACCAGCGGATTGTCGTCCGGAGCGACGTGGGCTTTGTCGTGGGCGATTTCCTCGACGGTGTCGCCGAGGATATGTGTGTGTTCGAGCGTCACGGACGTGACGGCGCTGGCGACCGGGTCGACCACGCTCGTGGCGTCGTAGCGGCCGCCGATACCGACCTCCAGAACGGCGATGTCCACGTCCTGCCGGTCGAACTCCCACAGCGCCATCGCCGTCAGCGTTTCGAAGAAGGTGGGCGAGTCGTTGGCCGCGCCCTGCTCGGTCACGTACGCCTGGACCGCCTCGACGAACTCGACAAGGGCAGCTTCGGAAAGTTTTCGGCCGTTGATACGGATCCGCTCGCGCACGTCGTCGAGATGCGGTGACGTGTACAGTCCGACATCGAGGCCCGCTTCCCGGAGCGTTCGTTCGACCATCCGCGCGGTGGACCCCTTCCCGTTGGACCCCGCGATCTGCACGCAGCGAAGCCCCTCCTGTGGGTCACCGAGCGACGAAAGCAGGTCCTGCGTGGCATCAGTGCCGGGTCGCGAGGCGAACCGGCGCAACTCGAAGAGGAAGTTCGCGGCCTCGTGGAACTCCATAGTCGGGCTTTCGGAGCCGCTCGCTTTAGCCTGTCGGACTATTGTGTCGGTGGTGTCCGACGCGTAGAGAGCCCCGTACAGCCCGCCGTATCCGATCCGCTGTGTCCGGGATTCGGGTCCGCTCGGCGACGGTTACGTCTGGTCGTTGCGCTCGCGCGTCGCCCACCGGCCAAGCGCGCTCGAAAGAATTAGGAACGCGGCACCGAGCAGCGGTGCCGGGTCGATCTTCGCCGCCGGTCGCTCGTCGGTGTCCGTCTCATCCGCTCCGACGCTATCGGTCTCAGTTTCCTGCCCTGTAACGCCCGTCCGGTCCGTCTCCATCCCGGTGTACTGCCGCCGGTCCTCGGATTCAGTCGGTGTCGTCTCCGAGGCCAGCGCCGTTTCCCGTGTCTCCGGAGTCGACGTGTCCTCGGCATCGTCTTCGGCTGCTGTGGGTTCGAAATCCGTGTCCGTTGGAGAGGGTGTATCAACGGTCGATTCGGCTGGCGGCGGCGTCTCACTCGGGTGCTCTGTGGCCCACTCCGACGCGTACTCGTCGGGACTCTCGTCATCGAGTCCATCGGCGTTTCGGCGGCGGTACCACCAGAGTCCGGCCGTCGCCGCGCCGAGCACGATGAGCGACAGCCCCGTGCCGAGCAGGCCCCACTGTCGCCACAGCGACCCGAGGCGCTCTGTCAGACTGGGGCCATCGGGCTGGGAATCGTCGGCACTGTCCGGTCCCGCCGGTGCTGGCGTTGCGGTAGCGGAGGCATCATCGACAACGGCGATGCCGGGGACGGCATCGAGGGCCGAGGCGACGGCGTCCCGTTCCACCTCGACTTCGAGGAACGTGGGCGTGTCCATAGCAGACCTGTCGTCGGGCGGCCATGTAAAACCCGCTCAGTGTTATTCGCGGGCGGGTTCGCGTTCGGTGTCAGGTGCTGAGGCCCGTGCCGATTCAATTTCGATCTCGGAGGCGTCCCGTGGTTCGGCAGCCGGCTCCTCAGATTCGCCGAGAAGCGCTTGCAGTTCGCGTTCGTACTCGGCTTCGGAGAGGTCCCCCTCGACGTACCGGCGCGTCAGTTCCTCGTGGCGCTCTTCGACCGTCGGTTCGGGCGGTTCGAACACGTCGGAGAGACCGAGCGACGCGAGCGGTGGGAGTGCCGATTCGAGACTGGCAAGCCCAGCGGCGACGCGCTGGCTCTTTGGCACCGACGCCTGCCGCGCCAGCTCCCGGACCAGCGCGACCGAGAACACGATATCGACGCCCATCAACAGCAGCGTGCCGAGCAAGAACGTACCGAAAGTCTGGACGACCGCACCACCGCCGAGCAGTGCTCCGAGTGTCGCAACGACACCCACGACACCCATCCCGACGGCTCCCAGCGTGGTCAGCACGACGGCAGCAAACAGCAGGAGCAGGCGGTTGTTCTTCACCCAGTTCACACCAACGATAGCCGGAGCGCGTTGAAATGGTTTGTGTCAGGGTTTGTCGTCTCTCGACCCCGGATCGTTTCGGGGAACTTCATCGGTCGCCGGCACGTACGAGCGGCCGGAGGCGGACCACCCGCCCCAGAGCCACTCCCGGAGGGTAAGCTGGCGCTTTGACCCTTCCTCCCGGGCCGTTTCGAGCCGTCGCTCGGTCGTGTGGAAGTAGTTGACAACGGTCACGAGAACGACGCCGCCGACGGAGTTGCCCACAAGCACCGGGAGGACGAACTCCCAGAGGCCGACAGACAGCGCCAGCTCGCCGATGAACACCAGATAGAACATCTCCGTCGCGGAGACGACGACGTGATAGAGGTTCCCGAACGGAATCGCCAGAAACGAGATGTAGATCAACACGAGCCGGGAGATGCTGTCCCGCAGCGAGTAGTCGACCCAGACGACGCCGGCGACGATGAGCCCGGCGAACACCGCCTTCGAGAACAGCGTCACCTGCGAGGTCTCGATGGCTTTCTGCGCGAAGCCGGCGGCGGCCCCCGCCGCATCAGCTGAAAGGACGTTGGTCGTCGCGAGTGCAAGCGCACCGAGCATCCCGCCGAGGATGTTCGACGCGAGCACGACGGCCCAGATACGGAGCAGCGACGGGAGGCTCGCCAGCCGTTCGAGGACGAGCGCGACCGGCGGGAGCGTGTTCTCGGTGTAGAGCTGATAATCGCCGAGAATGATGAAGACGAACCCGAGCGGGTACAGCAGCGCGCTCAGTATCGGGTCGCCGCCGGTCTTCGCGTACAGCGACGCGTACAGCATGAACGTCACCGTGATAGCGAACCCGCCCGCGATGCCGGCGAAGAACAGTTCGCGGGTCCCGACCGTCACCTCTTCGTCGGCCGCGACGATGATACGCTGGAAGATCTCGTCGGCGGAGAACCGGTCGCGGATGACACTGCCACCCGCCGGCGCACCGCTCCGAGACACGTCCACGGCGTCGCGGACAGCCGTCTCTCTGTCGTTGTCGTCTGCCATCGACAGCGGGTTCTGATGCCTCGGAAAAACCTCTTTCGCTGGAATCTGGGTCGATAGGTCGGACCTGCCGTCGCGGTACGGCTCAGTCGTGCCGGAAGGACCGCTGGCCGGTGAACACCATCGTCATGTCGTGCTCGTCCGCGGCCTCGATGACACTCTCGTCGTTTTTCGAGCCGCCGGGCTGGATGACGGCCTCGATTCCGGCGTCGGCGGCCTCCTCGATACCGTCCGGGAACGGGAAGAAGGCGTCCGAGGCCATCACAGCACCCTCGGCGTCCTTGCCCTGGGCGTGTTCGTCGGCCTTCATCGCGGCCAGCCGGACGGCGTCGACCCGGGAGACCTGTCCCATGCCGATGCCGACCGTCTCGGTCCCCTTGGCGAAGAGAATGCCGTTGGACTTGACGTGCTTGAGCGTGTGCCAGGCGAACAGCAGCGACTCGACCTGCTCGTCTGTCGGTTCGCGCTCGGTGACGACTTCGAGGTCGTCGGCCGAGAGGTGCTGGGTGTCCCGCTCCTGAACGAGTCGGCCCCCGACGAGGGGCTTCTCGGTCAGGCTGTCCGTGACCTCGAAGTTCTCGTTTACATCGAGCACGCGGAGGTTATCTTTCTCGAACAGCACGTCGAGTGCGGCGTCGGTGTAGCCGGGCGCGACGACAACCTCCTTGAACGAGTCGATGATCTGCTCGGCGGTGGCGGCGTCGCACTCGCGGTTCAGCGCGACGATACCGCCGAAGGCGCTCATCGGGTCCGTCGACAGCGCCTTTTCGTAGGCGTCGGCCATGGAGTCGGCGGTCGCACAGCCGGCCGGGTTGGTGTGTTTGATGACCGCGGCGGCCGGTTCCTCGAACTCCTTGATGAGGTTCAGCGCGCCGTCGGCGTCGTTGTAGTTGTTGTACGACAGCCCCTTCGCGCCCTCGTTCAGTTGGTCGGCGTGGACGACACTGGCCTCGGAGACGGTCGTGTCGGTGTAGAGCGCGGCATCCTGATGGGGGTTCTCCCCGTAGCGCAGGCTCGACGCGAGGTCGTCCGAGACGATGCGACGCGCGGGGAAGTCGCCGCCGTCGTCGCCCTCGATTGAGACGGTCCCCTCGTCCCAGTCGACGGTGACGCGGTCCTCGGCGAACCACTCGATGACGCGCGGATAGGCGGTGAACTCGCCCTCGTAGAGCACCCGCTCTTTGAGGCTGTCCTCGTCGTCACCCTCGAAGACGGGGATGGGTTCCTGCGTGACGATGGGGCCGCCGTCGAGGGTCTCGTCGACGACGTGGACGGTACAGCCCGTCACCTTCACGCCGGCGTCGAGGACCTGTTCGTGGGCGTTTGCACCGGTGAAGTTCGGCAGCAAGCTCGGATGGACGTTCAGTATCGTCGTCGTGTCATCGCGGAACGTCTCGCTGAGGACGCGCATGTAGCCGTCCAGCGTGACGAGGTCGAAGTCGTACTCCGAGAGCGCGTCGAGAACGCGCTCCTCGTGGGACTGGCGCGACTCGTCCGCGTCGCGTTCGACGACTTCGGTCGGGATGCCGCGCTCGGCGGCCGCTTCGAGTACCGGCGCGTCGGCGTCGTTTGTCAAGACGACGGCGAAGGACGCACCGCCCGGGGCGCGGTCCGCGATGTTCATGAGATTTCGGCCGCGGTTGCTGGCCATACCGGCGAGTTTCATGTGCGACCGACGGACCGGCCCGTGCAAAGTTGTTGCGAAACCCCCGTCCGCCCCGTCGCGTGCGACCGGACCACACCGACCCTGGCTCACTAGTGGCGGCGTCTGCAGGTCCGATGTGCATTTGTAGCCCGCCGCCAACTCGCCCGTATGGCGAAGCTACGGTGTCAACGCGCTGGCGCGGTCGCCGCTGTCGGCGGTGTCGTCTGGATCGGCTGGGCCGTGGCGCTATCTATGACCGGCCAGACAGCCACGAATCCACCCGTTCTGGCCGGAATCGTCGTCTCTGCGCTTGGTGTCGTGGCCGGCCACTACGCCGTCGAGGACTTCTACGGCGCGCGGATGAAGCGACCCGGGACCATCGGCGCGTGGGTCGGCGCGGTCGGCGGGCTCGTCTTCGCGGCCGGCCAACTGGTCCGCCTCCTCACCGGTGGCGGCGATGTGATCATCGGGATCGGCGTGCTCGCACTGGTCGGTGGGTCGGTACTGGTCGCGGTCGGCCTCGTCAGGACCCGTATCCAGCCGCCGTGGCTGGGCGTCTTGCTGGGCTTCGGAACCGTCGTGTTCCTCGGGTTCGATATCCAGCCAGCGACGGCGACCGTCTACGGTCTCGCGTGGGCCGCGCTCGGCCAGGACCTCTACCGCTTCGATCCGCCGGACGGTCGCTTCGGTGACGCCGAAGCTGACTACGGTTGGCTGCGCTGATCGCGGATCTCTCCAGTCTGGCGGTTGTCACAGTACGGGGCAGTCATTCATTTCTCTCGCAATGAGGCAAACACTGATGCCCGAGAAATTCATTAGAAATTCATATGAGCCGAACGTCAATTCCCATCGACACCGATACAAAGGACAGGCTAGACGAGGCAAAACGGGATAACGAAACGTGGGATGAGTTCTTGCTCCGGATCGTTGCGTCGACCGGTGACGGAATGGCTCCGGGAACGCTGTCTGACGAAGAAGCCGAGGAAGCGATGGAAATCGTACGGGACGGCCGCGAGCGGTAATGTTTCTCGACACGTCTGCGATTATCGCCTACCAGCAAGGGGACGAGCGTGTTGTCGAGTATCTCGATGGTGGGAAACCGTGGTACACGTCTACGATCTGTGCATTCGAGTATATCAACGGCCGCCTCGGGAGCGGTGAGACCGATGTACTGGCCGTCAGACAGGAGTTCTCGGATGTACAGACGCTCGATCTGAACGAACCGATCGCGGTCGAGGCCGCACGTCTCCAAGATGAGATCCTTGCCGATGGGGATAGGCTGGCAACTGCCGATATGCTCATCGCGGCGACGGCCCGCTCGACCGGTGATGAACTCGTCGTCGCGGACCGCGACTTCGAGACTGACATCCTTCAGACCGTGATGGAGGTTACGAACCTCCGCAAATGACCAGCATACACCTGTACTGAAGACGAGACTACAGAGTCCGTTGTAACTCATCTTTCCGTACGACCGGAACGACACGCTTTTTCGCGCCTCCCGCGCACACTCGGGTATGACCGAAAGAGGGCCACTGACCGCCGTTTCGCCGCTCGACGGCCGATACGCCCGCTACACCGAACCGCTCGTCCCGTACGCCAGCGAACGGGCGCTAATGTGCGCCCGCGTGGAAGTCGAAGTCGAGTACCTCATCGCGCTTGCTGACCTCGACGCCACGCCGCTATCAATCGATGACGACCAGCGCGCGGCGCTCCGGGTGCTGTACGAGGAATTCGATGACGAGGACGCGACCGTCGTAAAACAGCTCGAAACCGAAGGCTACGGCGAGTATTCGGCGACCAACCACGACGTGAAGGCCATCGAGTACTTCATCCGGCTGGGCATGCCCGAGGACCTCGACGCCGCCAACTGGATTCACTTCGGGCTGACAAGCGAGGACGTGAACAACCTCGCCCAGCGGCTGCTCGTCAAGCCCGCCGCCGAGGAGGTGCTTGTGCCCGAACTGCGCGAGATTCGGGACACGCTGGTGGAGATGGCCCACACCTACGCCGACGTGCCGATGCTGGCCCGCACGCACGGCCAGCCCGCGACGCCAACGACCTTTGGCAAGGAGATGGCCGTCTACGCCTCGCGGCTGGGCCAGGCCATCGGTCGCGTGGAGCGCGCAGCCGACGGCCTCTCGGGAAAGCTCGCCGGCGCGTCGGGAACCTACGCGGCCCACGTCGCCGCCTACCCCGACGTGGACTGGCCGGCCGTCGCCGAGTCGTTCGTCGGTGACCTCGGCCTGGAGCACGAACCGCTGACGACGCAGGTCAACCCCTGTGATGACCTCGCGGTCCTGTTCGACGCGCTGCGTGGCGCGAACAACATCCTGCTGGACCTCGACCTCGACGTGTGGCTGTATGTCTCGGACCGATACCTCGGCCAGGAGGCCGTCGAGGGTGAGACCGGGTCCTCGACGATGCCCCACAAGGTCAACCCCATCGACTTCGAAAACAGCGAGGGGAACCTCTCGAAAGCGAACTCCGACCTCGTCTTCCTCGGGGACTACGTGACGAACTCCCGGCTTCAGCGGGACCTCTCGGACTCGACGGTCAAGCGCAACATCGGGGCCGCCTTCGCCCACTGTCTCATCGGCTACAGCAAGTGCCAGAACGGGCTGGCGAAGGTCGTCCCCAACGAGCAGGTGATGCGTGACGACCTGAACGCGACGCCGGAGATAATCGGTGAGGCCGTCCAGACCATCCTCCGCCGCGAGGGGTACGCCGACGCCTACGAGCAGGTGAAAAAGGCCACACGTGGCCGCGATGTCACCATCGAGGACTTCCACGACATGTTCGCTGACCTCGATGTGAGCGACGAGGTACGAGCCGAACTGGAAGCGCTGACGCCGACCGACTACACGGGCATCGCGGCGCAGCAGGCCGACGGTATCTGAGCCGCGAGCTACCGCTCGAACGCAACGCTCAGGGGAGTGGGACCGTTGGCGTACGGTAGATGGTCCTCGGCACTGACACGCGAGTCCTGACGCTCGCGTTCGCCCGGATGGCGGACGCGTTGGGCAACTCGTTTCTCATCATCGTCCTTCCCCTGTACATCGCCAGCGGGCAGGTGTCGCTTGCGGGCATCGTCGGCGAACAGATACTCGGGTTCACGCTCCAGACGGAGACGCTCATTGGCCTGGTGCTGTCCCTGTTTGGCCTGCTGAACAGTTTCGGCCAGCCCTTTACCGGGCGACTTTCGGATCGGACCGGACGGCGGCGGATTTTCGTCCTCACGGGGCTGGTCCTCTTTGCTATCGGCAGTGCGGCCTACCCGTTTCTTTCCTCGTACTGGACGGTGCTGGCCGCGCGGGCGTTTCAGGGACTCGGTGCGGCCTTTACGATTCCGGCGACGGTCGCGCTGGTCAACGACTACGCGGCGAGTGACGCCGAGCGCGGCGGGAACTTCGGCGTGTTCAACACCTTCCGGCTCATCGGCTTTGGCTTCGGGCCGATCATCGCTGGCGTCGTCATCACGGGCGGACTCGCGGCCAACGACGTGGTAACCTACCGGGTCGCCGGCTTCTCGATGTCAGGCTTCACCGCCGCCTTCGCTATCGCCGTGCTGGGCGCTGTTGTGAGCTTCGTCCTCGTGTGGGCGCTGATTCGGGACCCGCCGTTCGAGGCCGAGGCGGGCCAGAATCTCTCGATAGCGGTTCTGGACCGAAACGGAGAGGGACTGGACTCGGTGTTCGTCCTCGGCGTGGGCACGTTCATGATGGCGACCACCATCGCCCTGTTCGCCACGCTCGAAGGGCCGATCCGGATGCGGCTGGACGAGTCGACCCTGTTTTTCAGCGTTCAGTTCGCCGCCGTCGTCATCGCGAACGTCGTCTTTCAGGTCCCAATCGGCCGGGCGAGCGACCGCTTCGGCCGCCGACCGTTCATCGTCGCCGGCTTCGTCGTCCTCGTCCCGTCGGTGTTCGCACAGGGTATCGTGACAGGCCCGTGGTCCATGCTGCTGGCACGGTTCATCCAGGGTATCGCCGTCGCACTTGTGTTCGCCCCGTCGCTCGCACTCGCTGGTGATCTTGCTGGCGCGCGCGGCTCCGGGACGACGTTGTCCGTCCTGACGATGGCGTTCGGCCTCGGCGTCGCTATCGGACCGCTGGCGTCGGGCCTGCTGTACAATCTCGGGTCATTCAGTACGCCCTTTACCGCCGGTGCCGCGCTCGCGTTCGTCGGCCTCGTTCTGACGTACACGCAGGTCGAGGAGACGCTGGACCTCGGGCAAGAGCCGGAGCAGCCGGCACCCCAGGACTGAACCGAGGGAGTGCGGTCAGTCACCCGCCCGCCGGAACCACCTGACAGATCCTCCTGATCGGAATCATTAGGATGCACGATTTCATACAATGGTGCATGTTCACAGACCGCTCGGATGCGGCGCAACAGCTCGTGACCGCGCTGCGCCAGCGGGATGTCGCCGGCGATGTCGTCGTCGCCCCTGCACCGAACGGCGTCCCCGTCGGTAACGTGGTCGCCGACGCGAAAGGGACGCCAATGAATGTCATTGTAATACAGCGCATACAAGCGCCCGACCACCCGGAGTTGACCATCGGCGCGGTCGCACCGGGCGGGTTCTCCTGGATCAACACCCCGATGCTGCGGTTCCTGGACGTGAACTGGGAGTACGTCCAGGAGGCCAAAACCCACGCGAGCGATACCGTCGAGACCCGAGCGGTCGCCTACGGAGAGACGTGGGGGCCGCTGGACGTGTCCGGCAAGCAGGTCCTGCTGGTCGACGACGGGATTCCGACGGGTGCGGTGATGCGCGTCGCTACCCAACGCCTGCGAAAAGCGGGCGCTGCGGAGGTTATCGCCGCTGCCCCCGTCGCACCGCCGGACGTGCTTGAGGAAGTGCGGCGGTGGACTGACGACGTGGTCGTCCCGCTGCAACCGACGGCGTTCCAGTCGACGGCGGAGTACTACGAGGAGTTCAGTCGGATGACCGACGAGGAAGCGACGACGGCGTTGTCGGACATCGTTCAGTCGCAGTCGGCCTGAGAGCAGTGCCAGCCGGTCTCAGACCAGCCGTTCGACCGTCTCCCGCACGGCCCGCGCGGCGGTCCGCACTTCTGAAAGACGGACGTACTCGCGTTTCGAGTGAGCGACAGCGCCCACCTCGTCGCTCAGATCGCCGGGGCCAAACACTACGGTCGGACCGTTTTCAGCAAAATATGAGGCCTCCGTCGCGGCCCCGAACTGCCGGACGCCGCCGCCGCTGGCGTCCTGTAGCGTGCGGACGAGTTCCGCGTCGGCATCGGTCGCAAACGCTTCGGGGAACGGCGTGTCCGGCCGGATGAGTTCCACGGAGAGGCCCATCGACTCCGGGAGCCACTGTTCGAGGTGGGCCTGGAGGTCGGCACAGAACGATTCGCTCGTCTCCGGCGGGACGCTCCGCCGGTCGAACGTGATGGTACACTCTGCCGGGACCTGATTGGTCGCCTCGCCGCCTTCCACCATCGACGGCGTAAGGATTGGGTAGCCAAGCGTCTCGTGCTCACCAGGCCCTTTCTTGTCGTCATAGCTCTCCATTGCCTGCAGTATCGGCGCGGCGGCCCGAATCGCGTTGTGGCCGCTGCCGGGGTCAGCGGCGTGGGCGCTTTCGCCGTGGATGGTGACCGTCCCCTCGAACTGGCCGCGGGCGGCGGTACACACGTCGAGGCCGGTCGGCTCACCGATGATGTAGCCATCGGCGTCGATGGTGTCCGCGAGGTGTGCACCGCCGGTCTGAGTCGTCTCCTCGTCGGTGGAGATCGCCAGCGTGACCCGGCCATCGTCGGGCGTGACGGTGAGAAAGGCATCGAGGAGAGCCGCCAGCGGCCCCTTTGCGTCGCAGGCCCCGCGGCCACAGACGATGTCGCCGTCTCCGTTGCCGCCAGTGCCGTCGACAGTCTCG
Organism: Haloarcula terrestris; assembly: GCF_031624315.1. Taxonomy (NCBI): domain Archaea; kingdom Methanobacteriati; phylum Methanobacteriota; class Halobacteria; order Halobacteriales; family Haloarculaceae; genus Haloarcula; species Haloarcula terrestris. Next base: position 113,052 of record NZ_JAMQOM010000006.1, on the reverse strand, counting down.
TCCGGTTCCGGCGGCTCCGTTCGCCGCTCGTAGGGCAGATGCGGCGGCACGGTGTCGATGTGCGTGTTGAGCAGGATGTGCGTCCCGTCGGGGTCGCCCCGCGAGGCGACGACGTTGCCGAGGTCGTCTCTCTCCGGGGACTCGCCGGCGTCTTCTAGCGTATCGACCAGCAGCGACCGCATCTCGTCGACGTGCTCGTGAGACGGCGTCTCGACGGCCTGCCGGTGGAACGTGGGGATGTCGAACGCCATCACTCCTCCATGCGGGTCACGTCCGCCAGGTCTTCCCGCTCCCGAACGACGCGCGTTTCGCCGCCCTCGAAGGCCACCTCGGCCGGCCGCGGCTGGGAGTGGAACTGGTTGGCCAGTTCGTAGCCGTACGCGCCGGCGTTGCCGATAGCGAGCAGATCGGTCCGCTCGGGCCGGGCGATGGGGCGGTCGGTACAGAACACGTCGGCGCTCGTACAGCAGGGGCCGCCGACGGACACCGGCTCGCTGTCGCGCTCGGGCGCGGTGACGTTGCGGATCGGATGATACGAGCCGAACATCGCCGGCCGGATGAGCGTCGCCAGCGAGGCGTCGACGCCGACGACGGTCGCCGCCGGGGTCTCCTTGACGGTGTTGACCTCGCTCAGAATCAGTTCGGCGTCGGCGACGACGTAGCGACCGGGTTCGAGTTTGACCTGCGCGTCGAGGTCCCCGACGGCCTCGCGGACCTTCTTGCCGACCACGTCCATGTCAAGCGGCTCGACGGTCTCGCGGTACGGCACGCCGAAGCCACCGCCGAAGTCGACAAAGTCCAGCTCCGCGCCGTCGGCGATGACTTCCCGGCCCATGTCGGCGACCTTGGCGATGGCCCGGCAGTGGTCGTCAAGGTCGTCGTGGAGGACGCCGCTGCCGGCGTGAGCGTGCAGACCCACGAGGTCGAAGCGCTCGCGCACGTCGGCCGCGACTTCGGGCACCTCGTCGTAGGGAATGCCGAACTTGGCATCTTTCCCGGTAGCGACCTTCTCGTGGTGGCCCGTCCCGATTCCGGGGTTGATGCGGATGGCGACCCGGCCGTCGTAGCCCCGTTCTTCGAGCCGGTCAAAGGTGTCCCGCGCGCCCGCCGTAATCGTCAGGCCGGGGTGGTCGGCGGCCAGGTCGACGGCGTAGTCGAGGTCACGATCCGGCGGATTGACGGCCGTGTACTGGAGCGTATCCGGGTCCGCGCCGGCGTCGATGGCCCGCTGGAGTTCCCCCCAGGCCGCACACTCGATATCGGCCCCCGTCTCAAGCAGTTTCGAGAGGACAGCCTGCCCGGTGTGGGCCTTTGCGGCGTACATGACGTGGGCGTCGGGAAACGCCCTGGCGAACCGCTCGTAGTTCTCGGCGACGCGGTCGAGGTCGACGGCGTACAGCGGCGTGCCGTACTCGGCGGCGACCGCCTCCAGGCGCTCGTGATCCCAGTCCGCGAGGCGGCGGACCGGCGGCGAGTCGTGGCTCATTGGGGAAACCACGGCGTCGGCGGCTAACAAGGGTTCCGTTTCAGGACACGCAACGCGGGTCTATCCCTCGGCCGCGACTGTCTCCGTCACCAACCCCTCCCGGGACAGGGCGTAGGCCGCGCCCAGAAGTAATCCGTACACCAGATGTGCGACGCCGACCGAGATGATGACGAGGAAGCTTCCGAGCATCCCCGGCAGCGGCACCAGCGGCTCGGGGAACGACTGGACGCCAAGCATGTTCATCGAAATAGGCAACAGAATCCCGGTCGAGACGAGTCCGATAGCGGCCGCGTACACGACGCCGGCGGCTACGCTCTCCGCTGTGGCTGCGGTCTGGTCCCGGAGAACGGGGCGGGAGATGATGACCGCAAATATCAGCCCCGCCACAACGCTGTTCACCAGGTGGACGACCCATCCGCCGAGGACCGTCGGCCAGCCGTACAGCGCCCCGATGAAGGGCATGAGGTTCGCGCCCGCGTGAAAGACGATTCCCATGCCGATGCCCGCGACTAGCCCGCTCGCCGCTCCGGCGACCCATCTGAACCGCACCAGGTTCGCAACGCGAGAGCTAGCGTGTTGCTGGCTCATACGAAATACTGTGTGTCATGGTACCAAATAACAGCCGATAGTGCAGCACCGGTAACGTGGCCTTACACGTTCGCTGGCTGTGAGAATCAGGCCCGAGTGGTTATGGCGGGGTGATTGATTGCTCGCGGGTCACTCCGTTCCCCGTCGTCGGGCGGCGATACCGCCCGACTGCCTGCGGGACCTTCGGTCCCGCTCCGCTCGCGTGTCGAGGTTCTTCGCTTCACTCAGAACCTCGCTACTCCACGGCTCCCGCCGGTCGCCGTTCCGCCGAGGGCCGCGCTTCGCGCGCCCCTCGCTGCTCACGGTTCGATTCGCTCACCGTTCGCATACCGAGAGCCGCTCCCTTCGGTCGCGCCTCTCGCTACTCCCGAAGCGCGTCTTCTCGCTCCGTCGCTTCGAGCGTCTCCTCCTCCACGTCAGTCGCCACGACGGCAGGCTTGTACGCGCCGCCGGGAATCAGATCGGACTCGCCGACCGAGGAGTCAACGAAGCGCTGGAAGGCGCGTCGCTCCGGCGGCAGTTCGCCGTACAGCACCTGGTCTTCGACGAGGTCGTAGACCGGAATCCGCGGGGTCAGGAGCGTGTTCTCGCCGACAATCGAACCCTCGCCGACGACAAAGCCGCTGGTGACGCGACAGCCAGCGCCCAGCGACACCTCGTCCTCAACGATGACGGGCGCGTTCTCGACCGGTTCGAGGACGCCGCCGATGAGCGTGTTCGCGCCGAGCTTGACGTTCTCGCCGATTTGCGCGCAGGAGCCGACGGTGTCACAGGAGTCGACGAGCGTCCCGTCGCCGACGTACGCCCCGATGTTGACGAAGGAGGGCGACATCATGATGCAGTCCTCGCCGAGATACGCGCCCCGGCGGATGGTCGTCCCGTCCGGCGTGTTTCGGGTCCCGCGCTCCCCGAGGTCCGTGGTCTCCCGCAGCGGAAGCACGTCGTGGTAGTCGACACCGCCGTACTCGCGGGCGACGGTCTCACGAAGGCCGAAGTTCAGTAGAATACCCTGTTTGACCCAGGCGTTTGCCTCCCACTCGCCGCCGGACTTCTCCGCGGCGCGGACCTCGCCGGCTTCCAGCGCTGCGAGGAACTCCTCGAGTACAGCGAGGTGGTCGTCGGTCGCGTCGGTCGCTGACAGGCCGTCCTGTTTCCGTTGCCAGAGATCGCCGATGTCGGCTTCGAGACTCATACCTCCCGGTTACCACGCCGGGGGCTTACCTATCGGGGGTTCGAGTTGGCTATGCTACTGTGACTCATTCCGCTGGTCGCGGCCCGCTCTTAGTCTGACCCGCGGCCGGGGATGTAGCCGCATTCGTGGCACATGCTGATTCGTGGGGCCGTTGCTTCGAATTCACTGGAACATCGCGGGCAGTCGGTCGCCGGCAATTGTACGTTTTGGTTCGTAGCCATACGAGAGAATCAGCAATTCCAACAGATAAGGCTACCCGTAATATTGAGAGAGGTGTTCGTGAGTGTATTATCGCATATTAATTTTCGCCGGATTCTGATTCGCGCTCTCAGGCGTCGACAACGTCACCGAAAGCGTACCAGCCGGCGTCGCGGCCGACGAGCCACGTCGCCGCGTCCAGCGCGCCGGCGGCGAACACACCGCGGTCCTCGGCCCGGTGGGACAGCGAGAGGACTTCGTCGTTGCCTGCTAGCACGAGTTCGTGTTCGCCGCGAATGTCGCCGGCCCGGCGGGCGAACACGCCGATTTCGTCCTCCTCGCGTGGGGCGTGTCCTTCCCGGCCGTACACTGGTTCCACGTCACGCTCCTCCTGAATGACCGCAAGGATGCTGTTGGCGGTGCCCGACGGCGCGTCGACCTTCCGGTTGTGGTGGGTCTCCATCAGTTCAAGGTCGTAGTCTTCGAGCGTCCCGACGGCCTCCCGGACGAGTCGCTGGAGGACCTGAATCCCCTGGGAGAAGTTGGCCGCCTTCAGCAGTGGAATCGAATCGCTGGCGTCGTTCAGGCGGGCCATCCCGTCCTCGTCGAAGCCGGTGGTTCCGACGACCATCGGGACGCCCGCCTCGACACAGGCCTCGGCGACAGTCAGTGCACCGTCGGGGATGGCGAAATCGACCACGGCGTCCACGTCGTACTCCCGGAGCGCCGCGGCGGCATCGGCCGGGTGGACGACCGGGACGCCGTCGACCGTGTCCGTATCGCTGGTCGCAAATCCGACCACGACTTCGCTGTCGGTGGCGGCCTCGATGACGGCCCCGCCCATCTGCCCGGTGACGCCGTTGACCGCCACCCGCGTCATCGCTCGGCCTCCGCGTACTCGTCTTCGAGGTCCTCGGTTTCGAGGCTCGCCAGCACGTCACGCAGGTGGTCGAGGTGTTCGTCAGACAGCCGAGTCAGCGGCGAGCGGAGGTACGCCGGCCCGTAGCCCCGAATCCGCATTGCCTCCTTGACTGGGATGGGGTTCGTCTCGACGAACAGCGCGCGGAACAGTGGGCCGAGTTCGTGATGGATCTGGCGGGCGCGCTCGAAGTCGCCCGACAGCGCCGCACCGACCATCGCGCAGGTGCGCTCCGGTTCGATGTTGGCCGAGACGGAGATACAGCCGGCCCCGCCGACCGACAGCATCGGCAGCGTCATGCCGTCGTCGCCGGACAGCACCGCGAAGTCCTCGTCCCGGGTGCGTTCGATGATCTCGGAGATCTGGTTCATGTCGCCGCTCGCGGCCTTGTAGGCCCGGATGTTCGGGTGCGAAGCGAGTTCGACTGCCGTCTCGGGCTCGATGTTCTGGCCCGTCCGCGAGGGGACGTTGTAGACGATCTGTGGCAGGTCGACGGCATCGGCCAGCGTCGTGTAGTGGTCGATGAACCCCTGCTGTTCGGGCTTGTTGTAGTACGGCGAGATGAGCAACAGGGCGTCAGCGCCCGCCTCAGCGGAGCGCTGGGACAGTTCCAGCGCTTCCTTGGTGTTGTTCGAGCCCGAGCCGGCGATGACCGGCACGTCGTCGACGGCGTCGATGACCGCCTCGACGGCCTCGATGTGTTCGTCGTGGGAGAGCGTCGCCGATTCGCCGGTCGAGCCGACGGGGACGAGGCCGTCAACGCCAGCGGATTCGAGCCGTTGTGCGTCCTCTTGGAGTGTTTCGAAGTCGATACTGCCGTCCTGATGGAACGGCGTGCACATCGCCGGGAACACGCCGCGGAAGTCGATTGCTGTCATTGCTGAGTGTGTGGTGTCGCTGTGGGTTAGGTTGTCCGGTCGGAGTCGGTACGGTCGCCGGCCGATGCCAGCGGCTGTTGTCTGTCAGGTGATCCGACCCGGGACGGAGTCGCCACGTCCGCCACGAGCCACTAAAACGTCGGTTTGCGTTTCGCGCGGACGACGCACTCACCGGGTGGCCACGGGGCAGTTCCGGACTGGCAGCGCCGTCGCATGGTCGAGATACCTCGTGTGACCGACTTAGCTTTTGTGTTCCCGCTGTGGCATATCGCTACCAGCAACGAAATCTGGACGTGAGGCCTGTCACATCGACACCATAGCAGTCCGTCTCAGGATCCCGAAACACCAGCGGTAGTGTGCCCGCAGGAACAGTTGCCTGAATTATAGTTATGCCTATATTCCACTTTTATATCCCGAAAGCATATTCCGGCCGATAGCCAACACCTGATATGACAGTTTCCCAGCCGGGACAGCGTGTGGCCGTACTGGCCGACGCGCAAAACCTCTATCACACTGCCCGGAGTCTCTACTCGCGGAACATCGACTACGACGCACTGCTGCAAGAGGCCGTCGACGACCGCGAACTGACCCGCGCTATCGCCTACGTCATCCGAGCGGATTCGCCCGAAGAAGAGACCTTTTTCGAAGCGCTGGTCGACATTGGCTTCGAGACGCGCATCAAAGACATCAAAACGTTTCAGGACGGGTCGAAGAAGGCCGACTGGGACGTGGGGATGAGCCTCGATGCCGTCTCGCTGGCGAATCACGTCGACACGGTGGTGCTCTGCACCGGCGACGGGGACTTCGCTCGCGTCTGTCGGTACCTCCGCCACGAGGGCTGTCGCGTCGAAGCGATGGGCTTCGAGGAGTCGTCCTCGGAGGACCTCAAAGCGGCCGTCGACGGGTTCATCGACATGAGTGACGACTCCGACCGGTTCCTCCTGTAGCGCGCCACTGCTGGGCGGTCGCTTTCTCCCGTGCCTACCTTCGGCCTGACTGTTTCGCAGAATCAGCTATTTTCGGTTGGCAGACGCACGGCTGGCCGTGTGTTGTGTGTCGGCAAAACAGTAGAACGCTAGCAGCGGTTAGACCGGGCGACCGCCTTCGGACGTTCCAATGAGGAGCGCCCCCGCAGCCATCCCCAGCGCTGCCAGCGCCCCGGCGGCGGCCGGGATGCCGATGTCGATTGCGCCTGTGCCAAGAATGAGCACGGTGCTGACTGCCAGCAGCACAGCGCCCAGAATCACTTTTCGCGTGTCCGTAGCCATATCACCCTTCTCTTGGGAGTCATCCGGTATAAATTTCCCCAAAACCACCCGAAACGAATGTGTTACACACCACCAACCCACACACAAATCCCTCCGAGACCGCGCCGGTCCGGCCCAGCCGAACGGGTTTCGCGGTCCACCTGCATAACTGAAGCAGCATATACATCCGCCCGTAGGGCTCCCCTTCAGTTGGGTCACACAGGTGACGTGTCGTCGCTTGCTGATGAAACACGTCGTGTCGGGATACCCTCACGGCTGACCGTCACGGGACAGCCGTGAGACGGAGACCCACCGCAGTTCCAGGCATCGTGGGCGATCCGTGACTGTGAAACGGACAGAGGCACACGCCCCGCATACTCGGGACGGGGCAATCGACGGAGCGAACCAATGGCATTCCGGTTCATGCTCCGTCATCTGGCACTCACAGCGCCGAGCCGTTGATTCGGTTCGGCCGGGGGGAGTGGCATTCCGGATCGTTTGATTCTCTGGCTCGTCTGTGGTTCAAGTAACACGGTCGGGCACAGTTCTCATTTCAGACACTGCGGGGACAGAACCGAAAGGCGGTTTATCACCCGGCATCGAACACGGGCCATGAGTGACGACGAGTTCCGTGGGCTCAGGCGCGCGGCCGACTACCAGTTCGGCGGCGGTGGCGGGACGGCGCTGTTCGCCGGCTCCGACGCCCTCGACGTAACACACACGAGTTCTGGCCGCCCGCGCCAGATCCACACCGCGGACGGCCGCGTCGCCACGTACGGCGACGACGGACGGTTCCGACTCGGCCTCGCCGGTGGGAGCCGACTCCTCGATGCCTTTGACGCACCGCGCCACCGTGTGGTCGTCGGCGACGAGAGCGAGCCGTTCATCCGCGAGGGCCGCAACGCCTTCGCGAAGTTCGTGCAGTCAGCCGACAGCGCCCTCCGACCGGGCGACGAGGCCCTCGTCGTCCACGCGGACGGCTATCTGCTCGCCGTCGGTCGGGCGGAACTGCCCGGCAGCGGCATGGACGACTTCGAAACGGGAATGGCCGTGAAGGTCCGGCAGGGCGCAGAGGACTGACAGAAAGCACTTGCCGCTCCCTTCGAGACGGACGATATGCGCCGCCGCACGTTCCTCGCCGCGCTTGCGCTCTCCCCAATCACCGGCTGTGCCGCGCCCAGCCAATCTGCCACGACATCGAGCGAGACGCCAGCAACATCCCCGACCACCACAGCGAAATCGTCGACAACGCCGACGGTGACGCCGCCCCCAGACGACCCGATTCTGTTCGTCGTCCACAACCCTACAGAGAGCGACCTGACCGTCTCCGTTACCCTCACGCACGACGGGACTTCGTTGATCGATGAGACGGTGGCGCTAGCGGCTGACGAAGCCGTGGAGTACGACCCCGGGATCCACACGCCCGGTGCGTACACGCTAACCGTCGCTGTCGACGGCGGGCCAACGAAGACCCGCGATCTCCCTATCGAGCGGTTCGACGTTGGGGCGGGGTCGAACCACTACGTAGAGATCTACGCGGACGAGATCCAGATCTTTGCGGAGGAGTAGTCACAGCACCAGCCCGGACTGCAAGAGCCAGACCAACACTGTGACCGTCACCGCGCTGGCGACGGTCGTCAGGAACACCGCCGCGCTGACGAGTTCGCCCGGTGAGTTCTCTCCAGTCTGGTGACTGAACGCGCCGACGAGGATGAGCGTCGTCACGCCGGTCGGCGTCGCAAGCAACAGGACGACCACCCGGGCGACCGTCTCGTTCTGGAAGCCGACGACGAGCACTGCGGCGAACGCGACCACCGGGGCCAACAGGAGTTTCATCGCGCTGGCGATGCCAACCGACCGGAAATCGCTGTCGCCGTCGACGTTCGACAGCTGAATCCCGAGAATGAGCAACATCACCGGAATCGAGGCATTGCCAAGCAGTTCGAGGGTCTGCATCACCGTCGATTCCGTGGGCGGCACTGCGCCGACCCATCGGAGCGCGAGCGCGACGACGACGGCGTAGACGAGTGGGACGCCGAACACACGGCGCATGTCCGCGAGCGGGCTGCTGCCGCTGCCCCGGGCGGCGATGTAGATGCCGACGGTGTAGAGCAACACGCCCTGTAGCGCGGTCACGAGGACGGCCGTACTGCGCCCGGTCGGACCGAAGGCGAAATCCGCCAGCGGGATGCCGAAGTTCCCGGTGTTGGGAAAGATACAGACGAGGACGAACGCGCCAAGCAGGGGTTCCGAATGTCCCGTGAGGCGGCCCACGCCCTCCGCGAGAAGGAGCATCGCCGCGGTGAACAGACCGACAGCGAAGACGACGCTCAGGATCGTACTGCCGGCCAGTGTCGACGTGGTCAGGCTGTGGACGACGAGCGCGGGCGCGAGGACGTACACCGTGATGGTGTTGAGCGCGTCTGGGTCCGTGCCTTTGACCCGGCCGAGCGCGAAGCCGGCCGCGGCGACCACGACGACCGGGAGGATGGCCGTGGCGAAGATAGACAGCAGTGACACGGCGGGGATGGACGGCCGAGCCTTAGAATCGTTACGAAGCACCGCGGGTGTGCCGGTTTCGACCGCACGACAGCTTTGGACCGCACCGAGCGCCGGCCCGAGCCCGGGTCGCTACGCTTTTCTGCCCTGCCCCGCCAGTCTTACGTATGTTTGGCGGAGGCGGCGGGATGAACCCGCGCAAGATGAAGCAGATGATGGAACAGATGGGCATCGACATGGACGACATCGATGCACAGGAAGTAATTATCCGCACACCGGACGAGGAACTCGTCTTCGACGACGCGGAGGTCCAGCTGATGGAAGCCCAGGGCCAGAAAACGTACCAGGTCGTCGGTGACCCCGAAAGCCGCGAACTCGGCTCCGGCGAGGGCTCGACCGCGGCGGCCGAGGACGATACCGACGAAAGCGGCAGCGACTCGGGCGTCGACGAGGACGACGTTGAACTCGTCGCCATGCGGGCCGGCGTCGACGAAGACACCGCGCGAGAGGCGCTGGAAGCCAACGACGGCGACCTCGCGGACGCGGTCGACGAACTGGAGTAACGTGGCGTATCTCTTCGTCCACGAGGACCGCGAGTACCTGCTGGACCCCGGCGAGCGGTTCGAATCCGATCTCGGCATTCTGGAGGTGCCCGAGGACGTGGAACCGGGCGACGTTGTCGAGACGCATCTGGGTACCGGTTTCACCGTCCGCCGGCTCCGCGGGCCGGACCTGTTTACCCACCTCGAACGGACCGGCGCGCCGATGATGCCCCGCGACGTTGGACTGGTCGTCGGCAAGACCGGGGTGGCCGCCGCGGACCGCGTCCTCGATGCCGGCACCGGGACCGGCATCCTCAGCGCGTACATGGGCCGCATCGGCGCTGACGTGGTGACCTACGAGCAGGACCCCGACTTCGCCGAGGTGGCGCGACAGAACATGGAAATCGCCGGCGTCGCGGACACTGTCGAGGTCCGGACCGGCGACATCACCGACGATCTCGACGCCCTCTCGGGCTTTGACGTGCTGACCCTCGACACCGAGGACGCCCCCACCGTGGTCGAGCGAACGCCCACGCTGCTGGAGCGGGGCGGATCGCTAGCGGTGTACTCCCCGTTCGTGGAGAACACGCGCGAGGTCGTAGCGACGGCCACCGAGGTCGGGCTCGACGGCGTCGAGACGCTCGACACCATCCAGCGGGAGATGGACTTCGACGACCGGGGGTCCCGCCCCTCGACCGGCGGCGTCGGCCACACCGGCTATCTGACGTTCGCGCGTCGGCCCTGAACTGACAGACTGCGGCGACCGACCCCTTTTCATTGGGTGCTGGTTTGATATGTCCCTGGCCCATCAATTCGAACGCATGAGTGAAACAGAAACGCCGTCGGAGACGACAACCTGGCCCGACCTCGCAATCGGACTGTACGACCGATTGACCGGACGTAACGCCGAAATAACGTACGACTTCGACGACATGGAAGTCGATGTCCCGAGCAAGGCCGGCGAGGACGCCGAACACGCCCGCTGGCGGGTCGACGGGACGCTCACTATCACGACACGCGACAACGACTGACAGTGGTCATCACGGCGAAGACGGTCGGTGATCTGTTCGACCTGCTCGAGCGAAAACCGGACCTCCTCGTCGACGCCGACCTGACGGTCGAGCGGGACGGGATCGCGTTCACCGTCCGCGGGTACGACGACCTCGTCGCCGTCGATCTGCCCTCTTTCGGGGCCGCATTTGCCCTCTGGCGGGATCGATCGGTCACGGGAACCGACGCCGCCACGGCACTTGCCGCCGCCGGGCTGACTGCCGAACTCCGGGTTCGCGGAGCGCCCGTCGCTCGGCTCGGGGAAGATGCTGTCCCGAGCAGGCTCGCAAAACGACTGGGTCTCGGCCCGATAGAACTGTTCGTTGACGGCGCGCTTCTGGCACTTACGCCACAGCGCGAATGAGGTCCAGCAGTTCGGCCCGGTAGTCCGACGGCGTTTGCCGGAGCGTTTCCGGCGGCTCCTCGATATTCAGGAGCGTCGCAAGGGACTGGTCGGGGTACGCCCCGGCAGCGATACGGAACCCCCTGCCGTGCCAGACGCCGACCCAGCCAGTGATCGACAGCGTCGCGTCGACCGCTTCCAGGTCGAGTTCGGCGCTGTATGTCCGGAGCCGGGCGCGGTCGCCGCTGTCCACGCGGACTCGCTCTCTCCGTCCGCGTTCGATGGACTCAAACCCTCTGTCGGCCAGTTCGTCGGCGAAGGCCGACTGGGCCTCCGACCGGACCGTCGGTAGAATCATCGCCGGCCCGATACCCGGTGCCAGCGGCGGCGTAAACGACAGTGCAGTCGCGAAGAAGAACCGCCACTGGTGGTCGAACCCAACCGCGTCCCGGACGGCCTCGCGTGTCTCGGCCGCGTCGTACACCTTCGTCGCGCCCTCGACGCGAGCCGTCGGCAGCTTGAAGACGGTTTCGACGCTCTCGTCGACGAGCTCCCAGCCGCCGTCGCGCAGTCGGTCCGTAGGTACGTCCGGGAACGCGGGATCAGCGGGCACGGTCCGGCCTCAGTGGTCGTCCTCGCGCCACTTGTGCTCGCACTCGGTACAGGTGAAAAAGCGCGTCTCGGATTCGTCAGCCGCGCGGATCTGCTTCATCTCGTAGAAGGCGCGCTCGTTGCCACACTCGGGACAGCGGGCACCCGTCGTCGGCCCCATGTCCTCGGCGTCAACCTCGGAGGTGTCGACGATTTCCGACTCCTCCTGGCCCTGCGTGGTGACGGCCATCTCCTGTTCGGCCTCGGCGTTCCGAGCTTTCTCGTACCCGCAGCTGCCACAGACCCAGCTTTCGTCCTCCGTTTTCATCATCGAACCGCATTCGTCGCAAAACTCCATTGTAGTACCACCGTTTGCCTGCCGACCGTGTTAAACGCCCGGGTTCGCCGTCGCCGTCATAACAGTCTGGTCCTGTGTGGGAGCGACGAACCGCAAAACCGCAGCCTCAGTCGTTGCGGACCCACGCCGAACAGGCGTCCATATCGTCCATCACCTCGCCGTGCAACGAGCAGTACGGCTCGATGTCGTCGTCCTGCATCACGTACTGGAAGTGCCGGCAGTTGCCGCAGTAGGTGTCCGGTTCGCCCTGATGGACCGCCGTCTCGGTAATCGTGTCGTGGCCAGTCGTCGCCGTCCCGCCGTCAGTCGACGTGGACGCTTCCGGGCCGGCCTCAGCTATCGCCGGGTCGAGCGCGTTCTCGGAGGGACCGGAGCGCCCCGTCCCGTTCGAGGACGTGTTCCCCCGGCCGGTGCCCGAGCGAGCCGACGTATCGGCGGCCGCTCGACGGTCCGATTGACGCCCCGTCGCCGTTCCGCTATCGGACTGTCGCTGTGACTGTGTGGTGCGGTCAGACCGCTTGTCACTCGCCCGCTGGCGACCGCGGCCCGCGGCCGATTGTGCCCCACCCGAGCGCTGTCCGGTTCCGCCGTCGCTGACAGCGCCGTTGTCGGGCGTCCCCGGCCGGTTCGTCTGAGTCTCGACCCCGCCGTCCGGGTCCTGTCCGAAAAAGCCGATGCCGCCCAGCCCCGGAATCGACCGGGCTTCCTCGACGAGGCGGATCGTCCCCTCCTCCGTCACTTCCATGCGCGCCGTCCCGCCGGGATCGTTCCGCGTCTTGAACGTCGCGAGCGACGCGAACAGACACCAGAACGTCGTCACGATGCCAGCGAAGTAGATGATGCCGGTCAGCAGCGCCAACAGCGGGTCGCTGCTGGTCCAGTTGTAGGGGTACAGCGACTGGAACAGGCCGACGCCACCCATCGCGACGCCCGTTCCGCCGAGCGCCGTCAGCCGAATCCGGCGACTCGCCGGCAACACCGCGAACACGCCGAGGATGACCGCCGGCAGCCCGAGTCCGGCGATGATTCCGGCGAGCCGCCTGGCGGCGTAGGCGTCCAGCCCGTATGTGGTGCCGACATCCGTCGTCGCGAGCGTGATCGCCCCGACGAGTCCGGCGGCACCCGCCAGAAACAGGGCTGTCCCGACGAGTTGCTGGCGACGCGATGCGACGCGCCCAACCTCCCCTTCGTACACGTCGGTGAGACTAGTCATGCACTATACTACCGTTACATCAGATAAAACTACCCGTCAGACAGCCGCATGACGCGGGCACGCGCGAGCAGAGCGCGCAGAGGCTCGTTGTCGTGACGCCTCTGGCACGCGAGCGGTTCCGAAAGCACTAATCGGACCCGCGGGCACAGTTCGGGTATGAGCGACGACGAAAGCGAAGAAGCCGAAGAGCCGGCCGTCGAACTCGGTGACGGCTCCAACGTGGCCGGTGCGCCGCTGGCCCGCGTCTCGGCCCGGCTCACCTGGGGCATCGAACATAGCACTATCGTGGACCGCGAGGGAGACACGACGATCCGCACGCCTGACGGCCCACAGGCGCTCGCAACGGTGCTTGAGGACGTTGATGTGCCATACTTCTCCGACCGCCAGGAATTCGAGAGCGCAGTCCGAGCTGTCATCGGGACCGGCCCGATCCCGACCGAATGAGCGGCTAGCGGACTTCTATCGGTGCCGGCAGAGCCATACTGGCAAGTCTAACCGCAGACAGCGTCCCATCGAAATGTGATTCAGTGACTTATTCGGAGTGCTGAACATCGCGTGTGAACCACAGGCTTTGACACCGTCTGTTGCGGAAACAGCGTGTGTTCCATCGTAGTGGCCTGTCATGGAAAGAGCGAATTGCGTTCGCTGTCTGGGGAATCGGGGTAATCGTCGTCCTCCGCCTTCTGTACGACGTATTCGGGGTAGAAGGGCGCGAATTAGCTATCGCGGCTATGGTTCTGTTCTTCGGTTCGTTCTACGGCGTGTTCATGCCTGTCTGGCGGCGGGTCTCCGACGAGTGACTCGAGACACAGAGACTGTGTGAATACCCGAAGCGACGCAGTTTAGAATGCTATCGCACCGGCGGAAAACACGGGATTGGAAGCGGTGTTACCGCATATTTTCAAGCGCATATACCGTATCGGAGATCAGCCACTCCGTCTCACAGTCGGTGTGTTCGATGCTGAGCGCGTTGAACGTCTCTCGTCCGTCGTCAACTGTGATCTCGAACGCTCGGCTACGCAGCGACTCCGGCTGGGGACGCGGTGGGGACACACGTACCTCTCATAGAGTGGGACCGATAAACGAGTCGATTCGGGGCGAGAGGGCTGGAACGGACCGATTGGCCGCCGTCTGTCGATTTGTTAGGATTCGACTTGATCGGTCACTTCGGCTCTACCGCGGCGCTTGCCAAAGAGGTACGCGGCAACGATGAGCGCGAGGGGGACGACCAGGAACAGCCCCATCATGATGAGAAGGATGACCAGTTCGACGGCTCCAGGCATACCGGGAAACAGGAGGAGGACCATACCCCACCTACACCGCCCTGTCGCAAAAATCCAACCCACAGCCGGTCAGTGTCAGTACAGATACCTCCAAACGGGACCGGGGTCACACCGGCGGTCCTGCGCTAGACGTGTGGCTCCGGTAGCAGATCCTCGAACGCCTGGGCGTCCAGCCACTCACAGAGCCTGACGAGCTGTTCGGTCGCGGCCTCGAACATCTCCGCGCCCTTCTCGGCCGAGGCGTCGGTCTGGTCGCCCAGGACTCCGTTGCCGGTGTTGTCGGCAGCGTCGTAGAAGGTCCGCGAACCGAACCTCTCCGTGTTTGCCGCTTCGACACTCGGGACCCCACCATCGCGTGCGTCTTCGAGGCGGTCGTCGTGAACCAGCTCTGACCGCAGGTGTTGTATCATGGCCGTTTCTTTCGGCCCGCCGTGGGGACCGTTTTGCTCGAACAGGTCGTCAACGAGCTCCGGGATGCTCTCGTCCCACATCCACTCGATGGCGTACAGCACCTCGTCGTCGCGGAGCCGACGACCGACTTCCCGGAGGTGTTCGATGTTCCCGCCGTGGGCGTTCACGTAGATGACGCGGTCGATACCGTGGTACGCCAGGTTCCGGGTAAAGGACTCGACGTAATCCCGAAACACCGGCGCGTCGACCCACATCGTCCCGTTGAACTGTCTGTGGTGGGGACTCACGCCGACGTTGATCGTCGGCGTACAGAGATACCCCGTCCTGTCGGCGGCCTCCCGAGCGAAGGCCTCCCCGATGAGATGGTCCGTCGCCAGCGGGAGATGCGGTCCGTGTTGCTCGGTCGACCCGAGCGGGACGAGCGCCAGCGACTCGGTTTCGAAATACTCGCCGAGGTCCGGCCAGGTCTCGTCGGCAAGGTACATACGAGGTGGTGGTGACGGGCGCGTCTTGAATCTGTGCTTCTCCCCATCCTGTGCCACAGCCTCAGTCGAACAGCTCGTAAACGCGAGCCTCGTACGGCGCGAGCGTTACCGTCCCCGGGTCCGGATCGGTGCGGTCGTAATTACACGCCAGCAGCGTCGCATCGTCGGACTCGACCGGGAGATCGAAGGTTTCCGTCACGTCGTCGAAGTGTAGGACGACGAGGATCCGCTCGGTCCGCTCGTCCGTCACAAGCGACCGGGTGTAGGCGAAGACGGTCTCGTGGTCGGGCAGCAGGTCCGTGTAGTCCCCATACACCAGCACGTCGCGGTCGGCGCGCAACTGGATGAGCCGCTGGTAGTAGCTGTAGACGGAGTCCGCGTCCGCCCGCTGGTCGGCGGCGTTAATCGTTTCGTAGTTCGAATTGACCTGAATCCAGGGCTCGCCGTCGGTGAAGCCGGCGTTGCGCGAGTCGTCCCACTGCATCGGTGTCCGGGCGTTGTCGCGGGTCCGGTAGCCGACGATGTCTTTCACGTCGTCGTAGCTCTCGACGCCGTCCCGGTCGAGCAGTTCCCGCGCGTGGTTGATGGCGTCCACGTCCCGGAGGTCGTCCATCGTCTCCCAGTCGGCGTTGGTCATCCCGAGTTCCTGGCCCTGGTAGATGTAGGGCGTCCCGCGGAGCGTGAGGATGAACGTCCCGAGCAGCTTCGCGGATTCCTGGCGGTAGTTTTCGGGGTCGCCGTAGCGCGAGACGCTCCGGGGCTGGTCGTGGTTCTCCCAGTAGAGCGTGTTCCACCCGTCCGCCGCCAGTCCGTTCTGCCAGCGGTCGGTGATACGTTTCAGCTCCGGCAGGCTCCAGTCGCCGACGCTCCAGCGCTCCCCGTCGTCGTAGTCCAGTTTCGTGTGCTGGAAGTGAAACGCCATGTCCAGCGGGCCGTCAGCGCCGGCGTACTCGCGGGCCGACTCGACGGTCAGTTGGGGCATTTCGCCGACGGTCATCACGTCGTAGTTCGATAGCACGTCCTCGTCCATGGCGTCGAGATACGACGACAGCTCCGGCCCGTTGATGAACTGCTCGGCCCCGACCCACTCGCTGTCGGGGTCGCCGTCGGGCAGGCCCTCGACTTTCGATAGAAGGTTGATGACATCCATCCGGAAGCCGTCGATGCCCTTCTCCAGCCACCACTCGATGGCGTCGAAGATATCCTGCCGAACGGCGTCGTTGCGCCAGTTCAGATCCGGCTGTGAGGTGTCGTACAGGTGGAGGAAGTACTCGCCCCGTTCCGTGTCGTACTCCCAGGCGGAGCCACCGAAAAAGGACTCCCAGTTGTTCGGCGGCGTTCGATTGCCGTCCTCGTCCGTGCCGCCCTCCCGCCAGATGTAGTACTCGTCGTACTCCGGGTCGCGCTGGCGGGACTGCTGGAACCATTCGTGCTGGTCCGAGGTGTGATTGACGACGAGATCCATGACGAGTCGCATGTCCCGGTCGTGGACTTCCGTCAAGAGCGCTTCCCAGTCGGCCATCGTTCCGAACTCGTCGTAGATGGCCTGATAATCGCTGATGTCGTAGCCGTTGTCCTTCTGGGGAGAGTCATACACCGGATTGAGCCAGATAACATCGACGCCGAGGTCGGCGACGTAGTCCAGCCGTTCGATGATCCCCTGCAGGTCGCCGATACCATCCCCGTCGCTGTCGTTGAAACTCCGGGGGTAGATCTGGTAGACGACCGCCTCTTTCCACCAGGCGCTGTCCAGTTCGTCGTCGGCAACAAATTGCGTTGTCGTCATTGTATTCAGGAAAGGTCATAGAGGCGCGCTTCGTAGGGCTGGAGGTCGAGGTCGATGCTGTCGTGGCTCTCCGAGGATGCGTCGGACGCATCCAGTTCGTTCCCGAACAGGAGCGCGGCGTCGGTGTCGACCGGAACCGAGACGCCTGTTTCCGTCGGCGAAACGTTCAGTACGACGAGCACATCGTCAACGTCAACTGACGGCTCATCAAGCGTCCGCCGGTAGGCGTACACCGTCTCGTGGTCGGGCAACAGCAGTTCGTACTCGCCGTAGACCAGTACGTCCAGGTCGCTCCGCAGGTCGATGAGCTCGCGGTAGTACGAAAGGATTCCGTCCTCGGCCGTTTCGGCCGCAGCGACGTTGATGTCCTCGTAGTTCGGGTTGACCTTTATCCAGGGGTCGCCGTCGGTGAAGCCGGCGTTGTGAGAGTCGTCCCACTGCATCGGCGTCCGGGCGTTGTCCCGGGAGCGGAACTCGACGACCTCGCGGGCCTCGTCGTAGTCCTCGATGTCGCCCGATTCCAGCGCGAGTGCAACGCGGTTCTTCGCGTCCGCGTCGCGCATCTCCTCGAAAGACGCCCACGGGCAGTTCGTCATCCCGATCTCGTCACCCTGGAACAGGAACGGCGTCCCCTGGTGGGTGAGCAGGAACGTCGCCAGCAGTTTCGCCGACGCCTCACGGTACTCCTCGTCGTCGCCGAACCGGGAAACGATTCTGGGCTGGTCGTGGTTGCCCAGATAGACGGTGTTCCACCCGTCGAGGTCGGTCTGCCACTCGGCCATCACCGACTTCAGGTCGGGCAGCGACCAGTCCTCGATTGACCACCAGCCGTCCTGCTGGTCGAGTTGCATGTGCTGGAAGTGAAACGCCATGTCCAGCGGTCCGTCGGCGCTGACGTAGTCGCCGGCGATGTCGACATCGATGGCGACGCACTCGCCGACCGTCATCGCGTCGTAATCGTCGAACGTCTCGGCGGCCATTTCGTTCAGGAACTCCTGCGTTCGCGGCCCGTTGGCGAACTGTTCGACGCCGACCGGGTCCGAATCCGGGTCGCCGTCGGGGAGTCCCTCCGGCTTGGAAATCAGGTTGATGACATCCATCCGAAAGCCGTCGATGCCCTTCTCCAGCCACCAGTCGATCATCTCGTAGATGTCCGACCGGATCTCGGGGTTCTCCCAGTTCAGGTCCGGCTGTTTCTCGTGGAACAGGTGGAGGTACTGCGATTCGCCCTTCTCGTCGTACTCCCAGGCGGACCCGCCGAAGAAGGAGCCCCAGTTGTTCGGTGGCGTGGGGTCGCCGTATTCGTCGGTTTCGCCCTCGCGCCAGATGTAGTAGTCGCGGTAGCCGTCTTCCCCTCGGCGCGAGCGCTGGAACCACTCGTGCTCGTCTGAGGTGTGGTTGACCACGAGGTCCATGACGAGCCGCATGTCCCGGGCGTGAATCTCGTCCAGTAGTTCCTCCCAGTCATCGAGCGTCCCGTACGCCTCGTGGATGGCGCGGTAGTCGCTGATGTCGTAGCCGTTGTCGGCCTGCGGTGACTGATACACCGGATTGAGCCAGATAACGTCCACGCCGAGACTCGCCACGTAGTCCAGTCGCTCGATGATGCCCTGCAGGTCGCCGACTCCGTCCCCGTCGCTGTCGTTGAAGCTCTGTGGGTAAATCTGGTAGACGACCGCCTCCTTCCACCAGGCGCGCGCTGCGGTCATACACAGGGGTAGCCTGACGTTTTCCTTAAACCTACGGGTTCGTACAATACCCGTTGTAAATTTTCTACGCGGGCAGGGTGCGCGTCGCTACAGTTCCAGCACGGTGTGTCGCGGAAGTTCGAGGTCGTACCCGACCGCCGACACCGTCTCAGTCGGCCAGTCGCCGGTCGTCGACAGCAGTTCGACCTCGCTCTCGGAGACGAGGTGCGTGTCCTCGCTTTTCGCGCCCTCGATGGTCGGGTTCCAGGCGTAGCCCTGGGGCAGCACGACCTCGGCCTCGTGGCCGGGCGTGGCGATCCACTCGCGGCCGGCGAAGCCCGCAGCGCCGCCCTGGTGGTGGTTTCGCCACTCGCCCTCCCAGCCGACCTCTGCGTAGGCGTCCTGGATGGCGGCGAACACGTCGCCCGCTGTGCCGCCCTCCCGACCGACTGCCCGTGTCGCGGCCAGCGCTGAGGTTTCTACTCTGGTGGCCTTTCGGGTTCGCTCCGCGAACCACTCCGGCGGATCAAACGCGACCGAGCGGGTGGTACTGACGTGCAGGCCGTTCCGCTGAGCGGTCACCGACATGAGCGCGTAGTCGCCCAGTTCGGTGTCCGTCGAGGTGTAGTGTCTGTACGACTGCGCGCGCTCGGCGCTGCCGACGAGTACGACTGGCGTGGCGATGTCTTGGCTTTCGAGTTCACGGCGCAGCCCCGCAGTCACGTCGAGTTCGGTGTGGGACGGCTCCACGTTCCGCGCGACGGTCTCGACTGCTTCCGCGGTGTCCCGGCCGAGTTCACGGTACTGCTCGATCTGCGCGTCGGTCAGGGGCTGTCGGAGCTGCGTGGCGTCGACCGATTCGAAGCCGGCTACGTCGAAGTCCGCCGCCGCCGGGGTCGGACTCGCTTCCGCGACGGCCCCAGACAGGGACTCGGCGTGCCAGTCGAAGGTCTCGATATCGACAGTACCATCGAGTTCCTCTTCGAGCAGCCGCGGCGCTTCGATGTTGTCGGTGACGACTCGAATCTCGTCGCCGTCGTAGCCCGCGGCAGCGACGCCGACCTCGCCCTCCCGGTCGACGACGTTGTCACCGCCGCCAGTGAGCCACGCGAAGGAGTTGGGTCGGGCGAACCAGACGGCTTCGAGTTCTGCTGTCTGGAGGTACTGGTCGAGACGGTCTGTGAGCGTCATGCTCCGGACATGACACGGGTCCGTAGTAAAATCCAAGGAGAGCATTCGACAGCAGGGACGGCTATGACAGCCCACCGGAAGATGGTATCTGCGGCTCGTCACCGTTCACAGATGGGCGTCCGGCGTCCCACTTACTCTGAGAGGCCAGCGTCAGGGTCCCGGGATCGGAGCAGCGAGTACATGACTGACTGGAAGGATTCGCTGTCGACCGATTCCACGACGTGCGTGTTCGGTTCCCCGTCGGTCACGCCGTTGACATCGACGCTGGTGTATCCACGGGTGAGGCCCTCGCGGTCGTCCACCGCGACGTGATACGTCGATTCCGCTTCGCGGAGTTCCGGGTACGCCAGCAACGCGGCGGTGACGCTGTCCGGAAGTGCCGTCCATCCAGGGTCGTCGGGACCATCGCTGTTGAACGCCCGGGCCTGCTCGGTCACCGATTCGAAGAACGACGCCAGTTCAGTGTCGAACGTCGAGACGGTTTCGAACTCGGATGGCCCGAACACGGCGTCCCGGAGACACAGGCCCCAGTCGACGAGCGTCACCTCGAAGGCGTCGAACACGCGTTTGGCGGCGTCAGGATCGACCCAGAGATTGAACTCCGCGGCGGGGGTGACGTTCCCTTCGCAGTTGACGTTCCCGCCCATCACCCACACCTCGTCGACGAGGTCTGGAAGCTCGGGTTCGCGGGCGTACGCCAGCGCAAGATTGGTGAGCGGGCCGATACAGAGCAGCGTGATTTCCCCTGGGTTCGCTCGACAGCGCTCGACGATCTCGTCGGGGCCGAATCCTGCCGCCGACTCGACGCCGGTGTCGGGGAACACGTCGCCCCCGAGGCCGTCCTCGCCGTGGATATACGTCGCGTGTTCGAACTCCTTGACAAGCGGCTGTCTCGCGCCTTCGTAGACGGGCACATCGCGGGAGCCAGCGAGACCGAGTGTGTACTTTGCGTTCTCGACCTCCCGGTCAAAGGGGACGTTCCCGGCAACGACTGTGACCGCCTCGACGGCGAGCCGGTCACTGAGACAGGCCAGCAAGATCGCCTGGGTGTCGTCGCCCGCTGTGTCCGTGTCGATGATGACGCGTCGCATACCCCAGCATCTCGACCCCGAGCAAAGACGTTCCGGGTCACAACTGTGTGCCACAGCTGGCCGAAAGGCAAACCAAGCGCTGCCGTCCGGTGGACTCTCGATCCAGAGAAAGACCGCTAGTGGCCGGCTACTCCGTTGCTTCGGCCGTATCGTCCGTGCCCGCGGACTCTTCGGCCTCGGTTTCGCCAGCGTCAGCGTCGTTCGCATCGGCAGTGTCCCCGTCGTCGGTGGCAGCGTCGTCCGTACTGTCGTCGCGCTGTGTCGTGGATGGCTCCGTAGTGTCAGTGTCCCCTTCGAGGGATTCGGCCATCTCGGCCATCGCGACCGCGGACTCGTCGGGCCGGTCAAGCACCGTCTCGGTGTGCATCCGCATCTCCTCGCTGGTGCGGATCGTCCCGTCGACCGTCGCGTTCTCGTGGAGTTCGACGACCGTCCCCGAGATGTCGCCCCAGATCTTCGCCCCTGGACCGACGCGGACGGTGCCGCTGCGAGTCGTCACGTCCCCTTTGATCTCCGTGCCTCGGCCGACCACGATATCGTCTTTCGCGCGGAGGCTCCCGAAGACGACCGTGTCACGGCCGATTTCGAGTGATTTCGCGCGGATGTTGCCGTGGAGCCGGCAGTCGTCGCCGACCGTCGCCGGCGTCGAGACGCGCCAGGCGTCGTCCGAGACGCTCGCACCGCGTGGAATGAGCACCGGGTCGTGCTCGTCGCTTCCGTCGTCTAACATTTCGTTGATTACTTCCTCGGCCGCGTCCTCCTCGCCGATTCGGAGGAGCTGCGAGAGGTAGACGAACAGGAAGACGATGGTCGGCATCGGATTCCGAATGACGATCCAGCCGTTCGCCTCGAACCCGTTCTCGATGTCCACGTCGTCGCCGATGTCCAGGTCGCCGGCAACGCGGAGTTCGCCGCCGATGTGTACCCGTTCGCCGATGTAGGCGTCCTCGCCGACCAGCACGTTGTCCGCCACGTCACACCACATGTCCAGCCGACAGTCACCTTCGGCTTCGATGTGGCCGCCAAAGCGGACCCGCTCGTCGGCGATGACCGTCCGCCCGCGCACGCCGAACTCCACGGTCGACTGGCCGCCGACGATGACATCACCGTCGGTTACCAGGTCGTGTTCCTCGACGGTCGTCCCGTCAGGAATGTCGAGTTCGGACAGCGGGTCGGAGCCGAGAGGCACGGGTTACCTAGCGGTTTCGTTGGTCTTAAACCCTCATGGAGCGCATGACGGGCGTCTGACGCTGGTCGGACGGGGCGGCACGTTACGGATGGCTGCTGCTTCAGACTCAATGAGCAGTCCGGCAAACCAGCCGACAGCGGGAACGTGACAGCTGAACGGCCATAACGAACTACTTCTCTGATACAGTGGCTCCGGTATGCCATTCGAACGCCGCCATCTCTCGGTTGCACTCGTGCTTTTACTCGCAGCTTCCGCCGGCTGTACCGGGCTGCTCGGCACAGAGGCGGATACGGGCGGAACAGACGCCGAAGTAACGACGGCGCCTGCGGACGCCAACGGCCCCGCGCCCGGGTCGTCCGGGTTTGACGCGGCGGCCATCGAGCGCGGCCACTTCGAGACGCTGTCGAACGCCTCGTTCACGACCTTGCTGTCGTTCCAACTCTCGACGGTCCGCGAGGGCGAGAACCGGTCGGTGTTCATCAATCGGACGGTCGCCATCGACCGCGAGAGCGAGCGGTCGCTGTCGACGGGCGAACTGGTCCAGGCCAGCGGTGACACGCTGGCGACGACGACCTACACAGCCAACGGGGCCACAGCCGAGCGCCGGATTCTCACCCGCGGTGACGAGGAGTTGACGGACTACCGCTCCGCAACACCGCCGTACGACGGCCAGGTCCAGCCCGTCAACGAGAGCAGCGTCATCGACCGCGCACTGCTGCAGTCGCTGGGGTCGGACATCAACTGGATCTACGCCGGAACCGAGACGGTCGACGGTGACAGCGTCTCGCGGTTCGAAGCGACCGGAAGCAACGTCACCGGTTTCGCAGCCGACGATGCCGTCTCGACAAACATCTCGGCTAACGGGACGACACAGTCGGCCAGCGCGACCGTCCTCGTCGACGAAGACGGCGTCGTCCGGTTGTTCCAGTACAGCGTGACGACTGAGCGGGACGGCCGCCCGGTGACGGTGACGCTGTCGCTCTCCGTCTCGCAGGTCGACGATACCACGGTCGCGGAACCGGACTGGCTATCGGAGGCATAGGCCGCGACGGTCGGACAGTACGATCATTTGAGGGCGCTGAACTGCCTTGCGACCCACGCTGAACTGTCGAGCGCCGCGACGCTGTCTTGGAGCCGTTCCAGTCGGTCGCGTGCGTCCGCTGCGTCGAGTTCCAGCGCCGCCTCGACCGCGTCGGCAATCCCGGCGATGTCGTGTGGGTTGACCGTCAGCGCGCCGTCGAGATGCGTCGCCGCGCCGGCCAGGTCGCTCAACACGAGCGCGCCGTCGCCGTCGACGCAGGCCGTCGGATACTCGTGCGCGACGAGGTTCATCCCGTCGCGGTGGGGCGTCACGACCGCGACTGCTGCCGCCCGGTAGAGGCCGGCGAGCGTCTCGTTGTCCAGCTGGGCCTCGGTGTAGACGATTGGTTGCCAGTCGTCAGTTCCGAAACGGTCGTTGACGCGCTCGACGGCGTCCAGCACGTCCGACCGGTACCGGCGATAGGCGGCGATTCCCTCCCGCGTTCGGCTCGCCTTCTGGACGTAGGTAAACGCTCCGCGCAGGTCTGGCCGTCGCTCCCAGAGGTGTGCCAGCGCTTCGATTCGCTCGGGGATGCCCTTCGAGTAGTCGAGCCGTTCGACGCCGAGCGCGAGCCGAATCGACGGGTTCGACCGGCTGTCGCCCAGCACGGCGTCTCGGATGGCGGCCACGTCAGCGGCCCGAGCCCGGTCCCGAACCGCTTCGACATCGACGCCGAGCGGGTTCGCGACTGCCCGCGTCTCGCTACCGTTGTACGTCACGCCGCCGGTGTCGATGTCGACGGTCGCTGCCGGGAACGCGCTGTCGACACAGCGCAGGAACTGCTCGGCGTAGGCCGCCGTGTGGAAGCCGATCACGTCACAGGCCAGCAGTCCGTCGAGGAGCGCGTCGCTGTGGGGACAGTGGCTGAACACCGACGGTGCAGGCCAGGGGATGTGCCAGAACTGCAACAGCGTCGCGTCCGGTCGCCGCTCCCGGACCAGTCTGGGGGCCAGGGCCAGGTGGTAGTCCTGAAACCAGACCGGCTGACCCGCGTCGGCGACCGTATCGACGGCTTCGGCGAACTGCTCGTTGACAGCACGATACTGCTCCCAGTAGGCAGGCTCGGCCCACATCCGACCCGTGTCTTCGTGACAGAGCGGCCACAGCACCTGGTTGGCGTAGCCGTAGTAGTAGCCCTGCACCGCCGCCTCCGAGAGCGGGACGCGTTTCAGGTCGTATACTGGGTCAGATGGCGGAACCCCGACGATGCCGTCCTCGGCGACGGCCATATCGGCGTCGCCGCTGGCCCAGGCGACCCAGGTGCCGCCCCGTGACTGCATCACCGGGTCGAGCGCGCTTGTCAGCCCGCCCGCCGCAGACTGGACCCGTATCTCCCCCTCGTCGTCTCGCTCGTGGCTGTACGGTTCGCGGTTCGAGACGACTACGAGCGAGTCCGGAACTGCACCGTCTCGCACGTCCGCCGATAGCTCCGGACCCATTTGCCCCCGGTACGGACCGCCCCGCCTTGAGACTGTCGTGGGGTGCTGAATCCTGTGGCCAGCGTAACAAGTCGTCTCAGACTGTGAGGGCCGTCTCTGTGTCTGACGGTAAGAGAAAACTTATACCGGAGGCCTCGAAAGACACGGGTGAAAGCCGGAAGGGCACCCGGGTAGGGGTACACGGACGTGCCATTTCGGCTCAACTCGGTTTATCTGGACACCAATCGGATAGCGACAGCTACGTCGTGTGGCGGTTCGAGACGAATCCGGCAGCCGCTACTCCTCCTGCGGACAGGTGAACAAGACAAAAGCACGTCCACGGCGTGGTCGGTGACAGGTATGGAGTTTCGCACCTGGGAGCCAGTGTACGAGGCTATCCTCGATGACTTCGGCTATCCCCGCGACGGCGACGAACGGGCCCGTGACCGGTTCGTCGACCTGCTCGGCGACGCCGAGACGTACGACCCGGACGACCTCGGACTCGACGGCGCGACCGTCGCCGTCGCCGGGGCTGGCCCGTCGCTTGAAGCCGAGGCCGGCCGGGCAGCCGACGCCGACGTGGTTCTTGCGGCGTCGACGGCCACCGACCGCCTCCGGGCGGAAGGCGTCGCCGTCGACTGCATGGTCACGGACCTCGACAAGAACGCCGACACCGGGCGGGACCTGACCACCGACGGGACGCCGGTCGTTGTTCACGCCCACGGCGACAACATCCCGGCACTGGAGACACACGGGCCAGCCTACGACAGCGAGTTCGTCGTGCCGACGACGCAGGCGGCCCCCGCCCCGCCGGTTCGCAACTACGGCGGCTTCACCGACGGCGACCGCGCCGCGTTCCTCGCGGACCACTTCGGCGCTGACTCACTGGTGTTCCCCGGCTGGGACTTCGACGACCCGTCCGTGACCGAGGAAAAAGCCCGAAAACTCCGGTGGGCCGAACGCCTCCTCTCCTGGCTGGAACAGCGTCGCGGCGAGCGCTTCGACGTGCTCGACGGGCGACGCGACGCCATCGAACCGGTCGGCGGCGACTGACTTCAGTCGCCGGATTCAGGGCGCTAATACGTCGATTGTCCTGTCGATGGTCGCGCGGTCCGCGGCGCGCGGGAACGAGATGTTGACGGCGTCCACGCCGTCGATGGCCTCGAACCGCGCCAGGCGGTCGCGACACTCGTCGGGCGTGCCGGCGACGGCGATACTGTCAAGCAGGTCGTCGCCGATGGACTCGGAAGCGGCCTCCTTATTACCCGAGCCCCACTGCTCTGCGATCTCGTATGCGGTGTCCTCGTACCCCTGGCGGGCCAGCGCGTCGCGGTAGAACGTCCCCATGCCGCCGATGTAGAACGCGACGTGTTGGCGGGCCAGTTCGCGTGCCTGCTCCCGGTCATCCATCACACAGCATGGCAGGGACAGCGTCACCCGCTGGTCGGCCCGGTCGCGGTCGCCGAGGTCCGCCCCGTGTTCGAAATCTTCCAGTCGATCCCGGAGGCCGTCAGCGGTCAGCATCAGCGCGTGCCAGCCGTCGGCGAAGCGCCCGGCCAGTTCGACCGATTTCGGGCCGAGTCCGCCGGCGTCGACGGGCGGCGCGGGTTCTGGCGGTTCACAGCGAAGTCGGAACCCCGACAGCGAGAAGATGTCCCCGTCGTACTCGACCGACTCGCCGGAGAGTACCAGCTTCATGATTTCGACGGCTTCCCGCGTGTACTTGAGCGGTTGCTCGAACTCCCTGCCGTGCCAGCCCTCGATGACGATGGGGCCGGACGGGCCGACACCGGCGCGGAAGCGGCCGTCCGAGACTTCGTGTAGCGTCGCCGCGGTCTGGCCCAGCAGCGCCGGCGACCGCGAGTAGACGTTCAAGATAGAGGACCCGAGACCGACTGTCGACGTGCGCTCGGCGATGCTTGTCAGTGTTGTCACCGCGTCCCGCCCCCACGTCTCCGGAAGCCAGACCCGGTCGTAGCCGCTGTCCTCGGCCTGCTGGCTCATTTCGACCAGCGTGTCGACTGACGGCTGTGCAGCGACCGGGAGATACATGTCCCGCGCCGTCATCTGTCGTCCTCCGTCCAGCGAGCAGCGACCGAACCGGTTCCGGGCAGGACCTGAAACGAATGTTCCGCTGTCATGGCTCGCAGTGGGGTCGCTGCCGGGATAAAGCCACATGCGAGGGGGAGTCCGGCCCGTTGTCCGGGGTTTATTCACTCGCCCGGTGGACGGCCGTACACGGAGCACCCAGGATACAGCAGCCGAGCCACCGCAGGCGAAATGTCTAATATCTGTCCACAAGTGTCGCCGAATGTACCCGTGAATCCGTACGCCCTCCTCGGAGCCGCTATCGTATCCGAACTGCTCGGGACAACGTCGCTCAAACTCTCAGAGGGGTTCTCCAGGCCGGTTCCCAGCCTCGGCGTCGTCGTCGGCTATGGCCTGGCGTTCTATCTGGTGTCGCTGACACTGGAGGACCTCCCTCTCGGCGTCGTCTACGGTACCTGGGCCGCCTTAGGGATCGTCGGCGTGGCCGCCATCGGCATCGTCGTGTTCGATGAACCTATTGACGTTCCCGGCGTCGTCGGCATCCTGCTCATCGTCGCCGGCGTGTATTGCGTGAACGTCCTCTCCGAGATGTCCGCGCACTGATCAACCGAACTGTGACCCACTCGTGGCAATTGGGTTATCGCGCCGGTAGCGCTACGGAATCACTCGGATACAGTACCCCCCGGTCGCTACAGCCAGTTCGGGCTGACGTACTCCAGTGTGATATTGGTCTGATCCAGATATTGAGAGAGTTCGTGGACGATATCTCCGACCTCTCTGGCCGAGAGTGTCTGGTCTTTCTGAAAGAGGACGCCGTTTGTGTCGTCAACACTCATTTCGGTAAAGAAATCGTCGTCTTGGGTGAGAATGAGCCGGCGCTCCGAAACAGCGTAGGCGGCAATCGAGGGGTCGTCACTGCCGACGCCGAGTTCGGGCACGTCACGAACCCATTCGACATCGTGATCGAGCTTTCTGAGATACGTGACAGTCGCCCGCTCGACGTTTTCATCGGCCAGTATCCGAAACCCCTCAGTCCGTGATATCGTCGGGGTCGGTCGTCAAGTGCTCGTAATCCTCGACTGCTGACTGTCGGTCGTGCTCGATGGCACGCATCTCCTCGGGGTTGTCGTGATAATACGTCAGTGCTCGGTAGACATCTGCGACATCGATGTCGTGTCGGTCAGCAACGGTGCGCGGGTCGAGCCCCCGTTCCTCCACCTGCGCCCTGATGAATTGGACGGTGATCCGCCGGCCTTCCAGATGTGGCTCGTCATGGAGTTCGCGGACGATACGCCGTGCCATCTGGCTCATACTCTTCTGTTGTGCGTCCCCTTACTTGAACATCTGGTCGAATCCGCTGTGGTTCCTGCCAGCTGAGCGACCGACCCAGCGACCGGCTATATGAGTCACCCGGTTCTACAGGGGCCTATGCCGTTCGACCCGGACCGCGTGACGACAATCACGTTTGACTCGTACAGTACCATCGTCGATGTCGAGGCGGCCCAGAAAGCCCTCGCCGACCGGGTTGACGACCCCCGGCCCGTCTCCCGGCTCTGGCGCTCCCGCTCGCTCGCCTACACCTTCCTCGCCAACCAGATCGACGCCTACAAGCCATTTTACGAGATGAACCGCGACGCCTTGCAGTACGCGCTGGACGCCCACGGCGTCGATATCACGACGGAGGAACGCGACGAGATCCTCGCGGTCTACCACGAACTCGACGTGTTCGACGACGTTCGCGACGGTATGAACAAACTCTACGACGCGGGCTACGACCTCTATGTCGTCTCGAACGGCAACCCCGAGATGCTGGAATCGATGGTCGACTTCGCCGGCATCGGCGGCTTGCTCGAAGACACGGTCAGCGCCGACGAAATTCAGATGTTCAAGCCGGCGGCGGAACTGTACCAGCACGCGGCGGAGCGAACGGCGACTCCAATCGAGGAGATCGCCCACGTCACCGCGGGCTATTTCGACGTGTACGGCGCGATGCACGCCGGGATGCAGGGCGTGTGGGTCAACCGCGACGGCGGCCCGTGGGACGCCTTCGCTGGCGAGCCGGACCGAACCATCGAGTCGTTCCACGACCTGCACGACGAACTGGTCTGAAAAGCGGACGTAACACAGCCGATGTGTCCGGTTCGGTTGCTTCGCCGGTCGAGCGTTACCCCGTCTGAACAAATAGTACGAGCTAACGGACGGAACTCTGACAACGGACCGAACAGATTACTACCCGCGCAGGAGATTCAACACTTCATCGACCACATTGGTTTCGACGGCGAGAATATAGCGCTCGTCAGGTTCCAAAACCGTCTCGGGTCCTGCAAGTGCTGTTCGGTCCGCTGTCGAAATCAGCAGGCTGCCGGCCGGAAGAGCGATCTCATCGAGGCGACGCCCTGCAACGGGGGCCGATGGGGCGACACTCACCTCGATGATATCGAGGTCAGCAGTCGGATAGACGAGCGTTCGGATGTCCTTGCCGGTCAGTATATCAGCCGCGTGGTCGCCACCGAGATACTCGGGTAGCAGCGTCGCATCCACCACCTCGTCATACTCCTGATCAGTCCCCGTTTCCGCTCTCGCGATGGTCCGAATCGACGGAGCGTACTGTTGGGCCTCCATACAAATTGCGAGGTTGGTGCCCGGTTCGTCAGTAAGCGCCGCGATGGCGTCGGCATCGGCTAGGTCGGCCTGCTTTAGAATCGACGGGCGTGTGGCGTCCCCGTGGATAACGGGACCGATGTACGCATCGGACAACGTCTCAACACGCTCCTCGTCGGATTCGATTAGCAGTACGTCGTGACCCTGTTCCGCGAGATTCTCGGCGGTCTGTTTCCCGACACGGCCGCCACCGGCGATGACGAAGCGCTTTGTCCGGCCCATTGTAGTATTGTTGAAAACACGTCATCTTCAATGCCCCGGCGATTCTAACGGGTCGAAAATACCACCTATTGTGCCGGAGACCGGCTATGATACGCTTTTAAGAAATCCAATCACCGTTCTTACAATAGAAGAACTTCCCTCGGTAATTAAATGGATCGCAGAAAGTGCATACGGCGTACGATGGATGGCACACCGAATAAAAACGGGACACAATGAGTAAGAGCCAAACTCGGTCACCCGAGGCCGAACTGGGGTTGCTTGACGCGACGATGATCGGGATGGGTGCGATGATCGGGGCGGGTATTTTCGTGCTGACAGGACTGGCCGCCGAAATCGCTGGTCCAGCCGCGATACTCGTCTTCGCATTGAACGGCGTCGTTACGGCGTTCACCGGACTTTCGTATGCGGAACTCGCCGCATCGATTCCGAAAAGCGGCGGTGGATACGCCTTCGTCCGGGAGATATTCGACGACTTCGCCTCGTTCATCATGGGCTGGATGCTCTGGTTTGCCTACATGATTGCGGGGGCGCTGTACGCACTGGGCTTTGCACCGAACTTTCTCGAATTGCTGCACGTCTACGGTGTGGTTCCGCCACCGGAGCAGGTCGGTGCTGTTGCGGTTCCAGTCGTTGATGCAACGCTCCCGCTTGCCTTTCTACTGGCGTTCGTGGCGGTACTCGGCCTCGTGGCGCTCAACGCCGTCTCGACGGCCGCCAGTGGGAGTGTCGAAACGATCTTCACCATCATCAAAGTCTCTATTCTGGTGGTGTTCGTCGCGTTCGGGCTCGCATCACCGATGTTCTCCGGCGCCGAATTCCAGCCGCTATTTCCGCAGGGAAGCGGAGCCGCCGCGGTCCTCCCGGCAATGGGGCTCACCTTCATCGCCTTCGAGGGATACGACCTCATCACTACCGTCACGGAGGAAGTACAGAACCCGCGCGAAAACATCCCGAAAGCGATTTTCATCAGTCTCGCCGTGACGGTTGTCGTCTATCTCGCAGTTGTGACGGTCGCTGTCGGCACGCTCGGGGCTCAAGGACTCGCCGACGCCGGCGAGGCAGGCATCGCCACGGCAGCGACATCGTTCATGCCGACCGGATTGCCGATCATCCAGAACGGCGGCGCACTCATCGTCTTTGGAGCCGTGTTCTCGACACTCACCGCCCTCAACGCGGTCGTCATCGCGTCCTCACGCGTGGCATTCTCGATGGGTCGTGAAGGGCAGTTACTCCCTTCGATTGGACAGATTCACCACCGCTATGGGACGCCGTTCGTCGCAATCCTCGCCAGCGCGGTCGTGATGCTTGGCTCGGTCGCACTGCCGACCCAGAGCGCCGGCAACATGTCGAGCCTGTTCTTTCTGCTCTCGTTCATCATTGTCAACGTCGCCGTCATCAGACTCCGCAGGGAGCGACCGAACATGAATCGACCGTACGAGATGCCGTTCTACCCGGCGCCACCGATAATCGGTATCGGACTCAATCTGCTTTTGACGGGAGTGCTGATAGAGTTCCTGCTCCGAACGGATCCGTTGGCGCTGGCACTCAGCACGGCCTGGATTCTGCTCGGCGCGCTTGCGTATTTCGCTCTCAACCAGGCAAAGAAGCGGTCGGAAAGCGAACCGGCGACTGACAACACCGACATAACACCAGGAGCTGAAGATTAACCTATGACTAGCACCCTCGACATCATCATCGCAGGCGGTGGACGCGTCGGCTTCCAAACAGCCGAGATACTCGCCGACCACGGCCACGATGTGACGATTATCGAACGCGATGAGCGGATGGTATCGGAGATCGCCGATCAGTGGATGGCGACGGTTATTCAGGGTGACGCAACGAATCCGGATATCATCGCACAGGCAGGTATCGAGCGAGCGGACGTTGTTGCCGCGCTTACCGGTGAGACCGGACTGAATCTCGCAGTCTGTTTAGCCGCTGCGGAGTTGACGCCTGACATCCGGACAGTAGCGCGTATCGACCGCACAGGCGGGGAGGCATACACCCGGTTTGTCGACGCGGTCGTCTTCCCGGAACGGGCCGGTTCGAGGGTGGCAGCCAACGAAATCCTGGGGAGTGATGTCCAGACGCTTGCCGACGTGACGGGCACCCTCGATATCATGCTCATCCGCGTCGCTGACGGCGCCCCGGCCGCCGGGAAACCCCTCTCAGACGTACGCTTTCCCGAGGGGACCCTCGTTGTGTCCGACGATAACGGTGAACGGATCGCTCGTGCGGACACGACCCTGCGACCAGGCAGCAGATACGTCATTGCTGTCGAACCCAATGTCGTCGATGAGGTACTGAATCTGATGCGCGGCTAGTGACCCATGGTCGGTCCTGTTCCATCGTAGAGAGAAGCGCGTGCTCGTTCCGATGAACAGCCACCGACGGTCAGTATTGTTGCACCGGGCTGTGTGAAAATTTGTCGCTGTCGTCCGGACCAGCCGCCCCCTACACGCGCCGGGACAGCGACGTTCGGAGTTCGCCGGCGAGTTCCCGATGGCCGTCTTCGGCGAGGCTGTCGGTGACGACCTTCAGCGCGGCCGCGGAGCCGCCGACGTAGAGCCCGCCGCTGTCTTTCTCGACCAGTACCACGTCGGTCACCTCGGCGACGGCTCGGAGGCTCGCGCGGGCGTCGTCGGTCAGGTCGCCGAGCAGGAACGTCAGCGTCGCGCCGTCGTCGGTCTCGCCGGCGACCGTCTCGCCGAGGGCCTGATTGCGAGCCACCTCGCGCAGCGTCACGTCGGTCAGTTCCGCGACAGTGGGGCCGGACGCAGTTTCGGCGCGGGTCGTTCGCTCGTCGCCGAGCGCGTCGGCGACCTTGACCGCGTCGTAGGTCTCGCGGGTGTCGTGGGTACGGATGATGTGTGAGCCGCGTTCGGCTTCCATCGTCGCCGCAGCCAGCGAAACGGCAAGCTGATTCTCCGTCTCGGGCTGGTCGGCCAGGTCGCCCAGGAAGTCCTCGCGGTTGGTCGCGGTCAGCATCGGCCGGCCGAAGGCGCGAAACTCTCGGAGGCGGCGGAACATCTCCCAGTTGTCCGCGAACTCCTTGCCGTCGTACCAGCCGCCGAACGCGGGGTCGATGATGGTTTTGTCGGTAAAGCCGTCCCGCTGGAGCGCCTCGAAGATATCGTCGATGGTCTTCAGCGCGCCGGGGCGGGCCAGGTCCGGTGGGCTGGCCATCTTCACGACCGGCATATCGTGGTCCTCCACGACGCCTTTCATGTCCGGGTCGGCGAAGCCACACACGTCGTTGATGAGGTCGAAGCCGTATCCGATGGCTTCCTCGGCGACCTCGGCGTACCGAGTTTCGAGCGAGAGGGGCACGTCGGCGTCGAGTTCGTCGACAAGCGGCGCGACCTCTTCGAGCCGGTCTTTCTCCATCTCGACTGGCTTGGACTCGTATTTGGGATTGGCCGACTGGAGTCCGACATCGATGATGTCCGCGCCGGCCGGGAGGAGGTTCTCCTCGATGGCGTCGGCGGCCTCCTCGGGGTCCAGATACACGCTCGGCTTGTACCCGGAGTTCGAACTCATGTTCAGCACGCTCATGACGCGAGTCGGGTGGCCGTCGCCAACCGGGAGGCCGTCGATTTCGACCGTACGCATACCGCTTCGTGAGGACTGTGGATACAAAGACCCCGCGACATCGGCGGGGCGCACTCCCACGTTCACTTTCAGTGATACCGGATCACCTGACTTTATGTACTATCTTGCATGAATTATACGGGATGGGTGGGGAGTCACTGGTCGCGTTCGACCTCGATTCATTCGAGAATGTAACACAGCGGTTGATGGCCGCGGAGTCCGAGAGGGAAATCTGTGAAATAGCGATTTCGGAGATCCCGTCGGTATTCGATGTCGCTCTCGGTGCGCTGTGGCTGTACGACAGCGACGCCTCGGAACTCCAGCTGGCGGCGTCGACAGAGCGAGCGGACGAAGTGTTCGACTGGTCGGTCACCTACCGTCCAGGTAACAGCCTCTCCTGGGAGGCGTTCGAACAGGACGAGGTGCGGACGTACTCCGAACTCGACGCCGAACGGAGCCAGTACAACGCGGATTCGCCCGTCAGCAGCGAGATCATCCTCCCCATCGACGACTACGGCGTCATCAACATCGGCTCGCTCGCTGCGGTCGAGTTCGACGACGAGACGATCCGGCTCGCCCGGATGTACGCGACACATGTTCAGGCCGCGTTGCAGAAAGCCGAGCGCGAGCACGACCTCCGCGTCCAGCGCGACCGGATGGAGCGGTTCATCGGTGTCGTCTCCCACGACCTGCGGAACCCCATCCACGTCGTCAAGGGACGGCTCGAACTCGCACGCCAGACCGGCGAGCTATCCCATCTCGAAGACGCGGAAGCGGGGGTCGCTCGTATGGAAACGCTCATCGACGACCTGCTGACGCTCGCCAGAGAAGGGTACACCGTCGACGAGCGAACTGTCGTTGCCCTCGGGACCCTCGCGGAACGGACCTGGGGGATGGCCAGGACGGGCGATGCGACGCTGACCGTCGAGGCGTCGATACCGGTGTTCGGCGACGAGACCCGGCTCAAACAGGTGTTCGAGAATCTCTTTCGGAACGCGGCGGACCACGCAGGCGAGGACGTGACCGTCTGGGTCGGCCCGATTGTCGAGGACGACACAGCCGAGACAGGGACCGTCGGTGAGCAAGACACCGACCGAGTGACGGGTTTCTACGTCGCCGACGACGGGCCCGGACTCTCGCCGGACAAACTGGCGGACGTGCTGTCGGTCGACCGGCTATCAACCGGAGACAGCGGCCTCGGCCTCTCTATCGTCGCACAGATCACCGACGCCCACGGCTGGGACCTCTCGGTGACCGAGAGCAGGGCCGGCGGCGCACGCTTCGAAATAACGGACGGCACCAAACCGGTCTCGCCGTTCCACTCCTGGTGACGCGGGCAGCGTCGCTGTCGCCGACGGGATTGACAGATTTATTTGCACGCCGCCGAAACGGTACCTCAGTGCAGACTCCGGAACAGGCTATCGAAGCCGTGCTGAACGAGTCGGGCCCGGACTACGAGGGGTTCCGGTTCGAGACGCCGGGCGGGGGTCACCAGAGCGATGTCTACATGGTGACGCTGCGTCACAACGGCGAGGGGTACGAGGTGGTGGTGAAGTTCAAGCCGCCGGGCGATGTCCCGTTCGCCGTCGAGCCCTGCCTCCACGATTTCGTCGCCAGTCGGACCGATGTCCCCGTTCCACGCATCCTCGTCTACGAGGACGACCCCGACGCCGACGTGCCGCCGTATTTCGTCACCGAGCGCATCCACGGCGAGAACCTGGCCGAGGAGTTCGCCGGCCTCTCGACCGCGGACCGCGAGCGGGTGCTAGCACAGGCCGGCCGGATCCTCGGCGATATGCACTCCGAGATCGGGTTCGAGGCGTTCGGTCGGCTCAAGCTCCACGACGACCGAATCATCGTGCAAGACTGGATGGGCAACTGGCGGGAATATTTCGAGACTCTCACCAGGTCCCACCTCGCACACCTCGAGGGAACGCCCTTCGAGGATCTGACCGAGCGAGCACGGGACTGCATCGAGCCGGCCCTGGAGATGGTGCCGGAAGACGGTGTCCCCCGTCTGGTACACGACGACTTCCGGCCGGCGAACCTGATGTTCGACCCGTCGGCGGAGGAGCCGATTACGGCCGTCCTCGACTGGCAGGACGTGCTCGCGGCGCTGCCCGAGTACAACCTCGCACAGACGGAATTCCTCTTCATCGACTCGTCGTTTCAGGACCCGGAACTGCGTGACTCGCTCCGGACGGTGTTCCGCGAGGGGTATCAGGAGATGCGCCCGATGGCGTTTGACGAGGGGTACGAGCGGCGACGGCCCCTGTATCAGCTCTCGACGCTCCTGTGGCGGATGGCCGGCTTCGAGGCCGTCTTCGCCGACGAATCGGGTCTGGCTGTCGCTCGCGCCGAAGCCCAGTACCGGCAGCAGTTCGAGCGACTCGTCGAGGAGATCAAGGCGGATTAGGGCGTCTCAGGGGGTTGCCCGCCGTCGACCAGTTTCCATACTGATTCCCAGTCGAGCGACGCCTGTGCGCCGGTCGACCGGGTTGCGAGCGCGCCACACGCGTTGGCGACGGCGAGCGCCCGCTTCGGGTCGCTCCCCTGTGCGCTGGCGAGAATATAGCCGGCGGCAAAGGCGTCCCCCGCGCCCGCAGTGTCAACCGGTTCGACGGGATATCCCGAATTTGTGATCGTCCGCTCGTCCGTGTACGCCGTCGCGCCACAGTTCCCGTGTTTGACGACGACTGTCGGCACTGTCTCGAAAAGCCCGCTGTCCCTGGCGTGGTCGGCCTCCGGGTCGTTACAGAACAGGATATCGGCATGTCGGAGCACCGCAGCGTAATCCCGAAACGGGAGCCGACGGCCGGGATCGAAGCTCACTGGAATATCCGCAGTTGCGGCGTCGCGTGCGAGGGCCGCGGCCGTTCCGGGGTCTTGGCCTGTCAGGTGGAGGTGATCCGCTTCGGCCAGCGTTTCCGCCGGGAGATCCGACGGCTCGAACGCCTCGTTGGCCCCGTCGTTTCCAAGCACCACAACATCGCCGGTCTCGTCCACGATAAGGTACTTCACCGCCGTTGACGCGTCCGCCTCGACCAGCAGCGTCTCGACGCCTATCGCCGCCAGTTCGCGCCGAGCCATGGTCCCGTGGTCGTCTGGACCGACGCTACCGAAGACTAGCGGGTTGGCGTCGAGTCCGGCAAGCGCGACGGCCACGTTCGCCGCGCTCCCACCGCTAGACTGTGACCGGTCGGTAATGCGCCCCTCGCCGTCGGGCTTCGGGAGGTGGTCGACGTGGAGCGTCACGTCCCAGTTGACGTGGCCGGCACAGATGACACGCATGTTCACCGCTGGGAGGGGCGCTGTGATAGCAGTTTCCCACCGGGGCATATACAGTATATTTAACATTGACCGGGACGGACCGGCGCACATGGTAACGGTCCCCGATAGCGTCCTCCCGATGAGTGGTTGGGCTGGCAGACGACTACGGCAGGTAGAGGTGATCGCATGATGCGCCGCGGTGTGATTGCACTCGCTTGTCTGGTCGTCGTCGGCTCGCTTCCGCTCTCGGTAGCTGGCGCAAGCGCCAACGCGTCGATTTCGAACGTCGAGGTGTCGCCGTCGTCACCGGCACCGGGCGAAACCGTGACGTTCGAGACGACGGTGCGAAACCTCGAGAACAGCGACGCCCCGCTCGCAATCAACGATATTGCGATCCGAAAAGCGGGTGGGAGCGGTATCACGGAGTACGAACGCGTCTCGGATCTGGGTTCGATTTCGCCGGGCAGCACGCTCGAAGTGCCCCTGACTGCCTCGTTTGAATCGTCCGGAACGAAGGACCTCCGTGTCATCGTGTACGGTCTCGACCGCGGGAACGGCGACAACATCCAACTCAGATACCCGGTGAAACTGAACGTGCAGGAGCGGCACCCGCAGATGGATATCTCGGTCAACGACTCCGTCGCCGGCATCGAATCCAGCGGCGAAGTCACGGTCGCAAACGGCCTCGACTCTCGGATAACGAACGTCGAAGTCGTCGTTGCGGGAGACGGCGTCGAGATGACCCAGAGCCGAACGGTCGAATCCAGCATCGCGGAGAACGGGTCGATCACTGCCCCGTTCCGATTCCGGCCCGACTCCGCCGGCGAGCACTCGCTGACCGCGACACTCAGATACACGATTGCTGGCGACACCACGCGTAACACGACCCGAACGACGGATATCGAGTCGGATCCGCTCCGCAACAGTGTCGAACTCGACACCACCGCAGTCGGTAGCGGCACCGACCGCGCACTGCGAGTCGCCGTCTCAAACGGGGCCAACGCCCCGATCACGGACGTTATGGTCGCGGCAGACTCGGAAAACGCGACGTTCCAGCGCGTGCTACTTGAGAACGTCTCAGCCAGTACGACTCGCCAGGTGCGGCTGAACGCTACCATGGAGGAACCGCGTGCAGATGCCACTGTCTCGGCCAACTACGACCTCGGGTCTGAGACACAGCAGACCAGTACCGAAACGACGATCCGGTCGGTTCCAGGGACGATAGATCTCACCGGCCTCGATGTCATCAGACAGGGCGGCAGGCTCCAGATCTCGGGGAGTGCAAGCAACGTCGGATCGACGGACGCCGATAGCGTCCTCGTCAGCGTCGTCAATACCGAAACGGTAACGCCGGCCACGCCGAACCGCGATTACTTCGTCGGCACGGTCCCGGACAGCGACTTCGTCTCCTTCAGCGTGTACGCCCGCACGGAGGGCAACGCCACGTCGGTGCCACTGGAGGTAACGTACCTCGTTGACGACACGCGCAAGACACAGCGGTTCGATGTGGCTATCAATCAGATGGGCGGCTCGGCACAGCAACCGGATCAGGACAGCAACAACGAGGGCGGAGACCAGAACAGCATGCTGCCGGTGTTCGTCGCCGGCGGGCTGGCACTGCTGGTCGTCGTCGGTGTCCTCGTGCGCCGGTACCGCCGCGGTGACGACGATATCGAGGTATGACGGTCATCGACGCACAGGGACTGGTCAAGCGCTACCGCACCGGCGGCCAGACCCTGTACGCACTGGCGGGCATCGATTTCGCTCTCGAGCCCGGCGAGTTCGTCTCGATCATGGGACCCAGCGGGAGTGGCAAGACGACGTTGCTAAACATCCTTGGGCTGCTGGACACGCCGACGGAAGGAACCGTGCTGCTGGAAGGGCAGGACGTGACCGGACTCGGTGACAGCAAACGGACCTCACTCCGCAAACAGACGATCGGGTTCGTGTTCCAGCATTTCTACCTCCTGCCGACGCTGACTGCCGTCGAGAACGTCGAGGTCCCGCTGCTGTTGGACAGCGATCCGGGGGTCACGAAACGGGCTCGAACGCTCCTGGAGCGGCTCGGACTCGGTGAGCGACTCGACCACAAGCCAGACGAACTCTCCGGCGGCCAGAAGCAACGCGTCGCCATCGCGCGCTCGCTCATCAACAGTCCGAAGGTCGTGCTCGCCGACGAGCCGACGGGCAACCTCGACAGCGAGACCGGGCGGCAGATACTCGACGAGTTCCGCCGCATCGCCGACGAGGACGACGTGGCCATCGTCGCGGTCACCCACGACGAACTGGTCAACGAATACGTCGACCGGACCGTCCATCTGGTCGACGGCACCATCGGGAGGGAACGGAAGAATGGCGGGTAGGTTCTTCCCGGCCGCGCTGATGGCGCGGCGCAACCTCACGCGGACGAAGATGCGCTCGCTGCTGGCCTCGCTGGGTATCGTCATCGGCGTCGTCGCCATCGCCTCACTGGGGATGTTCGGCGTTGCCCTTCAGTACTCCTTTACCCAGAATCTCGGTGATGTCGGGAACCAGCTCACGGTGTACCCGAACTCGGGCGAGAACGTCACCGAACTCACCGAGCGCGATATCCGTGCGATTCGCCGCGAGGCGAGTGCGACAGCAACCGTCGCACCGGTGATGACGCGTGTCGAACCGGTGTCGTACAATCGGGACGATCCGGTCCGGGAAACCATCTATGGCGTCGAGAATCCGGGCGAGTTGTACGAGGCCCAGGAGGGCCGGGTCTCGCCGTTCCGAACCGGGGCGCTCGTCGGGTCGAGTGTCGCGGAGGAACACGACCTGCACCCGGGGAGTCAGCTCACTGTCAACGGTACCAACGTCCGTGTGCAGGCAGTGCTCGAAGAAGGCGAGCCGTTCTCCTCGACGAACCCCGACAACCGGGTTATCATGTCGACGAACTCGTTCAGCCAGCGCGGCTACTCGGAAGTGTACGTCATCGAGTCCACCGGTACGGCGGCCAACGAAACGGCCATGGGGATCCGCAATTCGCTCAACGAGCGCGAGGAACGGGTGTTCGTTCAAGAACTGGGCTCTCTCGTCGACACCATCGAACAGCAGTTCCAGATCATCAACACCGTCCTCGCCGGCATCGCGTCGATTTCGCTGCTGGTGGCCGGCATCTCCATCCTCAACGTGATGTTGATGTCCACCGTCGAGCGCCGGGAAGAAATCGGCGTTCTCAGAGCGGTCGGCTACCAGAAGCGAGACGTTCTCAAAGTGATGCTGATGGAGGCGACGCTGCTCGGGTTCCTCGGCGGCATCGCCGGTGTCGTTCTGAGTATCGGTGCCGGGCTCGCGATCAACCACTATGCCGTCGGTGACGCGATGGCCGTCTTCAGGCTGCCAAACGCCTGGTACGTCGGCGCGGCGTTCACCTTTGGGGTGCTGACGAGCATCGTCAGCGGGCTGTATCCGGCTTGGAAAGCAGCGAGCGAAGAACCGGTCGACGCACTGCGCGGTTAAACGAGCGCCTCGACACCCGGCTCTAGCAGCGGTTCGGTCCGGTCGACCGACAGCGAATCGAACTGTGCGAGCCAGTGTTTGTCACCGCGCTCGAAGGCCTCCAGCGCGTCACCGACCGTGTAGGTCCGGTCCTCGTCCGAGCACGGGAACACGCCCTCCAGGTCGTCGCCGTCGTAAATCGCCAGCGAAACGACCGGGAACACGACCACGTCGTCGATGCGGTCCATCCCGACGTAGCTTCGGGTCCGCCGCTCGAACGCCGGGGTGAGCGAGTGGCCGTTCCGGTCCGCCCAGTCCTGAAACTCCTCGTAGGTCTTGATGGCTTCCGACCGCTTGTCCTCTGCCATCGTCCTGATCCGCTGCCACTCGCCGGCGACCATCGACTCGCTGAACACACCGTTTGCCTCCAGTCGCTTGACCCGATTGAGCACCTGCTGCTGTGCGTCGAACGTACCGTAGGTATCGCCCCGAAGATACAGTTCCGCCCGAAGGTGTGTGTCCTCTGTCATAGGTTCTCGTCGCTAGCTTCTCCAGAGACCCTCAAAACTCTTTCCCAGAATTGCGTGCTAACATACAGCATCCTTTCCTTTGTAGGAAACGCTGCTATACGGAGCTCTATACCCTCAATATAGGGTATTTACCTGACTATGGAAGGACCTTATACTATTAGTATTTTAATAGGATTTTTCACCCACGGTCGATTATACGTTCGATGATTGTCGAATAAATTTGCGGTTTGTTCCGTCCGGTTTCAACCGGGCGTTCGCAGAATTATAAGATTACATATATTTGGTGGATCGGGGCCTTGCTGGTCAAGTACCCCCGTTACGACCACCGCTCCTCTCGCTGGTCCCGGTTCTGAAAGGCCCGCGAGATACCGGTTCGGGGCTCGAGTACCGTGCCTAGCTGTTACTTTTGCCGCTTCAGGCACCGTCGCGCCCGAGAATTTTCGATAGCTGCCGAAGTTATGCGCCACCGGTGTCACAAAATTGGAATCGAGACGGGTTCTCGCTTCCGGTCAAATCGCGTTGCTTGCGGTTTCACCGCTCGCTATTCGAGACTCCGAGCAGAGCGAGGGGTCTCGCTGCTCACGGCTCCGCCGTTCGCGTTCCGAGGTCGCTCGCCTTGCTCGCGACCTCGCTAATCGTCCGCGTGCGCTTCCGCACCACTCGCAACGACATCGATTTCGCCAGCATCAAGCTCTTCCTCGATTTCACGGGCTGCCTGCACCATGTTCTCCATCTTGCCGTAGGCGACCTCACGCGGCAGGAGCTTCACGCCACAGTCCGGCGAGACGGTGAGTCGCTCCGGGGGCACGACTTCGAGGCCTTTCTTGATGTTCTCCTTGATTTCTTCGACGGACTCGACCTCCGCGGTGTGGGCGTCCAGTACGCCCATGGCGAAGTCCTTCGTGAACTCGTGGTCTTTGAACACGTCGAGCTGGTCGTAGTCGCCGTTGGCGAGTTCCAGGTCGTACTCGTGGACCGGGTAGTCCAGGATCTCGGGGTAGATCCGCGAATAGTCGCCGTAACAGACGTGCAGGCCGAGACGCACGTCGTCGGGGATTTCGTCGACGATGCGTTCCAGGCACTCGCCGACGATAGCGTGGTCGTCCGGGGTCGTGGCCAGCGCGGGCTCGTCAATCTGGATGTAGCGAGCGCCGGCGTCGACCAGCGCCTCGATTTCCTCGTTGACGAGGTCCGCAAGCTCGTACGCCAGCTGCTCCTCGCTGTCGTACACTTCGTTGAACGACCAGTTCGCCAGCGTGTAGGGACCCGTAATCGGGACCTTGACCGGGCGCTCGGCGACCTCGTCGGTGAACTCGAACTCCTCGACGAGCCACTGCTCGCCGTATTCGACCTCGTCGGCGACGCTGGGCTTGTCGAAGTAGTTGTGGCCCCACACCTTCACGCGGCCGTTGAACTCGTAGCCGTCGATCCGGTGGGCGAAGTACTCGACCATCTCGTTGCGGCGCATCTCGCCGTCACAGATGACATCGAGGCCCGCGCGCTCGTGTTCGTGGGTGATGAGCCGCGAGGCGTCGTCTTTCGATTCCTCCCACTCGTCCTCGCCGAAGTCGGCGTCCTCGTCCTCGAACAGCTCACGGGCACGGTCGTGCCACTTGGGCTTGGGGTAGGAGCCGACGACGGTCGTCAGCAGGAAGTGGTCGTTCGGGTGATCCGCCGGTTTGAACTGGTCTCGTGGTCCTGTCATCGTTTTATGCCTCCGCCGCCTCCAGATCCGCGGCGTTTGCGAGTGCTTTGAGCTTGTCTTCGAACTTGTTCACCGGGAGATAGAACGTTTCCGTGTTCGCCGTCGCGTAGACGGTGTCGAAGGCGGTGTTGGTCTGCTGTTCGAACCAGTCGATGCGGTCCCGGATCGTCTCGGGCGCTTCGACGAGCGTGTTCTGGCCGTCGACGACGCCGAGCGCAACGTCGTCCTTGGTGCCGTACTCCTGGACGTTGTAGACGGTCTGGTCGTGGTTCGAGACGAGGTCGAAGCCGATGGCGTCCACGCCGGCGTCCATTAGGTGCGCGTAGGTCTTCTCCTCGATTGCGCCCCAGTAGGTGTGGGCGACGACCTCGGCGTCGGCGGCCGAGGCGACGGCGTCGATTGCGTCCGCGGCGCGCTCGTCCTCGCCGTCGGCCGGTGCGTTCTCGACCAGCGACGGTTCGAGCAGGAACAGCGTCTCAACGTCGGGGAAGGACTTCACTTCCTCGACGAGGAAGTCCGCGATGGCGTCGAGGAACTCGGCGTCGTCGCCGTAGTACTCGTCGGTTGCCAGGTCGGCAAGCGAGTACGGGCCGGGGAGGACGGCCTGCAGCCCCGAGTCCACGTGGTCGGCTGCGGCACCAAGATCCGCGGCCACGTCGCCGCCGTCCGCGCCGAGGTCGCCCTGCACGACCGGCTCTCGGTAGAAGTTGTTGTTGTCGTAGTAGCGGACGATGCCTTTCGTCTCCACGCTATCGTGGACCGCGAGCGGGTGCGCGAGCATGTCGTCCCAGCGGAACTGGCCCTCGACGACGCGGTCGAGTCCAGCGTCCTGCTGAATGGAGATGACTTCTTCCCGCGCTTTGTCGTAGGCCGCGACGATCTCATCGGACTCGTCGCCCGAGATGAGGTCTGTCTTCTGGTGACCCTTCAGATCTGCCAGTTCGTCCTTGGCCCAGTCCGGGAGCGGAAAGAGCCCAGGGGTCGTGGCGATTACCT
The DNA here is from genome assembly GCF_031624315.1 of Haloarcula terrestris. Taxonomy (NCBI): domain Archaea; kingdom Methanobacteriati; phylum Methanobacteriota; class Halobacteria; order Halobacteriales; family Haloarculaceae; genus Haloarcula; species Haloarcula terrestris. The sequence goes on along the minus strand of NZ_JAMQOM010000006.1, from coordinate 69,836 downwards.
GTGTCATTGGCCTGGAGTAGGAAATGACGGGCTTTAATATTTCCTATTCCACTTAATGCCTGGAAGTAATTATTTTCGGTAAAAGCGCAGGACGACGAGCGCTTCGTAGGGATGTTTCTCGCTTGCAAGCTGTTCGCTCGCCAGCCCGTGTTCGCTCGCGTACGCTCGGACCGCTTCGGGGTCCGTGAGACTGCTGACGAGCATGAGTGCCTCCCCACCCGGGGCGAGTACGCGCTCGACTGTTTCGAGGAACGGGTCGACGAGGCGGCGGCCGTCGTCGCCGCCCGACAGCGCGTGTTCCATCCAGTCGTCCCATTCCTGTTCAGGCGGCGTCGGCAAGTAGGGCGGATTGAACGCCACGAGGTCGAACGTGTCCGTTCGGAACGGCTCGACGAGGTCGCCACGGACGACCGGGACGCCGTTACCGGCCGCCTCTCGACAGGCCAGCGGGCTCACGTCGACGCCGACCGCCCGTGCACCCGCCTCCGCGAGCATCGCGGCGACGTAACCCGACCCCGTCCCCACGTCAAGGACAGTATCGCCCGCGTCGACTCGCTCACGGGCCGTCCGCGCCAGCAGGTCCGAGTCCTCCGCGGGCTGATACACTGATTCCACGTCCCGCTGGTCGGCCAGCGAGGGGCGTTCAGTGCCATTCTCGTCGCCCGAATCTCCCGGTCCTCCGGCGTCAGACTCCTCGCCCATCTCAGGCCTCCGGCTCGCCGACCTCGTAGGCGAGCGTCGCCAGCGTGGCGAAATCGGCCGGCGTGAGCTTCCCGGCGCGGGCGCTCATCAGGTCCTCGTCGGCGGCCTCGACAACGGCGTCGGGGTCGCCCAGCCCGGAGATGTGGGCCGTGTTGCGGACAGCGTTGCGCATCGTCTTCCGGCGCTGAGTGAACACCGCCTTCAGGAAGTCCATGAAGAACTCGTCGCTGGGGACGGTGTAGTCGGGCTCCCGTGGCGTCGTCCGGACCAGTGCGCTCGTGACGCGCGGCTGCGGGTCGAACGCCGCCGGGGGCACCGTCTCGACAACCTCCACGTCGGCGTAGTGGCCCGCCGTCACCGACAGCCGGCCGTAGTCGTCCGTCGCCGGGTCGGCGGCCATCCGCTCGGCGAACTCCTGCTGAAACATCAACAGGAGCGGGCGCTGCTCCGGGAGGAGTCGAAAGGCGATCTCCGAGGACGCACCGTAGGGCAGGTTCGAGATACTGGCAGTGAAATCCGGCACGTCGATCTCAAGTGCGTCACCCTCGACGACGGTGAGCCGGTCCGCCGCTATCTCGTCGGCGAACTCCTCGCGGAGATGGGCGGCGAAGTCCGGGTCCCGTTCGACTGCGGTCACCGTCTCGGCCACAGAGAGCAAGCGGTCCGTCAGCGCGCCCGGTCCAGCGCCGATCTCAAGCACGTGCGAGAGGTCAACGTCCGCGTCTGTTGCGTACTCGGGAATGCGGTCCAGCACCCGGTCGTCGATGAGGAAGTGCTGGTCCTTCCGGGTATCGGCCCGTTTCCCAGCCCGTCGGACGAGCGCGTCGGGGTCCCGAGTCCCTGTCTCTGTCGTGGTCATTAGCGGGCCGTAACGGGTCGCGGTAGAAAAGGGTCGCCTTACGAGGACTGCTCCTCACGCCGGACGAACAGCCGGTACTTCAGGTCGTCGTCCTGTAGCTCTTCGAGGATCCGCTCGACGAGCGTCTCCTTGGGACTATGGAGCCCGCTGACGCGCTCTTCGAGGTCCTCGAAGCTCTCGAAGGGCTTTCGCTTGCGCTCGTCGAGGATCGTGTTCCGGAGCTTCTTCCCGATGCCCGGCAGGAGATTCAGCTGGTGGAGGCGCAGCGTGATGGGCTGGGCGTCATTGTAGAAGTCGACGAACCGCTGTTCGTTCGCCTCGACGATCTCCTCGACGGCGTAGTCGAGTTCCGAGCGCGCGCCGCTGGGAATGTCCTCGAACTCCACTTCCGTCACGCGGCCGAACTCCGTCAGGTCCACGCGGTCGCCGAACGCGATGTCCTCGGTCCCGTCGTCGAGTTCGAGCTCGTAAATGTAGAACTCCTCGATGTCGAGGGCGTACGCAAGCGGCTCCTTCTGGTGTTGTGGCCGGTCGTCTCCAGGCCGCCCGTGCGGGAGGACATCGAGGACAGCCGCCGCCATAGTGTCGCCGCCGCTCTCCGATTCAGTCATGTCAGGCAGTACGAGCAGAGCACACTTAATGGCGGTGGATGGCTGAGACCGCTTCACGGGACGGCACCGCTGCCGGTCGAAACGCGCCGCCGTACAGCGTGGTGGCCACTGCCCAATAGCAAAGAGCAAAAACGGTACACAGCCGAACCGACGGATGGCCGTCGTTATGCGTACTGCTTGACGATGTTGAGAATCTCGTCGAGTTCGTCGCCGTCGAGCGTGTAGCGCTCCTGGGCGAACACGGCACGGAGCTCATCCCGGTCAAGCGGCCGCAGGTTCGCGATCTTGTAGGCCGTCGGCGTGTCGACCTTCTCGAGCTGTTCGAGGTCCTCGACCAGTTGGAGCGACTCCTCGGGTTCGAGGACGGCAAAGCGGTTGACGTGCTCGATGGCCCGCTTGAGCTCGTAGCGCATCTCGCGGTCCTCCTCGGCCGCGCGCTCCATTTCGAGGTCTTCGAGTATCTCCTTGGTCTCTGCGACCGTCAGGAACTCCTCACTGACTTTTTCTTTAAATATCGTCATTCTTGCCGGCGCAGGTGCGCAGCGGTGACGATGATGGTCTTTGCCTTGCCACCGTCGACGATGTCGACCTTGTACGCGTCACCCTGCGTCCCTTCGACCGTGCCGGTCTGGCCGTCGAACCGCGGGTGGAAGCGCCCGTTCGGCACGGACGGGTCGATCTTCAGGTGGACTTTCTCGCCGGTCTCGAACTCTTCGACGGCGCGCTGTGGCGGCGACGTGCCGCGGTCGCGGGGCTTGTTCTTGAGCTTGTCTCGTGTTCCTTCGAGAGGTCCGTTTGAACTAGGCATTCTTGGTCCCCGATAATCCGGTCGCCCTAATAAAACGTGCGTTCCGCGGCCGCCACTGGTCACGCTCTTGCAGTCGCTATCTGTCCGAGTGGAAAACGACAGCGGCGAGTCGATTACAGGCGACCGGTGCTCTCGACGGAGACCGACTCGACATCCTCGACGTTTGCGAAGGCCTCTTCGACGGCTTCCGTGCCGCCGGTGTCGTCGGGGACGATGACCGTCGGCGTCAGCGCGACGAGGCCGAAGGCAACGTCTTCGCGCTCGAACCCGTTGATCTTCGTTCCTTCCGGAAGCACGCCCTCGAGACGCTCCTGCAGGTCGTCGAGGTCGACTTCGGGACTTTCCGGCATGACCTTGATCTTGGCAGCGACTTTCCCCATTGTTATGGCCCCATGAATCCGCAGTCAGGGCACTTGTAGAGGTTGCTCTGCTTCCGGCAGGTGGCACAGCGGTAGATCTGCTGACCACAGTCAGGGCACTTGAACGCGGCGGCGTTCGTGCCGGCGATGTTGATGCCACACGAGACGCACTTGCGCGCCCGTTTCTGTTGGCTCTCGCTCATACCTCCCCGTATCCGACCGCGGCTTTTAACGATTGCCAAACGCGGCCGCCACCGCGAGATGGTCTGTCATGGCCCTAGTTCCCGGGGAGAATGTCCCCGAGGGCAGCGCCGATTGCCATCGGAACGAATGCCACGGCACAGATACAGGCCGACTCGTAGACGACCGCGGGGTCCAACGACCACTCGACCAACCCCCAGCCGGTAAGGAGCGCAACGGAGACGACCAGCGCCGTTCCGGTGACGCCGACAAGCCGACGCGGAATGAGCCCGAAAATCGGGTTCGCCACCCGCACGTCCTGGAAGTCGGCGACGTACAGGATCGAAATGACCAGTCCGATGGCGATGACAATCGTCGCAGCGAGATACAGCGGGTGCTGGGCGATGTGGCGGCCGGCGTCGATTGTCCCGCCCTCGACGGCCATCGGAATCCCGAACAACAGCGAGCCCAGCAGCGCCTCCGCGAGGTCGGACCGACCGAACCCCCAGACGACCCGGCCAAATGTGGCGGGCTCGTGGTCCTGTGAGTCTGCGGCCGCACGCATCGCGTCCCGGACCTGCTGTCGCTCGTCCTCGGAGTCGACGAGCTGTTCTAACTCTTCGAGTTCGTCGAACAGGGTCGCGAACTCGTCGTCCTCGTCGCCCAGTTCGACCGGTGAGTCGCGCTGTTTGCTCATCGGTGGTCCAGGTCGCTGTCCCGCGTCGGTACTTCGGGGTCCGGGTCGGCTCCGGTCGTCGGCGTCCCGTCCTCCCAGACGTAGAACCCCTCACCGGTGACGACCCCGAGCTGTCCGTCCTCGACTTTTTGGCGGAGCAGCGCCGGCGGCTCGAACCGCTCGTCCAGCCGGTCGGCGAGGTCCGCAAGCGCTGCCAGCACCGTCTCCAGCCCGTGCCGGTCGGCGCGGATGAGCGGGCCGTCGCGGTCTGATCCCTCGCGCTCGAACGTCCGGTCGATATCTCGAACGGCGGCGACGCCGTCCTCCACCATCCGGATCGCTTCCGCGATGGTAGCGAGTTCGAGACGCAACGCGGCAAAGCCCGGCGTGTCGCTGACGACGATCGGCGTCGCGTCTAGACTCTCCACGAAGTCGGCGGTTCGGTCGCGGGTCGTCGCCGTGGTCTGTTCGGCGATGACGACCTCGACAATGTCGCCATCCGGCGGGTCGACGAGGTTGAGGCCGACTGCCCGGTCAGGACTCCGCAGGCCGGTGGCGACGGCAGTCACCGACAGCGACGTGTCACTGACGGCGATGAGCGTGTCTGCCTCGACCATCGTCTCCGTTTCGGCGACCAGTTCCCGGTGGCTGTCCGTATCGCCTTCGGTCGCGTCGATGACGACACCGACGCCACTGACGGCGCTTTCGAGGCCAGTCGTTCCGTCGACACCCGCCGACGTGTCTCCGCCGAGCGCCTGTTTGATCTCGTCGACGCAGTCCATCACGTCGGTCGCGTCCGTCCCGCGAAGGCGTACCGCGTGGCCTGCACGGACACATCGCTGTGCGAGATCCCGCCCCCGCTGTCCGGTTCCGAGTACGGCCACAGTCATGACAGTACCACCGCGCTCCCGGGGTTAATCATTTACGCCGGCCACCGTCCGTGGCCACACAGCCGTCGGTACTTCCTCCGGTGTCGGACTGACGCCGATATCGGCAGTACGCTTTTTTCACCACCGGCTGTATCGCCGGTCATGGACATCGGTGTACTGACAGTTCCACTGGGCGGACAGTCCCTCGACGATGCACTGGCGTACCTCGACGATCTGGGCGTGGATGCGGTCGAACTGGGGTGTGGCGGCTTCCCTGGCGACGACCACCTCGACCGGGAGGCGTATCTCGACAACGAAGAGAAACAGGCCGAACTGCAGGCGCTGTTAGACGAACACGACCTCCGGGTGAGCGCGCTGGCGACCCACAACAACCCGCTCCATCCCGACGACGACCGCGCCGCCGAGGCCGACCGGGAGCTCCGCGAGGCGATTCGTCTGGCCGACCAGCTTGACGTGAACACCGTCACGGGATTCTCGGGCCTACCCGCGGGCGGTCCCAATGATGACGTTCCGAACTGGATCACCGCCCCGTGGCCGACCGAACACGCCGACGCCCACGAGTACCAGTGGCGCGTCGCCGACGAGTACTGGTCGGACCTCGCGGCCCACGCGGGCGCACACGATGTGGATGTTGCCATCGAGATGCATCCGAACATGCTGGTGTACGAGCCCCGCGGCCTGCTGGAACTCCGTCGGCGGACGAACGACCGCATCGGCGCGAACTTCGACCCATCCCATCTGTACTGGCAGGGTATCGACGTGACCGAGGCCATCCGCCTGCTCGGCGAGGACGACGCTATCCACCACTTCCATGCCAAGGACACGAAGGTGTACGAGTCGAACGCCCGAGAGAAAGGCGTGCTGGACACCGCACCGTACACGGACGAGCCGGACCGGTCGTGGCTGTTCCGCTCTATCGGCTACGGCCACGGCGAGTCCCACTGGAAGGACGTGGTGTCGACGCTGCGGATGGTCGGCTACGACGGCGCGCTCTCCATCGAACACGAGGACTCGCTCACCAGCGCCCGCGAGGGCTTGGAGAAGGCCGTCGACGTACTCGACCGCGCCGTCTTCGAGACCCAGTCCGGCGACGCCTACTGGGCAGAATAGTCGATACGACCAACGACGCGGCTTTTCCCGGCACTTACGCTTATATACTGTTTGTGAGATAATACAACTGGACCACCGTATCCAGTGACACGTTATGGACATCGAACTCACGCACAAGCCCTCGTACACGCACGTCCGCGTCGACCTCGACAGTGGCGAATCCATCCTCGCCGAACCCGGCGCGATGGTCAGCCACTCGCCGACCATCGAAATCGAAACGACGACGAGCCGGGACGGCCTCCTCAGCTCCGCGAAGTCGATGCTGGGCGGCGAGTCGCTGCTCGCAAACGAGTTCACCGCCGAGGGCGGCCCCGGCACCGTCACCCTCGCGCCGCCGACGCCCGGCGACGTGCATCACCACGAACTCGCCGGCGAGACGCTGTACGCCGTCGACGGGGCGTTCCTCGCAGCCGACCCGAGTATCGACATCGACTCGGAGTTCGGCGGAATCAAGTCGATGCTGGCCGGCGCGAGCATCACGCCGCTGGCGCTAAAAGGGACCGGGAACGTCCTCATCGAGGCCTTCGGCGGGCTGGAAACCGTCGAACTCGACGCCGGCGAGTCCTATACCATCGACAACGACCACGTCGTCGCCTGGGCGGAGTCAGTCACCTTCGACGCCCACCGCGTTGGCGGGCTGAAGTCGACGCTGCTCAGCGGCGAGGGGCTCGTGATGGACTTCACCGGCCCCGGCACGGTCTGGTATCAGACGCGCGGCCTCGACTCGTTCACCTCGGCTATTGCCGACGCGCTGCCCGGGACGGGTGACAACGACGGCGACGCGTCCGGGCTGGACGACTTCATCTGAAAAGCCGGGGACGAATCGGCAGGGGACACTCCTTTCAGGAGAGCGCCTGCGTGATGTCTGTCGAGGACACCATGCCGACGTAGTCCTGATGTTCGTCGATGACCGGGAGGTGTTTGATGTCGTAGGTCGTCATCATCGCGGCGGCCTCGCCCAGTTCGAGCGAGGTTGTCACGCGCTCGACCGGCGCGGTCATCACGTCGCCAACAGTCGCCGACGAGAGGTCCTTTCCGGCCGCGACGGCGTCGACGATGTCGGTAGTCGTGATGATGCCGGCCTGTGCCCCCGGAACGAAGATGCCGTTGATGTTCTGCTCCCGCATCTGCGTCGCTGCCGATTTCACGGTTTCGTCGGCGGAAATCGTCTCTAACGGCGTCGACATGATATCCTCGATACGGACGGACGTTTCAGTTGCCATGGGGTGTCAACGCAGGCATCCGGTTTTGTCTTTTCCCTCGGCCCAGCCCGCCGCCCTGCCGTCACCCTGAGCGTTATTTCGCCCCCGGGTGAACAGCCGCGTATGACACTGGATATCGGCATGCTCGGCTATCGATTTATGGGCAAGGCCCACGCAAATGCGCTGGACCGCCTACCCATGTTCTTCCCGGAAGCGCCGGCCGTCAACAAGGACGTACTCGTCGGCCGCGACGAGGACGCGCTGACCGAGGCGGCCGACCGGCTCGGCTTCGACCGGATTGCGACGGACTGGCAGGACATCGTCGACGAGGTGGACGTGTTCTACAACCTCGGGCCGAACCACGTCCACGCCGAGCCGTCCATCGCGGCGCTGGAGGCCGGGACACCCACGTTCTGTGAGAAACCGCTCGCGCCGACGCTGGATACGGCCGAGGAAATGGCCCAGGCCGCTGCCGACGCCGGCGTGCCCGCGGGCGCGGCGTTCAACTACCGCTTCGTCCCGGCAATCCAGTACGCGAAGGGGCTCATCGACGACGGCGAACTCGGCGAGATTCGCCACTTCCGCGGGCAGTACCTCCAGGATTGGCTGGTCGATCCAGCGGCCCCGTGGTCCTGGCGCAACGACGCGGAGATGGCCGGCAGCGGGGCGCTCGGCGACCTCGGCTCCCACACTGTCGATCTGGCCCGATTCCTGCTTGGCGACACCGCCGGCGAGATAACCGACGTGAGCGGCCATCTCCGAACGTTCACCGAGGAACGACCCGTGGAGGGCAGCGACGAGACGCGCCCGGTGACTGTCGACGACGCCTACAGCGCCCAGATCGCGTTCGAGAACGGTGCAATGGGAACGTTAGAGGCCTCTCGGGTCGCCAACGGACACAAGAACGCCCACACCATCGAAATCGAGGGATCGAAGGGTGCGATCAAGTTCGACCTCGAACGGCTGAACGAACTGGAGGTGCTCACCGAAGGCGACCGCGGCTTCCAGCAGGTACTCATCACCGACGAAGACGACCCCTACGTCGACCACTGGTGGCCCCCCGGTCACGTCATCGGCTGGGAGCACACGTTCGTCCACGAGAACTTCGAGTTCCTCACGGCCGTGGCCGAGGGCGGCGAACAGGAGCCGTCCTTCGCCGACGGCCTGGCTGCACAGCGGGTCCTCGACGCTATCGAACGAAGCGACGAGCGCGGCGAGCGGGTCAACCTGTAGGGCCGAACCGAAACCCCCTTTCGGCGGCCACTGGTAGATTCTGGCATGCTCTCTATCGCGCTGGCCGGCAAACCGAACGCCGGCAAGTCTACTTTCTACACGGCGGCGACGATGGCCGAGGTCGATGTCGGGAACTACCCGTTCACCACCATCGACGCCAACCGCGGGGTCAGCCACGTCAGAACCGACTGCCCCTGTCTCGACCGTGAGGAACGCTGTGGCGACGACAACTGCCGGGACGGCAAGCGCTACGTCCCGGTAGAACTCATCGACGTGGCCGGTCTCGTCCCCGGTGCCCACGAGGGCCGCGGCCTCGGAAACCAGTTTCTCGACGAGCTGTCGACCGCCGACGTAATCCTCAACGTCGTCGACGCATCCGGCGGCACCGACGCCGAGGGCGAACCGGTCGAAGTCGGCGACCACGACCCCGTCGAAGACGTGCACTTCATCGAGGCGGAGATGGACCTGTGGCTCGCCAGCATCGTCGAGCGCAACTGGGAGTCAATCGAGCGCCAGTCCCGCTCGCCGGACTTCAAGCTCGACGAATCGCTCGTGGACATGCTGGCCGGCGTCGGGGCTTCCGAACTCGACGTGGCGCGGACGCTCCGTGATCTGGAGTACCCCGAGGATCCCATCGCCTGGACCGACGAGCACCGCGAGGCGCTGGCGACAGAGATCCGCCAGCGGACGAAGCCCCTCGTCGTCGTCGCGAACAAGGCCGACATCGCCCCGGAAGGGAACATCGAGGCCCTGCAGGAAGCCGCCGACGTGGTCGTGCCTGCCACGGCCGACGGCGAACTCGCGCTGCGAAACGCCGCACAGGCCGGCGTCATCGACTACGACCCGGGCGACCCGGACTTCGATATCGTCGGCGACGTGAGCGACCAGCAACGCGAGGGGCTGCACCGCATCCGCGACGTTATGGACGAGTGGGGTGGCACCGGCGTTCAGGGCGCGATGGACACCGCCGTCTACGACCTGCTTGACCACCTGACTGCCTATCCGGTCCAGAACGAGACCCACTGGACCGACGGCCAGGAGAACGTCCTCCCCGACGCATTCCTGCTTCGCCGCGGGGCGACGCCGAAAGACCTCGCCTACGCCGTCCACTCGGACATCGGCGACGGCTACATCCACGCCGTCGACGCCCGCGAGAACCGGCGTATCAGCGACGAGACGGAACTCGAAGAAGGGGCGGTCATCAAAATCGTCAGCGACGCGAACTGAGGTGTCCGGCCCGCGACCGCTCTCTTGCTCTTACTCCGGCAGCAAGTCCCGCAGCGTCGCCCGAATGTCCTCGCTCCCGGGGCTCTGTGGCACCTGTCCGAGCACGTCCCGTCCGAGCCGGTCCGTCGCCGCCCCGACCGAACGGTCATCAAGCAGCGTCCCGTACTTCAGCGCCAGTCGCGGCGACACGTCGAACAGGAGATCGCGCTTGCCGATGAGTGAGTGAGTTATCGACAGAATTTCGACGGCACGGTCGACGTACTGCTGTCTGGCGTCATCGTCGCCGTAGCCATCGAGAGCGGCCAGCAAGAACGCCTCCAGTTCGGCCTCGCGGTCGTGCAGCGCCGGCGGGTCCGAGAGCATCGTCGTCCCGTCTGGCCGCTCCGGGAGCATGCTCCGGCGGGGCGCATACGAGAGGACCGCACCAGTGGTGGGCGTCGTCGCGGCGGGTAGCGGCACTGCCAACCGCTTCGAAGGGTTCGTATCGGTGAAGACGACGTGGAGGTTCGACGGCTCGCCGCTTACTGGTTCGTCCCAGCCATCGGGGGTGTGCGTGTACCCCCGTCGGAGCGCTTCCTGTAGCGTGCGCGGAATCCGCCCGCCCTCGCCCTGCAGTTCCAGATGGAGGACGACGGGACCGTCGCCGCTCTCGTCAATAACGGACCACAGGGCCGGGAGCGCGTCCGCAGCACCGGCCGAGAGTTCGTAGCAGGTCGCGTCTCGTTCTGCAGCCAGCAGCCGGGCGAGCGTGCTGCCTCGCCAGCCGGTCAGGTCGGCCAGGTAGAACCACGGAAGGCCGTATATGGGGCCGATTGCGGCGTCGCCGGCCGCCGGATCGATAGTTGCTGGAACTGTCTCTAGATAGCTCTCGATGGTCTCCAGTTCGGGCGCGAAATACTCGGTCGTCGCCGAAGGGAGGGCGGTCGTCCGGCGACGGTGGTCGTCGACTGAGGCCATAGGCGGTGTAGGCCCGAGCGTCGGAAAACGCTGACGAGAAGGGAAACCCGTTTTTTGCCCCGTCCCGAACCCGGTGTATGAACGTACGGACAATAGCCGATCTCGGCCCGGACGAGCGGGCCGCTTTCTTCGACCGCGACGCCGGTGTCGACGCCGTCAGAGACGACGTGCGCGATATCGTCTCGCAGGTACAGACGGAGGGCGACGTGGCGCTTCGGCGCTTCGCCGAGGAGTTCGACGACGTATCGGTGGGCAACATCGACATCACGGACGCCGCCGAGCGGGCCTACGAGGAAATCGACGACGAGGTCCGGGACGCCATCGAGGACGCCGCGGCGAACATCCGCGCGTTCCACGAGCGACAGGTCCCCGAGGACTGGCGCGACAACTTCGAGGGCAGAGAACTCGGCCGTCGCTACCGCCCGCTCGACAGCGCTGGCGTGTACGCGCCCGGTGGGACGGCAGCCTACCCCTCCAGCGCGCTGATGGGCGTCATCCCCGCCAAGGTCGCCGGCGTCGAGCACGTCGCCGTCGCCACCCCGCCGGCCGAGGCGGTCAACCCCGTGACGCTGGCGGCCATCCACGTCGCTGGGGCCGACGCCGTCTATCAGGTCGGGGGCGCACAGGCCATCGCGGCGCTGGCCTACGGGACCGAAACCGTCAGCGCGACGGACATCGTCGTCGGTCCCGGCAACCGCTGGGTCACCGCGGCGAAAGCCGAAGTCCGCGGGGACGTGGCTATCGACTTCCTGGCCGGCCCCTCCGAAATCATGGTCGTCGCCGACGGCGACGCGGACCCAGAACTGGTCGCTGCCGACCTCGTCGCCCAGGCCGAACACGACGAGAACGCCTCGGTCGTCGCCGTCACCGACGACGAAGACCTCGCAGAACAGGTCGTAGCCGCCATCGACGAACAGGCCGACGGCCGTGAGCGCGAGGCCGTTATTCGCGCCGCACTGGACAACGATGCCTCCGGCATCCTCCTCGCGCGCTCGATGAGCGAAGCCGTCCTCTTTGCCGAGGAGTACGCCGCTGAACACCTCTCGATTCAGGCTGACGACGACGAATCGCTCCTCGAACGGATCCCCTCTGCCGGGTCCGTGTTCCTCGGCCCGTACAGTCCGGTCGCCGCGGGCGACTACGCCACCGGCACGAACCACGTCCTGCCGACCGGCGGCAACGCGCGGATCACCGGCGGCCTCTCCGTTGACACGTTCGTCCGGTCAACGACGGTCCAGCGTCTCTCGGCGGATTCGCTGGACGACATTGCGGATACGATTACGACGCTCGCGGAAGCTGAGGGGCTGGAAGCCCACGCCGAGAGCGTCCGAAAACGGTTCGAGGAGTAACGGTCCGGGGGTTTCTGGCTACTCGAATCAGCGGTTCTTTGTCTTGGGATCCCTGTGGGCGTCACTGTTAACACGTTCGGGCGTCCACGTAACTGTATGAGTAGCACAGCGGACGACGGCGACCCCGAACTCGGGGGCGAAGACGTGGCCGTCACCGAGCAGGCGGCGGCGGAGGCACTGGACCTCCTCGAAAGCGAGGGGATGGACATCGCGGAGTCCGGGCTTCGCTTATACGTCCAACAGGGCGGCTGTGCCGGCCTCTCCTACGGGATGCGGTTCGAGCACGAGCCCGAAGACGACGACGAGATCTTCGAGCGCAACGGCCTGCGCGTGTTCGTCGACGACGCCAGCATCGACTACATTGAAGGGTCGGTACTGGACTACGAGGGCGGCCTGCAGGGGGCCGGGTTCCACGTTCAGAACCCGAACGTGGTCAGTGAATGCGGCTGTGGCGAGTCCTTCCGGACGTAGCTACTCTTCGAGTTCGAACGCCACGACGACTTCTGCCTGGTACTCCCGACCCTCGACGCCGGCGATCTCGACGCCGAGCTCCTCGACCTCGACCCATTTGAGGTTGTCTAGTGTTGCCTCTGCGCGCTCGATGGCGTCGTCAGCGGCTTTGTCGAAGCTTTCCGAACTCGTCCCGATGAGCGTGATTTTCTTGAATACCATAGGTGAATGCACCGTGTTGCGTCTGGGCAGTCCCCGCTGTCAAGTGCGGCTGCCCCGTCTGGATCGTCTATTCGAAAACTGATATAAGTTAGCGAGGAAATCACGGATAGATCGCGTGCCAGTTGCCCACAGTAGTTTTGTTTCGGTTCGTGCCTATCTCAAGGATGGCAGCCACCGATTTTTGATTTGTATCACAACTGTCACACCCACAGCTAGCCGACATACTCGTGTGAGTCCCGCTCGGACGACTCGACGAGTACGCGGCGGGTGATGCCGAACCCAAACCCATAATTTATATTCCATTTATGGCCATCTATCTATTTAAACTACACATTTAATTGACATTCTGGGGCGGTATACTCTCAATACAGCATCGTAGCAGCACTATAGAAGGGATTGAACGCCATCTCCAAGACCGTGTCGGGTATTGCCGGTGTTGCGATGGACAGGTCGGTTCAGTAAACTTACTCGGTGATTGTCACTGGCCGAGAGTCGTACCGGACCTACCGCTGTGGTAGCAGCTAGCTACGTTCGGTAATCCAAATGAACTGCTATGTCAGTGCGTGAAGCATTATCGCATTATTAGACGGTGTGACACTTCTTCCAAGTGAAATGCACACACAGAGCAGGAAACTCACAGCAGTCTCGATGGTACTGCTGTTGCTAGTATCGTCTACAATCGCGTTCGGATTGGCCAGCGGCGCGTCCCTGCAACAGGCGGGGAACGCGGGGAACGCCGCAGCCGCGACGGTCACGTTCTCCGACCAAACGACGGCGGGAAACACTGTCACCGTCGACTCGGTGAACGTCTCTGACGGCGGCTTCGTCGCAATACACGACAGCAGCCTGCTCGAGGGTAACGTCGTCGGGAGCGTGATCGGCGTGAGTGAGTACCTCGAACCGGGCGAGTACGAGAACGTTGAAATCACGCTGTTCGATGTCCCCGGTGCGGAGTTCGACAGCGACGAACTGTCGGAAAACGACACGCTGATCGCGATGCCACACGAGGACACCAACGCCAACGGGACGTACGACTTCGTCGCCACGGACGGCGCGGCCGACGGCCCCTACGTGGTTGACGGGGCGGCAGTCACCGACGCGGCCAACGTCACTGTCGAACGCGATGGTGCTGTGGAGGGCGAATCTTACACCGTGTCGAACTTCTCGGCACCGCCGAGCGTCGCACAGGGTGATACGGTGACGGTCAACGCGACGATCACGAACCCGAACACCGTGACTGACGTGCAGGAAGTGGTGTTCCGATTCGATGGCGAAGTGGTCGCACGCGACCAGATCGAACTCGCTGGCGGAGAGTCGACCACGCTCTCGTACGCCCTCAATTCCTCATCCATCGAAACTGGAAGCTACTTCCACGGCGTGTACACGCAGTCGGATGGGGCACCGGGACAGGTCCAGATCGTCGATGAGGTCCAGTCCTTCGAGGTATCGGACCTCTCGGCTCCTGACACCGTCTCCGTCGGGAGCGAGTTCACGGTGACCGCGAATGTAACCAACCCCAACGCGTTCGCCAGCGAGCAGGCCGTCGAGTTCCGACTCCAGGGCACTCTCGTTGAGGCACAGGACGTTTCCCTCGACGCCGGGGAGAGTTCGATGGTTGAGTTCCAGGTCGATGCGACCGGCGTCAGTCCGGGGACGTACATCCACAGCGTCTTTACCCGCGACTTCGGGCAGTCAGCCTTGATAACTGTCGAGACGACGGGTGAGGAGCCGCCGGAAGAGGAGCCAACTGAGACAGAAGAGCCGACTGAGACTGAGGAACCGACCGAAACTGAAGAACCGACGGATACAGAGGAGCCAACGGACACTGAGGAACCGACCGCGACCGAGGAACCGACCGAAACTGAAGAACCAACAGAAACTGAGGAACCGACTGAGACTGAGGAGCCCACGGAAACTGAAGAACCGACTGAAGCTGAAGAACCAACGGATACAGAGGAGCCCACGGAAACTGAGGAACCGACTGAAACAGAAGAACCGACCGAGACTGAGGAACCAACGGAAGTCGAGGAGCCGACGGAGACTGAGACGGAAGTATAACCCGCGCCAACGGACCGATTCGAGACCCGACCAGGACAGACAAATAACGGCGGCCCTGGTCGGGAGCCTACCGCATCGAGACGCGTCTCCGTTCACGACTTGGCAGCCGCCTTCGAATTAGGGGTCTATTGCCGTCCATGCCACGTCTGTGGCCAGGGACGCCGTAAAAACACGGCTTGGTCACTGCGACTGCCGTTCGAGCCACGTCTCGACGTGCCCGACCACGCCGGTGAGGTGGGCGGTCCCCCAGATAGCCACGATGATCGCGCCGATGGCGTCGAACACCAGATCGAGCATCGTGTCGCTGAGGCCGAACTGTGTCAGAATCGTGTCGTTGCCCGTCGCCGATGCGGCCAGCGTGATCGAGAACTCGATGACTTCCCAGAACACGCCGAAGGCCATCACGAACAGCAGCAGGAACACGAACATGAACCGCGATGGAATCGATATCTCGTCGGTGTGCTCGTCGAGCGCACGGACGGTCGTGTAGCCGACCGCGGCGACGACCGACGATGAGAGGGCGTGGGTGAAGTGGTCCCACCACCAGATAGTGACGTAGAAGTTCTCCTCGGCCCCGGGGAGACCCACAGTTCCGAGGGCGTGGAAGAACGCGGCCGAGGTAATCCACAGCGTCAGCGCCGGGTCGAGGACGATGTCGTAGTCCCGCTCCAGCAGCGCCGGAAGCTGCGTCACCGCGATAGCGACGGCGGAGTTGACGATGATGCCGACGTTGCCCCGCTCGATACCGACCGCAAGCAGGCCGACAAGCGCGAACGACAGCACCCGCGAGAGCAGTTGTTGTGTGGCCGTACTGACGCTCAGGCGGTCGCGCACCCTCATGCGTCCGGCCGCACCTCCTCGGGGACGCGGTTGGTCCCGACCTGCTGGCGCACGTAGTACGCGAAGACCACGCCGGCCCCGACGCCGGCGATAGTCGACGCGACGAACTCCCACATCAGCGCCTCCTCGATGACGTGCTCGGACACCGACGGATCGAGGATGAAGGTGGTCCCGAGGAACTGGTCGGCCACCCAGCGGACGACCGCCCAGACGCCGGCGGTCGCCATCGTGGTGATCGCGACGAAGACGACGGCGAACCGGGGGGTCATCCGAACGGGCGTAAACAGCTGGAGTTCGACGGCGAGAATGAGCGCGATGGCGGCGACCGAGAGATAGGTCGCGAGGTTCCCGGTCATCGAGAAGGTCGCGAACAGGCGGCCGACCACGGGCAACGCCGCCAACAGGAGAATTTCCCAGGGGAGCATCGCGTACCGGTTGAAAAGCAGGACCGGTGGAAACAGCGCCAGTGCGGCGACGGCGGCCGCGAACCCGGCCCACAACAGGTCGCCCTGACCGGCACTCGTCACCGAGACAGCGGCGAGCATGACGACGATACACCACGCCGCGAGCGCGTTGACACGCCTGTCCCGGACCAACTGTGTAACGTCTCGGCTCATACCACGTGGAGTGACGCGATTCAAAAAACCCTATCGACCGCCAGGGATGACGTGGCTCCGTCAGATAGCGCCATACGCCATCGCGTACGCGAGCGCGGCGATAGTCACCGCCGCAAGCCCCGTCACGACCGTCTCCAGCCAGTCGACGCCGTGGCTGAACGGCCGGACCGGAGCCCCGATGACGCCCAGCGCGAGGACGCTGAACACGAAGTGCGCCGACCGTTCGAGCGTCGGCGCGGGCAGGAACAGAACGGCCGCCGCGTAGCCGATTCCCAGCGCCGCCCGCGGCCGGACGAGTTCGGTCAGCGTGTACCCGCGGAGGTGGACGTAGGTCCACACTGCGAGCCAGACCGTTGCGAGTTCGATGGCAAACGCCGCCAGGAGGTGCGTGGTCGGGTCGGGGTGGAGTAGCACCCGCTCGGCGACGAGCGTCACGTCGAAGGGGTAGAGGAACGGCGGCGGGCCGCCGGTAAAGAGGTCACCGAACGGGTGGGTGAGCAGTCCCAGAAGCGCCAGCGCAGCCACCGTCCGCGGACTGATATCGCGGGAGACCGCGAACGTAGCGATGGCAAGCGCGGCTGCGACGAACACGACCGTTACGAGTGCCGCGACGGGGCCGCTGAGTACGCCCGTCACCGCGACGAGTGCCACGCCGATAGCCAGCGACGCGATTCTGGCAGGCTGTGATTCGGTCGACCAGAGCCCGGCCGCGACGGCGAGTGCCGTCCCTAGCACGAGCGAGTGGGTCGGCCCGCGGTGGACGACGTTCGCGGTCTCCCAGAAGCCGTCCGCCGTCAGGTTCTCGGCGGCTCCGACGAGCAGCCCGAACGGAGCGTAGACGATGTCGGCGTCGGGCGCTGCGGCGAACAGGCCGGCGACGACACCTAACTGGACCGCTCGCTCGCGGGAGAGCCCCAGCCACCGGGCGGCGAGGGCTCCGAGGGCGAACGCAAATAACGCGTGCCCGACGAACATACGTCTGGTACGATAGCGATAGGCTTAAATATCGCGTGTGAACGGGTAGCGCGGCGCTTGGTTCCGCTCAGGACCCGGATTCGACTTTCGTCCAGCGTTCTTCGATGGCTGCGTTGGCTCTGACGACAGTATCGCCGTCGACCCGGAACCGGGTCTTCCGGAGTTCGATGGCGGCCACTTCGCCGGTGGTATCGCCGGCTTTGATAGTGTCGCCGGGGTTGAAGTCCGGGTCCCGGAGGAGGTACACGCCCGCGACGGCGTCTTTAATCATCTCCGAGAGCGCGTAGGAGACCCCGAGCGCGAGGAACCCCGTCGCTGTGCCCAGCGACGCGGCGATGGCAGTCAGGCCGACGATAGAGAGGAAGGAAAGCGCCACGCCGAACCACAGGAACACGAGCACGATGACGCCGAGGAACTGCCGATAGACGGGCGATTCGCCGGGCAGCGACCGCTTCAGAACGGCCCGCACGACGAACATGATGGCTTTGATACCCACCGTCGCGACCGCGAGAAAGACGAACGCGGTTATGAGACGCGGGAGCGCGTCGACGACGTTCGAGACTAGCTGTTCGAGCGCTCGATTGATAACACCGACTTGCACGCCGGATGGTGGACGGAGAGCCCCCTAAGTGTTGGTGTCGGGCGGTACGGCTGTGTCGCCGGGGTGCCGGACCACTTCGTAGTCGCCGTCTTCGGTGACGCCGATGACGGCCCAGTCGTACGATACGTCCCGCCGGTCGAGACGGCGGCTGAGATGCGTCGCTTCGCCGGTGCGTGTGACGAAACAGCGCAACTCGCCGCCGTCGGGTATCGGGTCCCGCGAGTCGAGCACCGAGACGGTGACGACGCGCCAGCCGCGTTCCGCTTGCAGTTCGGTACCAGTGCGCGACACGGTGTATCCGAGATCGTCGAATATCGACCGGGCCTGCTCGTCGAGTGATGTGGTAACGGCCCCCATCTGAGAACCAGTACCACTGGCTGTCTCATAAACGTTCCCACTATCCACTCAGCTGATAGTTCCGGTAGGGAGACGAGCAAAGGGGTTCAGGGCCTCGGTCGGCCAGTCCGACACAGAGCCGGCGCTACTCGTGGGCGGCGTCCCACTCCTCGGCCTTGCGGAGGTTCGAGCAGTCGTTACAGCGGATGCGTCCCATCGAGTCCATGGCGTTGTTGAACGTCTCGCAGTTGCTACAGAAGTAGCCCCAGCGGCGTTCGTGGTCGGCATCGCGGTAGACGACGTGAAACGCGCCTTTCGTGCCGATGTCGCCGTCGCTCCTGTCGACATACAGCGTCTCGCCGTCCGGACCTTCGAGTGCGTCCATACGTAGTCATGACAGGCCAGCGGCTAAATCACTGCGGAAGCCATTTGTGGCTGGTTCCCTTGCACTGTGGGTGTGAGTCCCCGGATCGTTCACTACTCCGACCTGGAGAAGGCCTACGACACACCCGAGCGCATCGGGCGGTTCGCGGGGACGGTGGCCGCCGCTGACGGCCCGGACACGCTGGTGGTCGGCACTGGGGACAACACCGGCCCCGGGGTGCTGTCGCTGGTCACAGACGGCGCGCAGTCCCTGGACCTCTTTACCGCGCTGACGCCCGCCTTCGAGACGCTTGGCAATCACGACTTCGATCACGGACTCGACGCCACGCGGGACATCATCGCCACATCCCCCCAGACGTGGCTGACCGCGAACGTCGAACGGGACGGCGACCGCTTCGCCCGGCGATTGACCCGGCCGTGGGCGAGTCGGACTGTCGATGGGCAGCAGATTGGCTTCGTCGGCGTGACCGACCCCGACACGGCGTCGGCCAACCCGCAAGCGAGTACGCTCTCGTTTACGGACCCTATCGAGGCCGTCGCCGAAGCGGTCACGGCACTTCGAGAGGACGGGGCCGATGTGGTCGTCGTGCTGTCCCATCTGGGACGCACCGACGAGCAACTGGCCCGTGCCTGTGACGTGGACGTAATTCTCGGCGGGCACGTCCACGAGCGTCGCATCGACCGCGTGGCCGGAACCTTACTCACCAGACCGGGAGCCAACGGCGGGGCCGTCGTCGATGTCGACCTCGGCGGGACCGAACCGACTGCACAGTTCCGCGAGACCGCAGCGGGTCCCGTCGACGGTCGCGTCGCGGCGGCTATCGAGGACAGGCTCGCCGAAGCGGGGCTGGACGAGGTCGTCGGCCACGTCGAAGAGCCACTGGACCGGAGCCAGGCGACCATCTACGGCGGCGAGTGTCGGCTCGGGAACCTCGTCGCGGACGCGTACCGGTGGGCGACAGGCGCGGACGTGGGGCTCCAGAACAGCGGTGGCCTCCGGAACGACACGGTTCCGCTGACTGGGGCGCTGACGGTCGCTGACCTGATGTCGATCGTTCCCTTCGAGGAGCCCCTGACCGTCGCCGAACTGACGGGCGCGGAACTCCGGACGCTGTGTCAGCAGGGCAGCGGGCAGCAGGTCGACTTCGGGGAGTCGGACTGGTGGCACGCCCACTTCAGCGGCGTCGAACTGGTCTGGAACGACGACACGCAAACCATCGAGCGGCTGCGGGTGGACGGCCAACCGGTCCGTGACGCCGAGACGTACACGCTCGCGACGAGTAACTACCTCTACTACACGGAGCTAGAGTTCCCGGTGTTGACCGAATCCCACCGGGTCAGCGTCGCTGCGGTGCAGTACGAGGCGCTGGCCGACTACGTTCGGGAGACGGACATCGCCCCGGCCGTCGACGGGCGGCTCACTCGCCGCTAGCGATTTAAACCTCGGCACGGTACGTTTCGCCGATGCCACAGGTCGTCGTCCCGGTCAGATACCCGCTCTCCGAGAACTCCCGAGCCACGCTCGCTGAGGCCATTCAGATCGCCGACGAGGAAGACGCGGACCTCACCGTGTTACACGTCAATCTCTATCAGAACAGCCACCGGGTCGACCGGACGGAACTCAAACGCGCCGTCGAGCAGTCGTTCGGTCACGTCCCCCGGACGCGATACGTCGTCCGGTCGGGGATGCTGGTCGAAGAGACGATTCTCGACGAGGTGGCCGCACAGGACGCTGATATCGTCGTCATCGGGAGCAAGCAGGCGAGCCGCTGGCGACAGATGATCCGGCGGCTAGTCGATGACCCTGATGTCGAACAGTTCCTCCGCGAGGAACTCGACTGCGAGATCGTCACCGTCCAGCCGGACGCACAGTCGACGCATCACTCGTCGGCGAACTCGTCGGGGTCTTGAGCGGGTGACACGGGCGCGTCGCCGGTCGCCGTGTGGGGCCGGTCGACGCCGTCCAGGCTCTCAAGTCCGTTGTTGAGCGAGACGTTCATTTCGCCACTGGTGTCGTCGAAGTACAGATGCGAGTGCGGGTAGGCGATCTCGACATTCACGCCCTCGAGCCGTCGCCAAAGGTTCGTCTGGACGCGCGAGCGGGCGGCGAGCAGTTTGTATGGCTCTGTGATCCAGTACCGGAGCGTCAGCAACACGCCGTGGTCGGCGAACTCGTTGATGTACACCGTCGGCGATGCGGGGTACCGGGCCGCGCCGACGCGGATGTTCGGCCCGCCGGAGATGACGTTGTCGACCTCTCTGGCGGCTTCCTCGATGAGGCTCCGTGCGACGGCGATGTCGCTCTCGTAGGTGACCAACACGTCGAGTCGAAGGCGTGTCCGTGAGTCTTCCGCGGAGTAGTTGACGACATCCCGCTGTCGGATCTCCCCGTTGGGGATGACGAGAAACGTGTTGTCGAGCGTGAACATCTTCGTGTGCCGGAGCGTGATGTCCTCAACGAACCCCTGTTGGCCGGTGTCGACGAGTTCGATCATGTCGCCGATCTCGTAGGGCTGGTCGGCCAGCAGGAACACCCCGGAGATGAAGCTCCCGAGGATCGGGGCCAGCACGACACCGACCACGGCCGAAAAGATAGCGACGGACAGGCCGATGTCGGTCAGTCGCAGGCCGTAGATGTTCAGGATGGTCAGTAACCCGAAAAGGTACACGGTGACGCGAATGCCGCGCAGCGCTGTCCGGGTGAGACTCGGCCGCCGGAACTGCTGGGCGACGCGTCGGCCGAGCAGGCGGACGAGCAGTCTAGAGACGACAACTGCCAGCGCGATGACGATCAGGGACTCTCCGATGTTCGCCACCCACATCGGAATCTCGAACGGGAGCAGACCACCGATGTCAGTGGCCACGTCCGTCGCGGTTTCGGTCGGCGTCGGTGTGGGTGTCTGTAACGGCCAGACAGGGCCAAAACGCATGACAGGGATTCGACGCCGCCACGAGAAAAGGGTTCCCCTCCCGAACTACTTAGCCCCCGCCGCCCGTTCGCTACGATATGTCTCCAGATGACATCTCTGTGGTTCTTTCGGACGACCGACCACCGGTCGACACCTTAGCGGTTGGCGTCTCGGAGTACGGCCTGGCCGGGCTCACGGCCGTCGATTATCTGACCGACCAGCACTCGATGCGCGAGATCGGGCACCTGCGGACGCCGGGGCCGCCGTTTATCACCCCCTTCGAGAACGGGACGCCGAGACACCACACGCGGCTGTACGCCGACGAGGAAGCGTCGTTTGCCGTGGTGGTTGGGGAACGGTTCGTGCTGCCAGCCCAGGCCGGGTCGCTGGCCGAGGCCGTCGCGACTGCCGGGCGAAAACTGGACGTTTCGAACATTACGATGCTCACCGGCGTCCCAATCGCACACGGCCCGGACGACCACGCCCCGTTCTACATCGCAACACCGGCCTATCAAGAGGCGTATCTCGACGACACCGACATCAGGCCGATGGGCAACGGCTTCCTCGAAGGATTGAGCGCGGAGCTTGTCGCCCGAGGTATCGACGACGAGCGTCCGACCGGCGTGTTCACGACACCGACCCACCCGCAAGCGCCCGACGCCGCGGCCGCGATCAGACTGCTCACCGCGCTGCAAGAGACCCACGCAATCGAGACCGACACCGGTCCGCTAGAGGCCTTCGCCGCGAACATCGAGGCCCACTACAAAGCACTCGCAGAGCGGATGGAAGCAGCCAACACCGACCAGCCGTCGGATGACCGAATGTATATGTAAAACGCAAAATATACTACGAATGGTCGAGTATATACGTCAAAAATAAACGATAATTCCACATTGTGGGTTAACAATCAAACATTCTGCCGACAGGTTTTTCAGCGTACAGCGCGTTCTTTTCTCTGATGACCTCCACCGAAATCTATACGCGCGGCGCAGTCGATTCTGACCCGCCACCGCGGACGCGGTCCAAGAGCGCGCTGTTCTGTCCCGACTGCGGTCACGAGAGCGCAGTGACGGGCGACTGGACAGTCGAAGGAACCGAGAACCGTTTGCGGCTTCGGTGTCCGGAGTGTGACACCGTCGTCCAACAGCGGTAGGGCCACTGTCGGCACAGCTATCCTATCCGCCCAGCGAACTCTGTCCTTATTACTGCAGTCATCAAAAACCGCGTACAGCAGCTATTTCAGCGGCGCTGCTCGAATCGGCTGGTCAGTGCATCGAGAGACTTTCAGAAACGTTGGTCGGGCCAGCGTTAATCGAGTCGTTAGCCTGTATTAAGAGACGACAGACCGCATCACCTTCGCTATGTCTGTAAGGGTCTTTTCGCCCTGTAGTGACGATGCACTGGGTCCAGTCGCAAATACCGGGACTTTGGTTTTCGTGTGTTGCGTTGTCGACCACCTGAGACCGGCTCTGTTAGCAACGATTCGGCGGATGTTCCCCGAATTAGCTTTCAATGATTCGATTTCGAGGGTCGTCAAATCAGAGATGCCAGTTCCGTCCGCAACAACGGCCCGAATGAGAGCCGTATCGCCGTCCACCTGTGCTAGCCGATTCCGCAGCGTTGTATCACTGGCTACCAAGCTATCTACGACATTGAATTTCGGAGAGGCTGTGAACGAGAGCCCACCAGTTTCGTGGTCACCTGTTGTAATCACCAGCGTACTACCGTCTGCGGCATCAAGCGCCTGTTTGGTCCCCGCAGTGTCGAGTTCCAACACGTCGTGGGGGAGACCGGCCCAGTTACTGTGGCCGTACGTATCGATGTGCTCGTTTTCTATCAGGAGGAAGGACTTGCCCGTCCCCAGGCGTTGTCTTGCCTTTTTGACCAGTAGGTCCATATTCGGCTGACTCGTCGCTGAATTGGACCGCGAAATCGTCCCGCCCATCGAATCTGTCGCGAACAGCCCGAGCGTTTTTCCTGCTCCCGAGAGGCCCGCAAGCCCGCTCGCGGTAGTGACGTAGTTGTATCCAGCAGCCTTCGCCTGGTCCCGTAGAGTACTGCTGAAGTATTTTTTCCCACCCCCCAGCAAGACATCCACACCGGTCTCCCGAATGTATTGTCGGGCGATTTCTGTCTGGTTTGACCGACTCGCCGTGTGTGCACCGAAGGCCGCTGGTGTCGCATCTGTTAGTGCCGATGTCGTCACTAGCCCCGTCTTGTAGCCGGCCTTCTTCGCGCGTTCAAGCACGGTCTCTTTCGGGACGAATCGACCACTGCTGTCTATCACGCCGCCGATAACGCCGTTTTTTGTCTTGAATCCAGTCGACATTGCGGTCGCCGCGGCGGCCGAGTCAGTAATTCCTCCAGAGGCGTTTGTTGTCGTGGCTTGGCCCGACTCAGCATGCCGATCTACCTGTAGCGAGGCATTGAACCCCGAGCTTCCGTCTCGATATGCCTTGAGCCCACGACCTGCTTTCAGCTGATTCGGGCCTTGCCCGTCGCCAACGACGAGGAGTATGTCCGGGGCAGTCTGACTGCTTGCGACCGTTCCGAGACCACCTCCGGAAAAGAAGCCCGCCCCGGCAACTGCCGTGAGCCCCTGCAGCACTTTTCGTCGTGAGAGACTGTTTTCAGTTTGTCTATCAGGGGAGGCATGTTCCTGTTCGGGTTGCGTCGCTTTTCGGTGCGCTGAATTATCCTTTTGCTTGAATTTCTTCACAACTGACCTGTAACAACAGTAGTATTTAGTGCCAGACGTTCACCCGGTCACGGACATGTAGCATTTGTTACGTGCTATCGGTCCATACTCCCGAAACGGCCATCTACTCTACTACGAAGACCTCGGTTTCGATACGGAGGACAGCCCGCTAACGGCTACACAAGCAGGAGGCGCTGCTGATGCGAACGCCGTCTGGGAGTCAGTTATTCTCACCGTCCCGAACAATGGCTGACTGACGTTCACGGGCTCGTTCGAGAAACGCCTTGGGAAGCGATTGGATGTCACCGACCTGGACCCGCCAGAGGTTGGCGTACAACTCGTCCGCTTGAAGGAGTCCCGTGTGGGTGCCGTCCTCGACGACGCGACCGTCGTCGAGAACGAGAACCCGGTCGGCGTTGCGGATCGTCGACAGCCGATGGGCGATGACGAAGGTTGTCCGGTCAGCGGCGAACTCCTGGAGACTCGCCTGGATCAGGGCCTCCGTCTCCGTATCCACCGCGCTCGTGGCTTCATCGAGTATCAACAGGTCCGGGTCTTTGAGCATCGTCCGGGCGATCGCGAGGCGCTGGCGCTGGCCGCCGGACAGTTTCACCCCCCGCTCACCGACCATCGTGTCGAAGCCGTCGGGAAGGTTTCGGATGAACTCCCCGGCCTGTGCTCGCTCGGCGGCCGCTTCGATCTCGGCGTCAGTCGCATCGAACGTCCCGTAGCGGATGTTCTCCGCGACCGTCCCGTAGAACAGAAACGGGTCCTGGCTGACGTAGCCGATGGCGCTCCGGAGACTCTGCAGACGCACCTCGCGAACGTTCTGCCCGTCGATGCTGACTGTGCCCTCGTCGGCGTCGTATAGGCGCGGGAGCAGTTTCAACAGCGTCGACTTGCCCGCGCCGGTCGGTCCCACGACGCCGACAGTCGTACCGCCCGCGACTGCGACATCAATATCGTGGAGCACGGCATCCTCGCCGTATGCGAACGTGACAGCATCGAACGCGACGGCCCCCTCGGAAACGGTCAGATCGCTCGCCGTAGCGCTGTCGGCCACGGTTGGGCTGCGGGCGAGTAGCTCATCGACACGGCGGCCGGCAGTCTTCGCGCGTTCGTAGTCGTCGACAACGTCTCCGAGCCTGATTATGGGCCAGATGAACTGCTGCGCGTAGATGACGAAGGTGACGAACGCGCCGGGTGTGAGCGTTCCCGCCACCCCCAGCGGCGCAGCACCGAGGACCCACAGTCCGCCCACGAGGAAGGTGATTGCGAACCCGATACCGGAGATGAGGTTCAATCCCGGGAAGTAAGTGATGCGCACGCGGATGGCCGCCAGGCTGGCCCGAAGATAGCTGTCCGAGGCCGCCCGCACCCGGTCCGTTTCGAACCGCTCGGCGCTCTGGGTTTTGACAACCTCGATGCCGGAGACGCTGTTCTCCAGCCGGGCGTTTAAGTCTCCGATTTCCTCGCGGACGGCGAGATAGCGGGGCTCGACGACCCGGGTGAAGACGAGCGTAAACAGGGCCAAAAGGGGGATGGGCAACAGCGCGACCGCGGTCAGTGTGGGGTTGAGCCCGATCAGGATGACGCTGATGCCGCCGACGGTCGCCAGAATCCACACGATTGCACTCAGCCCGTCTTCCAGAAACGTCTGCAGTGCGTTAACGTCGTTATTCAGAACCGACATCAGGTCGCCCGTTCGGCGGCGGGTGAAGTACGCGAGCTCCTGGTCCTGCAGTGCGTCGTAGGCGTCGACGCGGAGCGAGCGCTGGACCCGCTGGGCGAACACACTCCACCCCCAGTCTTCGACCCACGACGCGACCGCGCCACCGCCTGTCGCGACGAGGAGGAGCACGATAGAGAAGTACAGCTGGCCGACCGGGGCCGCAGGGATCAGTCCGGCGGGGACGAACGGCAGTGCGTACGCGCGTTCGCCCAGGAAGATGGCGTCGACGGCAAGCCCGATCACCAGTGCCGGCAACAGTCCCAGTGCCCGACCGACGAGCGTCGCGACAGTCCCGAGAACGGCGTACCGGCGGCCCTCGTCGGCGTATTCAGTGTAGAGTCGCCAGACGACGTTGCCCGTCCCGGACTCGGGACCCAGTTGCCGGTCGCTCATGTCCCCGTTCGGTCCTCCACCGGTATCAGGGTGCTGGACGGAGCGGTCAAATTGTGGGCGCTACTTCCGAGCAACGCAGCAGACAGAGCCCGTGGTCGCTATATCGTCTGTGTCTCTCAGGGGACGCTCCTCGGTTTTGTGGCGGTAGCAACGATACGGCCGGTAGCTGTCCGACACTGACTGGTTCGATTGGATAGCCAGCAGTTGTATGACGGCCCCGTTTTCAGGGAACCGCCTCCTTACCGCGAAAAGACCGGACCAGCCCGTCAGTATTCGTGTATCTCGTCGTCAGTGACGACCGTATCCAGCAGGTACGTCGGCGTGGCGTCGTAGGCCGGGTTCGCGACCTCGAAGCCGTCTGCGGGTTCCCGGAGCACTTCAGACGGTGATCGGATCTCGTTTTCGAAGGCGAAGGCCCCGTCGACGTACTTCGCGGCGGCCCCGACGACCGTCACCGGCACGTCGTTGTCCGCGGCGGCCGTCGCAATCGGGTAGGTTCCGATGCGGTTGTACAGCGTGTCGTCGACGATACAGTCCATCCCCACGAGCACGCGGTCGACCTGTGACATGAAGTGGCCGGCGGCGCCGTCGACGATGAGCGTCACGTCGATCCCGTCCCGTTTGGAGAGGTGCCGTGCCATCTTCCGGCCGATAAAGCGCGGCCGCGACTCGGTGACGTACACCTCGAAGCTGTGGCCGGCCTCGATGGCGTCGTCGATAGCAGCGAGCACTGTCGAGGAGAAGTCATGCGTCAACAACACGTCGTCGTCGGCGATCTCCGACACCGCGCGTTCGGCGGCGCGGTCCTTCGCCGACTCCACCGAGTCGATAACGTCGTCGATAGCCTCGATGGTCAACTCCTTGGCGGCCGCCACGTCCTCGGGATCTGCGTCCGAGACGGCGTTCACGATCCGGTGCTGGGTCGTGTGAAGCGAGGCGTGGGAGGGGTTCGCCCGCCGCAGGGCGTTGCTGTTCCGGCTGAGCGAGCGGAGGTAGTCCTCGACCGTCGGGTACTCCCTGTCAGTTAGATCCCGGAGCGCCTGGGCGGCTTTGACCGCGACCACGGAGGAACTGTGTGTCTGCATCTCCGAGATCTCCTCGACCGTCTCGTCTATCATACGGGTGGCTGTGAGTTGAACCGATATGTGTCTTCCCCTCGCTGCCGAACAGCATTTAACGCCGTCTCACATTAGGGGCGATAGACGGCTATGGGACGGTTCAGCACTGACACGGTCGGGATGACAGAGGGGATCGGCGTCGCCGTACTGATCGGCCTGACGCTGCTCGTGACGGCGATTGTCGGGCTGAACGTCCTCGTCATCGATGACGACAGCGGCGGCCCGCAGGCGAACTTCTCCTATGACTACGTCGAGAGCAACGAACTGCTCATCGTGACACACGAACGGGGTGACGAGTTCGAAGCCGGTAACATCGAGTTCGAGGGGCCGAGCAAAACAGTCACCTGGGCGAAGCTCGCCAACCGGGAACCAGATGCGACAATCGGTCCGGGCGACCTCGCGCAGTTGAGCAGCGGAAACGCCTACGAACGGCGGGTGGGCGCACGGGACACGATCACAATCTACCACAACGCGAGCGGGAACCGGACCCAGTTGGATCAGTGGAACGGCGCGAACTGAGGGCGCACACCGTACAGCTGAGTGCTGTGGACCGGCTCAATCCGCCGAGACGACGGTCTCACGGTCGGTCTCGGCCGGCCGACCGAACCAGTCATCGAAGGAAAGCGGTCCCGCGCCCATCGTGAACACCGCCGAGGCCATCCCGAACAGCGTGATGTGAGCGAGCACCGGGTCGTCCGGCAGGCCAAACAGTGTCGTGGTGAACAGGACGAAGGAGACGGCCGCCGCCCCGCGGGTCATGAAGCCGAAGATCAACACCAGGCCGACCAGCATCTCGGTCAGGCCAGCGCCGAGTACCCACATGCCGGGGTCGACGGGGACGACGGCGGTGAGATCGTACTTTTCGACGACCAGCAACGCCTGGCCGGGCTCGGCGAGCTTTTGAATCAGGCCCAGATAGACGAAGGTCACGCCCATGCCGACCCGGACGATGACCGGGACGTATTCGCGGTACGGCGCTGTCGCCGCGTCGAGGAACCCCTTCAGGTGATGCACCGGGTCGACGCGCCCGTAGTAGGTGCCCTCGGTGCTGGCGACCTGCTGGAGCATGTGGTCCGCGCTCGGGCGGCCACCGCCCAGTAGCAGCAGGGCCAGAAACGCCGGGACGTACTCCATAGCGAGAATCACGCCGACATCGACGGTCAGCGCCCAGCCGTAGGTCACCAGGCCGATTGCGGTGACGATGCGGGTCGCCAGCCCGAACAGGATCGTAAAGCCCAGTCCGATGAACAGCGCCCGGACGACCGGGTTCAGTGTCGGGTCGAACGTCACCGTCGGGGCGAACAGATACCCCTGGAAGCCGGCCCCGACGAGCGGTAGCCCCACGCTCAGCCGGAGCATCCACGGGACGAGGTCGGCGTAGCTCGCGAGGAGGTTCCGCAGGACGACGATGTCTTTGACCGTCGGTCGGACCCAGAGGTACGCCGCAAGGCCGGCGGTCACTGCGAGGCCCGAGACGCCGAAAACGGCCGCGTTCAGGGGGTCCGAAAGGACGGACAGCGCGAAATCGAGCGCATCCAGCGCGTCTCCCGGTCCCTCCGTCACGTAGTCGACGTGTCCCGCCACGGGTCGCGGAAGGAGCGTGAGAACGAGCACGATAGTGCCGGCGATACTCGGTATGCGCGCATCCATGCTTGAGAATTCGTGTCCAGGGCACCTAATCCTGTTTGTCCGTTCAGGGCTGTCCGAGCCGTTCGATGGTCCCACCAGCGGCCCGTCTCCGTAGGCGGTGGAATTATATCCACGCCTCCACTACTTATACGGCAGTGAGCGTCAATATCGAAACACAGATCGTCGAACGCGGGGACGACGAGCACGTCGACGCGGCGTGGCGGCTCAAGGAGGACATCCGCGAGTCCGACGGGGTACTCCGACAGCGACGGGGGTTCTTTCGTGACGCCTACCGACGGTCGACCACCTATCTCTACATCGACCGGTCGGAGGAGCGCCTCATCGGCTTCGCCGCGGTTCGCCGCGACGGCTACATTCTCTTTCTCGCAGTCGACGACGAATACCGGGGCCACGGCTTCGGCAAGCGACTCGTCGCCCGCGTCGCCGAGGACTACGGCAGCGTGACCTGCCACGCCCGGGCGACGAACCGGGAGGCCATCGGCTTCTACAAACACATCGGCTTCGAGATCCGGCGGCGTATCGACAACTACTATGAGGACGGCGGCGACGCCTACTACCTCAAACTCGGCGAGGACTCGATCACTGACAAACTGTCGAAGTTCCTGCGTAGCTAAGCGAACGCTTTTCAAGGGACCTCCCCAACGAGGTAGCCGATGGAAGAGCGGACCCGCGCGTACCTCCGTGGCCGGTTCGGCGACCACTACCGACAGGCGTCGGTAACGCCGCCGCCGGCCGCGAACGAGCGTGAATGGGGATTCATTCCGTGGACAGAAGGCCCCGGCGAGACGATGGTCCGCCATCGCTCGCTGCTTGACTTAGGCGAGATCGAGGACTTCCTGGGCCGGCGAAAGCCCCGCCACGTCTACTTCTCCGCGGGCCGCTACGACGAACCGAGCGCCTCCACGATGTCGGACAAGGGCTGGCGCTCCTCCGACCTCGTGTTCGACCTCGACGCTGACCACCTGCCCTCGGTGGTGCTTGGCGAGGACACCTACGCCGAGATGCTCGAAAAGTGCAAGGACGCGCTGCTTCGACTGCTGGATTTCCTAGAGGACGATTTCGGCTTCGAAGACCTGACGGTTGTCTTCTCCGGGGGCCGGGGCTATCACGTCCACGTCCGCGACGAGCGCATCCGCCATCTGGAACGGGACGCCCGCCGTGAAGTCGTCGACTACGTCCGCGGTATCGGCCTTGAGTTCGACGAACTCGTCGACGAGGAGGCCGTCGCCGGCACGGCCGGCCGGTCCAGCCCGGCACAGAAGCGAACGCTTTCGACGGAGGGCGGCTGGAGCGCCCGCGCACACCGCCACATGCTCGCCGTCGTCGACGACCTGCTCGCGATGGAAGAGGCGGACGCGCTGGAGCGACTGCAGGAGTACGATGGCATCGGCGAGGGGAAGGCGACGGCGGCGCTGAACGCAGCCCGGTCGAACTACGAGCAACTGGAAGACGGCAACATCGACGTGCATCCGGCGTTCTACCAGCTGGCGAAGATACTGCTGCATGAGGTCGTCGCGGCCGATAACGCGCCGATTGATGAGCCGGTGACGACGGACACGAACCGGCTTATCCGCCTGCCCGGGTCGCTGCACGGCGGCAGCGGGCTGGAAGTCCAGCGCATCGACCGCGACGAACTCGACGGATTTGATCCGCTGGTCGACCCCGTCCCGGAGACGTTCCGGGGCCACGACATCACTGTCGAGGTGACCGACGGCGGCCTCGTCGAGCTAGATGGCGATAGCTTTACACTGGAGGCGGGTAATCAGACTGTACCAGAGCACGTGGGCGTGTTTCTCATGGCCCGTGGCCGCGCCGAGAAGGGGAAAGAATGAACGTAGACGAGCTACAGTCCGTCCAATCGCGCGAACGCCAGACCGATCAGCTCCAGCAGCTGCGCGAGACGTTCTACGAGGACGCCGGGCAGTTCATTCAACAGCTCCGGGAGGAGCGCGACCGCGCGGCCGAGCGCGCCGAAGACCCCTTCGACTCGCCCGAGGTCAACCGCCTGACTGACGACATCAAGACCGCCGAGCAGACCGTTGAAGCCGTCTATGAACGGCGCGTCGGCAAGATCGTCAAGATGGCGTCGCTGGCCGCGGCGGACATGCCCACCGAAGACGACGGTCTCACACAGGAGGAACGACAGCTGTTCGAGACGATGGTCGAGGCTATCGAGTCCAACCGGGGCCACGTCCTCGACGTGATCGCGGGAGAAGCCCCGACCGGCACGGTCGGCGACGAGCCGAAATCGGATTCGCGCGAGGCCCCCGACCCGCAACCACAGCAGGAGACGACCACGCCGGATGGGCCGTCGGCCGACGGACCTGACTCGACGGCAGCCCCCGACTCGAGCGTCGACGCGGCCGACATGATGGGCAGCGGCGGCGATCAGTCGCCGCCAGCGCCACCGGAAGAAAGCGACGAGCCGACGCCGCCGGCCGATTTGGAAACGGAGGGCGATTACGCGTCCGGTGTCGACACTCCGTCGGCCGAGCCGCCGACCGAGAGTGACGATGTGTCGGTGCCGCCAGCCGAAGCCGGCAGCGAAACTGAACCCACACACACTGACGGCGGCCGGCAGCCGCCAGCGGGCGAGCCGGCAGAACCCGATGCAGCCCGAGCGTCCGACGTGGACCGACGGACGGTCCGCATCACGGACGACGTGGGCGAGATATTCGGCGTCGACCAGCGCGAGTACGACCTCTCGACGGACGACGTGGTGACGCTGCCAGCTGACAACGCCGACCCGCTGGTCGAGCAGGACGCCGCCGAGCCGCTGGAATAAGCCAACTCGACCGGCTCCAACGGGGCGCTATGCAAAGTGGCGCTGGACGATCGTTCTGTGGCAGCGTCAGACTATTTATATACAGTAGGTGAGTTGATATGTATGAACACGTACGTTCGTCTCGTGGTCGCCCTGCTTGTCGGCGCGCTCGCGTTTGCCATCACGACCGTCTCGGTGACCAGTGGCTTCGAACCGCAGATAGAGTTCTCGCTACTCATCGGCCTTCCGATGGGTCTGTCGGCCGGTCTGACCGCGCTGTTCGCCGGATACGTCCTGCTGTGGCACCGCGACCGAGCGGCGGCAGGCGCGGTCTCCGAGCGCGCGGTCCGCCTTCGCATGGCCGCGCTGGCGGCCGTCGCGGACTTTTTCGTCGTCACTATCGTCGGTGTCGCCCTCTACGTACTCGCAAGCGGAAGTCTCGGTATCGGCCTGCTGGTCGCGGGGCTGCCGGTGACGCTGTTACTTGCCGCCGCCGTCGGCTATCTCGTGGCCGATGGTAACCGGAACGAGCGGGCCGAGGTCCAGACGCAGTGACGCGCGAGAGCAGGCGTACCCGACGAACCACTCTACGGCTCGGGTCTGGTCCCGAGCGTGAGTTCGACCGTCTCCTGCGTTCCGTCACGCTCGACCAGCACGTCGACCGTCTCGCCGGGGCTGGTCTCCAGTGCGAGGAAGCTCCCCAGCGCCTGTCGCGTCGGTGTCGGCGTCTCGTCCATTTGCCGGACTACGTCACCGCCGGTTGGGATCTCCGTGCCCGAGACGGTTGTCGAGCCGTCGCTTCCCTGTAGAACGCCCGCCGCTGGGCCGCCGTCGACGACACGGGAGATGTACACCCCCGACCCGGGATCCAGATTGTTCGCCTCGGCGATGCGCGGCGAGACGCTCTGAAGTCCAACACCCATATACGGGTGGTCGTAGTCGCCGGTCTGGATGAGCGACGGCACGACCCGCTGGGTGAGCGGGGCCGAGATGGCGAAGGCGACGTTGTCGCCGCCGCCGGAGTTGATGACGCCGACCACGTCACCGTCGAGCGTGACCAGCGGCCCGCCGCTGTTGCCCGGATTGACCGGCGCGTCGGTCTGGACCGCGTCCGCGATGGAGAAGTTGTTCGCGCTCTGGAGCGTGCGGTCGACGCCGCTGATGATACCAGCCGACACCGAGCCCGACAGTCCGAACGGGTTCCCGATAGCGACGACTTCCGTCCCGACTGTCGGCTCAGTTTCGACGAACGACAGGGGTGTCACGTCCGGCGTCGAACCGACTCGCAGGACAGCCAAGTCGCTGTACACGTCCGCGCCGACGACGGTGGCCGAGCGCCAGCCGGTGTCGGCAAAACGAACGTAGTACTCGCTCCCGCCGGCGACGACGTGTTCGTTCGTCACAATATGCTCGTCGTCGATGAGGAACCCGCTCCCCTGCCCACCGACGGTGGTCTCGGCGTACACTCTGATCGAGACGACGGCGTCGGCGACCTCCTGATACACGTCCGTGTAGACGCTGTCAGACTGATCGGTGGCGGCCTGTGATGACTGGTCGGCGGAGTCTTCGGACGACTCGCTTCCCATCCCGGGGGTCTGGCAGCCGGCCGTGGCGGCGACGGCCGTGCCCAGTGCGCCGAGCATCGCTCGGCGTGAGAGAGACTGCTCCATACCCATCCGTGGAACTGAGCCGCGAAAAAGCCACGGTTGCCACTCGAACTGAGAGCGGCGTCGACGGGTCCTGAGAGGCGTCTGTCGGAGCTGTCCAACTGCGGTGTTCAATCTGACAGCTGTCAGTGATGTCGGGCACAAACTACAATCGTCCCGGTAGCATACGGGGGGCCATGGCAGAGGACTCATCGGGAACGACGACGCCGACACCGGGGTTCGTGTTACCCGGCCTGCGATGTGGCGTCGAGATGGCGCTCGTCGGCACAATCGTGTTGCTCATCGGGCTGCCGACGGAGGAACCGATACGGCTCGGAATCGTGTTTCTGTCGGCGCTGCTGGCGATGACCGTCGTGCTGTTTTGGGCGGTCGGCCGGCATGTGCGCCGCTGGATCCGCTACGCACAGGGGAAGCCAACGCGGAATACGCCGTTTGACTGAGGACAGCGTCTCAGTCAGCCCGGCCCACGGAACTGTCGATACCGGCTGAGTTAATAATTTGGGCACAATTCTTTATTAACCAATCCCACTATAGGGCGGTAACTTAGCAGTTGAATTAATAAGAGAGGGTGACCTAGCTCCGGTAATGACTGAGTCCGACGGCTGTTCGGATGCCGGGTGTGACGGCACGAGTGCCGACGGTCCGACGGTGACGGACTCGCGTGACGGGATGCAGGTCGCACAGCTGTCCGTCCCCGAAATGGACTGTCCCTCCTGTGCTGGAAAGGTGGAGTCGAGCGTCCGCGAGTTGGCAGGCATCGAAGCCGTGGACCCACAGATTGCGACGGGTCGCCTCACCGTCGAGTACGACGGGGCCGAGACGGACGCGGCCGCGATAGCGGAGCGCGTCGAGGCGGCGGGCTACACCGTCGCGGACGACGGCGGCGAGACACTGCGGTTCAGCGTCCCGGAGATGGACTGTGCCTCATGTGCCGGCAAGGTCGAGAGCGCGCTGGGGAGCGTCGGCGGTCTCAGAGCCGTCGAGACCCACCCGACCACCGGCACGGCCGTCGTCACGTACGACCGGAACGCGACGACGGAAGGGGACATCGTTGCGGCCATCGAACGCGCTGGCTACGAGGTCACGGAGACGACTGGGGAGGGTGAGACACCCGGGCAGACCGACGAGAACGGCTCGGTCTGGACCAGCTCGCGGGCGCTGAAGACGTGGGTCAGCGGCATGTTCGTCGCGTTGGGCCTCGTTTTCTTTTTCGAGTTCTTGCTGCCCGGCGCGAACGCACAGGTTGGCAGCGTTCTCGGGTCGCCGCTGTTCGTCGACGACGTTCTGTTTCTCATCGCCGTAGCGACGGGCGGCCAGGAAATCCTGCGTGGTGGCTACTACTCGTTGCGGAACCGGAACCTCGACATCGACCTGTTGATGTCTATCGCCATCCTGGGTGCGCTGACCGCGAGCCTGGCCTTCGGCGAGGCGCTGTACTTCGAGGCCGCGACGCTCGCGTTCCTGTTCAGCGTCGCGGAGCTGCTGGAACGGTACTCGATGGACCGCGCGCGGAACTCGCTGGAAGAACTGATGGACCTCTCGCCCGACGAAGCGACGGTCAAACACGACGGGACTGAGGAAGTGGTCCCCGTCGACGACGTACAGGTGGGCGATATCGTCGTCATCAGGCCCGGCGAGAAGATCCCGATGGACGGCGAGGTCATCGACGGGACCAGCGCGGTCAATCAGGCCCCCATTACCGGCGAGAGCGTTCCGGTCGACAAGACCGAGGGCGACGAGGTGTACGCCGGGACCATCAACGAGGAGGGGTATCTGGAGGTGCAGGTCACGGCGGCGGCCAGCGACAACACCCTCTCGCGCATCGTCCAGATGGTCGAGGACGCCCAGTCGAACAAGACCGAGCGCGAGCAGTTCGTCGAGCGCTTCTCGTCGTACTACACGCCGGTCGTCGTGGCCTTCGCCGTCCTCGTGACGCTGGCGTCCCCCGCTGCGCTCGGAGTGGCGTGGTCGACCGCTGTCGTGCACGGCCTGACGCTGCTGGTGCTTGCCTGTCCCTGCGCGTTCGTCATCTCGACGCCAGTCTCGGTCGTCTCGGGCATCACCAGCGCGGCGAAAAACGGCGTGCTCATCAAGGGCGGCAACCACCTCGAAGCGATGGGCGCGGTCGACGTGGTCGCCTTCGACAAGACGGGGACGCTGACGAAGGGCGAACTGACCGTCACCGACGTGCTTCCGCTGAACGGGAACACCGAGGCGGAAGTCCTGCGGTGTGCCCGCGGTCTCGAACAGCGGAGCGAACACCCCATCGGGGAGGCCATCGTCGCGGAGGCGGGGGCCGCCGGCGTCGAAAGCGCCGATATCGACGACTTCGAGAGCATCACCGGGAAGGGCGTCCGGGCGGACCTCGATGGGACGCCCCACTACGCCGGGAAGCCGGGGCTGTTCGACGACCTCGGCTTCGACCTCTCGCACGTCCACGCCACCACCGACGGCGGTGTCGTCACCAGAACGGCCCAGCAACTCTGTGAGCGCAACAACTGTATAGACCTGCTGGAGGACACCGTTCCCGAACTCCAGGCCGAAGGGAAAACGGTCGTTATCGTCGGGACAGAAGACGAGATAGAGGGTATCATCGCCGTCGCCGACGAGGTGCGCCCGGAGGCGAAGGCCGCGATCTCCCGGCTCCGCGATCTGGGCGTCGAGCGGACGGTGATGCTCACCGGCGACAACGAGCGCACGGCGGCGGCTATCGCCCGAGCGGTCGGCGTCGACGACTACCGCGCCGAACTCCTGCCCGACGAGAAGGTCGCCGCTATCGACGACCTCGTCGACGAATACGACGGCGTGGCGATGGTCGGGGACGGCATCAACGACGCGCCGGCGCTGGCGAGCGCGACCGTCGGTGTCGCGATGGGGGCCGCCGGCACGGACACGGCCCTCGAAACGGCTGACATCGCGCTGATGAGCGACGACCTCTCGAAGCTCCCGTACCTGTACGAACTGGCGAACGACGCCAACGGTGTCATCCGGCAGAATATCTGGGCCAGCCTGGCGGTCAAGGCTGGTCTCGCCGTCGCCGTGCCGTTCGGATACGTCCCCATCTGGGCGGCCGTGCTCGCGGGTGACGCCGGCATGACGACCGCCGTGACCGGCAACGCCATGCGGCTCTCGCGGATCAGGCCGGAGAGCGACGACGAGCCGTAGACAGGCACGGTCGTCCGCCCGGGCCGACTGTGGTATTAAGTAGGCGCCGGGAGTAGCAAGTATCCGACATGGAACTCACATGGTACGGCCATTCAACGTGGCACGTGACAGTCGACGACACCGAGTTGCTCATCGATCCGTTCTTCGATAACCCCAAGACCGACACTGATCCCGAGGAACTGGACCCGGACTACGTGCTGTTGACCCACGGCCACGCCGACCACATCGGCGACGTGGACCGCTACGAGGGCTGTGGGCTCGTGGCGACGCCGGAAATTGTCGAGTACTGCGAGGACAACTTCGGCGACTTCAAGGCTGTCGGCGGCATGGGAATGAACCTCGGCGGCACCGTCGAAATCGGCGATGCCTTCGTCACGATGCACCGGGCCGACCACACGAACGGCATGGACACCAGCTACGGCACCAGCGGCGGGATGCCGGCCGGGTTCATCATCTCGGACACGAAGCCGACACAGGTCAGCGACAAGGAGTCGACGACGTTCTACCACGCCGGCGACACCGGCCTCATGACGGAGATGCGCGATGTCATCGGGCCGTTCCTCGAACCGGACGCCGCCGCGGTCCCGGTCGGCGACCACTTCACGATGGGGCCGTTGCAGGCCGCCGTCGCCGTCGACTGGCTGGATGTCGACCACGCGTTCCCGATGCACTACGACACGTTCCCGCCCATCGAAATCGACACACAGGACTTCGTCAACGAGGTCAAAGGCACCGGCAGCGACACCGAGGTCCACGTCCTCGACGGCGACGAGACGTTCGAACTCTAATCGGGCCGTTCCACGTCGGTGATGGTGAACCGCGCGCCGCCGTCTTCGCTTTCACCCACGGACAGCGACCAGCCGTGTTCCTTCGCGATCCGCTTGGCGATGTAGAGTCCGAACCCGCTGTTCTGTTTCTCCGATGCATAGCCCGCCTCGAACACCCGCTCGGGCGGCGAGACATCGACGCCAGGGCCGTCGTCCGCGACGAAAAAGCCCGAAGACGTGGCGCCGACGCGAATTGTCACGTCGGGGCCGCCGTGTTCGACGGCGTTCGAAAACAGGATTTCGAGGAACAGCCGCAGCGATTCCGCGTCCGCCAGCAACTGACGCTCGGACGTGACTTCGAGCGACGCTGATTCGAGCGACAGCGAACTCCACACGTCCCAGACGACCGTCGACAGCCACAGCTGTTCGAGTTCGAACTCCAGAGAGTCACTCGACGCAAGTGAGACGACCTTGTCGACGATCCCGGAGAGTTGGTCGATAGAGTCCTCGACGGCGTCGATGTGCTCGTCGTCGGCCTCGACCTGCGAGAGGTGGCCGGTCGACACCTGGAGTTCGTTGCGAAGCTCGTGTGCGGCCAAAAGCGCCACCTTCCGGAGGCGTTCGTTCTGCTGTCTGAGGAGGCGCTCGCGTTCGCGCTGGTCGGTGATGTCCTGCGTGATCCCGATGAGCCCCGCCAGCTCATCGGCCTCGTCGTACCAGGGGACCTTCGATGTGCGGAGGTGTTTCCCCATGGACGGTGAGAACTCGTGGATATCGAGGATGTCAGACCCGTCGTTGATGACCTGCAGGTCGTCGCCGCGTGCCGCATCCAGATACGTGGCCCCAGCGGGGAGCCCGTCTTCGTCGCGCCGGCCGAGCAGTTCCGGGGGCGCGTACGACGAGTCGTTGAGCAGCACGTAATGCCTGTCAGTGTCTTTCACGTACAGGTGTTCGGAGTTCCGCTCGAACATCGTGGCGAGAATCGTCTCCGGTCGGGAAACCGGGCGTGCGGCCATCGTCTCGCTGCTGTCGAGCGCCTCGCCGACTGCGGCCGTCAGCGCCGGCGACCCGAGGTCACCGGCAACCGTTCGAATGTGATCGCCGCGATCCGCTTCAGTACCGTACATAATCACGGGGAGGTCCGGATAGAGGCCGGTGGCCGCCTCCGCCAGATGTCCCCCCGCCATCGCCCCACACGTCACCGGGACGACCAGACAGTCAGTCGCCATGCGCAGCAGTGTCGTATCGACACACTCGGGCTCAGTTGTCCGGACCGTCGCGTCGATTGCCGCCTCTTCGAGTGCCGCTTCTAATTGGTCTCCGGCGGCAGAATCGGCAGCGACGAGGAGGACAGTCAGCGGGGCCATCAATACACCAATCACACTGGAGTAATAAATAGGTTTAGCAGTCAAGCGCCTGACGAAACAGGCGAAGACACTTCCCCGTCCCGCTATCGATACCGGAACCGATCTCGGTAGCGGCATGTGGTTTCCGGGAACGCCCTGATGAACCGTTGTGACTGCGTTATCGGGTGACGGAGCGCTTGGACTGACGATCCGAATAGAAAGTGGAGCGGTGACACCCCGTGGAAAGGGTCCCGCCAGTGCTGCAGTGGGTGGTTCCGTGCCCCAGATAGAGACAACGGATTGATATGTTATAAAACCGCACATGATTTGACAGAATAATTACTCATTGGCCCACGCTCAGTGGGTGTCTCTCACCGTCGCTTCGTCGTGATATTTTATTGAAACGAGTCATAACATCCGAGTATCCGGACGACGTACGGACGGACGTGTCAGAAACGTACGTGTGTGCCCGATGCCAGGCCGCCGTCGAGCGGGAGTTCGAGGTGCGGTCTATCATCAAGACCTGCGACGAGTGTGGCGAGAACGGTCGCTTCCTCCACAGATCTCTGGTCGAATCCCTCTCCGAGATCGCCACGGAGAACCGGCCGGCCGGCTGGGAGCAGATGACACTCGACGAGCGGTTCGAAGCGGCGCTCAAAGAAGGGCTCATCACGATTACACGGAAGTGAGCCGCGTTGCCGCTGTGGCGGGTCTGTTCAGTTCTGACGGCGGTCCGGCGTGGTTCGGTCGTCGAGCCGGAAGCGCAGGCCGGATGTTATCTGGTTCTCAGTCCCACTTCGCGCCGGGGTTCGTCACTGCACCGCTAGCCACCCACCTTTTTCAGCGTCCCCCTTCCTCGCGCCAGCGGCGCTGCGGGAGGGGTCCTCGAAAAACGTGGGTGAAAAAACGGGACCTCACTCCGTTCGGTCCCGCGAAGGCCAGGCCCCTACTCTATTCGGCGTCTCAGTCCCACTTCGCGCCTGGGTTCGTCACCGCACCGTTGGCGGCGGAGCCGAAGTCGTGGTGATACTTCGCCAGCACGCCGCTCTCGTAGTTAGGTTCGGGGTCCCAGTCTTCGAGGCGCTGCTCGATCTCCTCGTCGCTGAGGTCGACCGACAGTTCCGTGTTGTCGATGTCGATAGTGACGGTGTCGCCGTCCTCCAGTGCGGCGATGGGACCGCCGACAAATGCTTCGGGCGCGACGTGGCCGATGGAGAAGCCGCGGGTCGCGCCGGAGAAGCGGCCGTCAGTGAACAGCGCCACGTCCTCGGCGTGGCCCTGGCCGGCGACGGCCGAGGTCACACCCAGCATCTCGCGCATGCCGGGGCCGCCCTGGGGTCCCTCGTTGCGGATGCAGATCACGTCGCCGGACTCGACGTGGCCCTCCTGGACGTACTCCATAGCCCCTTCTTCCTGCTCGAAGACGCGGACCGGCCCCTCGTGGTGGAGGTGGTCCTCGCCGGTGATTTTGATGACCGCGCCGTCGGGTGCGAGGTTACCCGAGAGGATGCGGATCGCACCACGTTCGTGGATCGGGTCCGCGACAGTGTTGAGATAGTCCACATCGAGGTCTGCGACTGCGGGCGGGTCGATGCGTTCGAGTTCTTCTTCGATTGTGTTGCCCGTGACCGTGAGTTCGTCGCCGTGGAGCAGGCCGGCGTCGTTGAGCGCCTTCAGGACAACCGGGACGCCGCCGACCTCGTGGAGGTCGTTCATAACCCGCTCGCCACCGGGCTGGAGGTCGGCGATCTTGGGCGTCCGGGCGCTGATCTCGTTGAACGTTTCGATGTCGAGCTCGATGCCGGCCTCCGCCGCGTGCGCGAGCAGGTGGAGGACGGCGTTGGTCGAGCCCCCGACCGCGACCTGCAGGGCAATGGCGTTCTCGAAGGACTCGCGGGTGAGGAAATCCGAGGGACGGCGACGCTCCTGGACTACCTCGACGGCGAGTTCGCCAGCCCGGCGGGCCTCCTCGTAGCGGGACTCGTGTTCGGCCGGCGGGGAGGCCGACCCCAGCGGCGCGAAGCCGAGCGCTTCGGAGATAGAAGCCATCGTGTTGGCGGTGAACATCCCGCCACAGGAGCCCGCGCCGGGGCAGGCGTGCCGTTCCATCTCGTCGAGTTCGCCCTCGCTCATCTCCCCGTCGGCGACTGCGCCGACGCCCTCGAAGACGTTCTGGATGGTGACCTCGCGGCCGTCGTGCTCGCCGGGCATGATCGAGCCTCCATAGAGGAAAACGCTGGGTAGGTCCGTCCGAATCGCGGCCATCATCATCCCGGGCATGTTCTTGTCGCAGCCGCCGATGGTGACGATGCCGTCCATGCGCTCGCCGAAGGTGACGAGTTCGACGGAGTCGGCGATTATCTCGCGGGAGATGAGCGACGCTTTCATCCCCTCGGTCCCCATCGAAATGGCGTCGGAGATGGTTATCGTACCGAATTCGATTGGCATCCCCTCGGTGTCATCGATGCCGTCGTAGGCGGCGTCCGCAACGTCGTCGAGGTGGACGTTGCACGGCGTGATGTCGGCGGCGGGATTGGCGATGCCGATCATCGGTGAGGACAGGTCCTCGTCGTCGTAGCCCATCGCGCGGAACATCGCGCGGTGGGGGGCTTTTTCGTATCCCTCCGTCACCTCGGTACTCCGGAGGTCCGGGTCCTTCTCCGGCCGTTCTTGCCGTTCCTGCTTGCTCATATGTGAGCGACGCCGTGGGCAACCTTAAATAACTTGTACTCGCGGTAACGTCCCACGTGAAGCACGGCGAAACCGACCGGTGGCAGTAGCTTCTTTTCCGTTGGGGGCCTCCGCCGGCGTATGCCGACGGTCACGACCGCCGCGCGACTTCACTTCGGGTTTCAGAACCTCTCGCTCGCCCACGAACGTCTCTACGGCGGGGTCGGGCTGGCGCTTGATGAGCCACGCCTGACCGTCGAGGCGACCCGGGCCGAGACGGTCCAGTGTGACGACGCGGCGACCGAACCGTACGTCCGGCGCGTCGTCGATGCGCTGGATGTCCCCGGCGCGGCGGTTTCCGTCGATGAGCGGTTCCCTCGACACGTCGGCCTCGGCAGCGGCACGCAACTCTCGCTGGCGACGCTCATCGCCGTCGTCCGGGCCTACGACCGGACCGCCGACGCACGGACTTACGCGCCGCAACTGGGCCGAGGCGGCCGGAGCGGCATCGGCGTCGCGGCGTTCGAGGCGGGCGGTTTCGTCGTCGACGGCGGCCATCCGACCGAGCGGTTCACCGCCGAGCCGCCGGCCGAGGGCGACTGGGACGTGCCGCCGGTGTTAGCCCACCACGACGTTCCCGCCCACTGGCGCTTCGTCGTCGTCGTCCCGGACACCGATCCGGGCCAGAGCGGGGCCGAAGAGGACCAGAGCATGCGCCAGGCCGTCGAGCGCGCCGACCCCGGAATCGCCGACGAGATCTCGACGCTGCTGACTCGGCGGCTCCTCCCCGCGATTGCGACCAGAGACCACAGCGACTTCGGCCACGCCGCCGCACGACTCGGCCGGCTCAACGGCGCGTGGTACGCCGACGAACAGGGTGGCGTCTACCGCCCGCCAGCCGGTACGCTCGTCGATTCACTGTCGAGCGTCCCGGTCATCTCCGGGGCCGGCCAGAGTTCCTGGGGGCCGACCGTCTGGGGCTTGACGACGGCGGACCACGAACCAGAGGCCCGCGAAGCCGGCGTGCTGGCGCTCGACGAGGCCGGCGTCGAGGGAATGGTTCGCGTCGTCGCACCCCGGAACACCGGTGCATCCCTGACTGAATAGCTGACCCGGATCCGGGAGTAAGTCGCATGAATCGCCGGAAGTAACGACGACTCTTGCAGCCGCCAGTGCGGTTATCCG
This sequence comes from Haloarcula terrestris, assembly GCF_031624315.1. Taxonomy (NCBI): domain Archaea; kingdom Methanobacteriati; phylum Methanobacteriota; class Halobacteria; order Halobacteriales; family Haloarculaceae; genus Haloarcula; species Haloarcula terrestris. Next base: position 27,126 of record NZ_JAMQOM010000006.1, on the reverse strand, counting down.
TCTCGGCGGCGAACCCTCGCTGATGACTGCACTGTTCTCGCCACTGGAACTCCGCGAGACGACCGTCCCGAATCGCGTCATGGTGTCCCCCATGTGCCAGTACTCCTGTGAGGCCCGCGACGGCCTCGCCACCGACTGGCACCGCACCCACCTCGGCTCCCGCGCCGTCGGCGGCGCGGGGCTGGTCATGACCGAGGCGACCGCCGTCGAAGCCCGCGGCCGCATCTCCCCGGAGGACCTGGGGATCTGGAGCGACGAGCACGCGGCGGCACTGGAACCGATTACGGACTTCATCAGCGAGCAGGGAAGCGTGCCGGGCATCCAGCTGGCTCACGCCGGCCGGAAAGCCGCCACGTCGCGCCCGTGGGATGGCCACGATCCGCTCCAGCACGACGAGGGCGGCTGGGACGTTGTCGGCCCGAGCGACGACCCCTGGCCCTACGAGGACGGCGAGGCCCCGCCGACGACGGCGCTCGATCAAGACGGCATCGAATCCGTCATTGACTCCTTCCGCGCGGCCGCCGAGCGCGCGCTCGACGCCGGCTTCGAGGTCGCCGAGGTCCACGCCGCCCACGGCTACCTCCTGCATGAGTTCCTCTCGCCGGTGACGAACCACCGCGAGGACGACTACGGCGGCGACTTCGAGGGGCGCACGCGATTGAACCGAGAGGTCACGGCCGCCGTCCGCGAGGTCTGGCCCGACGACAAGCCGGTGTTCGTCCGGGTCTCGGCGACGGACTGGCTCCCCGACCGCGAGTCCTGGACCGTCGACGACTCCGTCCGACTGGCCGACCAACTCGCCGATGTCGGCGCAGACCTTATCGACGTGAGCGGCGGCGGTATCCACCCCGAATCCCGCCCCGAATACGCCGGCCCGAACTACCAGCTCCGGTACGCAGAGCGCATCCGCGAGGAGACCGAGTCGGACATCGCCGTCGGCGCTGTCGGCGGCATCACGACGCCCGAACAGGCCGAAGCCGTCATCGCCAACGACCGGGCGGACATGGCTATCGTCGGCCGTGAACACCTGCGGGACCCGTACTTCACGCTGACCGCGGCCAAGGAACTCGGCGCGACTGAGGAAATCGAGGGGCCGCCGCAGTACCGTCGCGCCTGGGGCTTCTGAACCGTTTAGACCTTATCGAGGTCGAGGTCGACGGCGTACCAGTCGAGCGCGAGCAGGAACACTGCGCCGACGGCAGCGGCGGCGACGAACGCGATGAGAACGTCAGTCGAAAAGCCGACTTCGCCCCGGACCTCCACCACCGGGGCGCGGAGGGCACCGACGACGAGTGCGACGAGGAACGCCAGCGTGGCTCGCCGGTTATAGTCCAGCGCGCGGCGGACGACGCGGGCGATGGTGAACAGGCCGACCAGTCCGCCGAGGATGAACGTCACGACCGGGACGGCGGTGGTGGTCACGTCCTCGACCGTGCCGCCGGTGGCGAGCGCGATGAGCGCGTCAACGAACTCGCTGAGGGCCGTCAACATACGGGTGTACTGCCCGAGAATGACGAGCAACAGCGATCCCGAAATACCGGGCAGAATCATCGCGCTGACGCCGATCATGCCGGCGACGAAGACGAGTGCGAGGCCGCCCCCGCCTCCGGAGCCCCCGGAGACGCCGGAGACGTAGAACGCGAGCAGGAAGCCAACAACGCCGGCCGCGGCCTGATACGGGGAGTCGACGGTGAGGCTCCGGACCAGCACCACGGCGGAGGCGGCGATGAGTCCGAAGAAGAACCCGAAAAGCAGTACCGGCGTCTCCTGACTGGCGATGTGGACGATTCGCGACACGATGACGACGGCAGTTCCGACGCCGGCGACCAGCGCGAGGAGGAACCAGATGTCGATATCGATGAGTTCCGCAAACGCACCGTGCGGGTCAATGCCGCCGTCTAACGGCGTGAGTGCGCGGAAGAATCGGATTATACGGTTCGGCGTGACGGCTGTGATCGCGGCGATAAGGCGCTCGTAGACGCCGGCGATGAGCGCGATTGTCCCGCCCGAGACGCCAGGGACGCCGTCAGCACTGCCCATACAGAGGCCGATGAGAAACGTTCGAATCCACGCGCGAAGCGGCGGCACCGAGCCCCGAATCGTCGGCGGGTCCCGGTCGGGAGAGGGAGTCATCACTGCACGCTTCCAGCATCACGCTCAAATCCCTTGTGGAGTTGCGTCGTGTTACTAGTATGCCACGACTGCGGGAGCGCAGTACGGAAGATGGTATCGAACGTGCTAGTTCCGGTGCTCTAGCGTGAGCACGCCGTTCCTGAGTGTCGGGATTGCGCCGGCGCTCGGCAAGTCGATATCGAACTCCGTCTGGAGGTGCGGGGCGTCGACAGCGATGATGGCCTCCGTTCCGATGACCTCGACTGTCACGTAGTTGTCGCTAACCTGCAGCGATTCCAGGTCGACGGCGAGCGTCCAGCCGTCGTCGTGGTCGGTATGCGAAACGTGCAGCGGCGACCGGTCAGTTTGTGCGTCCATTCGTCAATCATGGGTACGTGTTACACACATAAAGGTCCCCGTTCGGCGCGTGCCAATCCCCGCAAATTCTGCGGATGTAGCAGGACTGTCACAGCAGGCAACAATCACTGCGTCTCGATATCGACCGTGATGTCGTCGATGTAGTGGGTCGCGTCGCCTTCCCAGATGACACTCGTCCCGAGCGCGATGTACAGTGTGTCCGTCGAGAGTTCGGGCGTCGTCCACTCGAAGGTGTACTCCCGCCAGCCGTCGGCGAGCCACAGCGGTTCCCGGAGCCCGCCGTACGGTGTCTGCCCGAGCGCGGAGGTATTCACCCCGGGTTGTGGAAAGTCCTCCTCGACCGCCGGCGGTTCCGGCCCGAGCCGCATCACCGCGTCCCGGAGCGTGTTGAACGACTCCGATTCGCTCCAGAACTGGGCGCTGACGGTTATCTGGTACGCCTGGCCGGACTCGATAGCGACGGGGTGGACGCCCCACGTCACGCCGTCGTCGTAATCGCCCTCGTTCCAGATGCGCAGCGACCGGTCGCCGGAGGCCGCTTCGGTTTCGGAGACGCCGAACTCCCACTCGAACGCCGAGAGTTCGACCTCCGGGCCGATGGCCGCACCGCTTTCCCAGTCGCCCAGGCCGTCCTCGAACCCTTCTTCGAAGGCCGCTCCCGTGGACCCGCCCGTACAGCCCGCGATTGTTACAGCGCCCGCCACTGCGCCTGCCCGGAGCATGTCACGGCGAAACATTGTCTTGACTGTCATGTCGTGCGCTTATAGTCGGTCGGGCTGGCCTGGATTTCTCTCCACCCGTCACTTCCGACAATCTGTCTTGTCCGTGCCCCCACATGTGGTGGGGTATCAAGATCACAGATGCGACGCTACGCCTGCGGCCCGAGATACCCCCACGCCTGCAGCCGGTCGCCGTCGCCGTCGATCCACCGCTCACCGATGTCGTCCCGGTAATAGAGGTTCGGGATGAGGATGTCGTCGACGCGGTCGTACGCCTGCTCCCGTGCCGCCTGCATCGTCTCGCCCTTGCCTGTGACGACCAGCGGCATCCCGCTCTCGCCCGCGACACGCCACTGACCGTCGACTGCCACTCCCGGCTCGCTTCCCTCACCGGTTGCGCGTTCCGTGCCCGCAACGGGCACGCGCTTTGCATCCTCGATGTGGATCCCTTCGCGGCTGTCGGACCCGAAGACGACCGCGGCGTTGCGGGAGTTCTCGTCATACGTCTTCTCGTCGTCGAACGGGAACGGCGGCAGGACGACTCGAACCGCGATCTGATAGCCCCGGTGGACCTCCAGGCCGGGGTCGCGTCCGTTCGCCAGATCGAGGAAGAACTGTCCCGTCTCCGACTCGAAGGACTCCTCCTGCAGCGTGATCGTCGGATAGCCGAACCGGGGCGTGAACTCCAGTGGATAGATGCCGCTGTCGTTGACGATGCAGTTGAGATCGATGCTGCCGACGTACCCCTCGTCGGCGAGCCAGCCTTCCACCTTGCCGAGTGTCTCGGTAAACAGGTCGTTCCGGCCCGCCCAGAACATCGAGGTCCCCATTTCGCCGGTGGAGGGGCCGATGTTGCCCGGGAACAGCTTCTTGTGCTCGAAGTTGAAGTTGATCGGCTCGACGAACTCCTCGCCGTTGAAGAAGCCACAGACGGCGACCTCGACACCCTCGACTTTGCGCTGGAGCTGAAACCCCTTCATCCGGTGGCCCCACGCCTTCTTGTACGCCTTCAGTACGTCCACAACATCACTCCCGTCGTCCTCGTTGCCGACGTAGAGGAGTCGCTTGACGTTCTGTACCTCCCCGAGTGGTTTGATGACGTACGGTGCAGGGTTCTCTTCGACGTGCTGGATGCCGGTGTCGAAGTCTTCGAAGACGTGGTGTTCGACCGTGTTGACACCGTTGTCTTCGAGAACCGCCATCGCGTAGCCGCGGTCCTCTTCGAGCGTGTCCGTGTTCGGCGTCCCGCCGACGACAGCGTGGCCCTCGGCCCGAAGGTCCTGTGCGATCTCACCGGTGCCGATATCGCTGCCAACCCAGATGTCGTCGAAGACGACGACATCGGCCCAGTCGAGGTCCCCTCGCCAGTCGTCGGTTTTCGGGACGAACCCGTTGGCGATCTCCTGATCGCTGTCGGCTTCGATGTAGTACCGAACGTCGTGGCCCTCCCGGCTGACCTGCCAGGCGATGTCGCCGATGAGCGCCGCGTCCAACGAGCAAAAGAGGAAGTTTGCCATGACCTCTCTGCGAGCGGACGCGGGGTAAGCGTTGCTTGTCCATTCGACACCCGCTGACGTAGTTAAATAACCCCGCTCCCGTAAGCCGAATCGTTTTAGTCCCCATCTGTGAATTCCCACGTATGACACGCGACGAACTCGCATCTGCGAGCGAGCTGCTTGAATCGGCTGCTGAAGATACCGGCAGCGACGACGCACGCGAGCGCCTCGCCGAACTCGCCGACCAACTCGACACCCTGGCGACTGATGAACGCGGCCCGGACCACGGCCGACTCGCACGCATCCAGTCGGCGCTCAACGACCTCAGTAGCGGCGACGCCGAAGACGTGGCTGGTGCCATCGAGGACGCCGACGACCAGATCAACGAGTACCGGTCCGACCTCGAAGGGGTCTGATACGGGTCCACGCGAACCGGAGCGTAACTGTGTGAATGCCTTTCTGCGACGAAAAGCCGGCTCTCGCGAGCGACGGATTCCTCCGACTCGATTGCCGTTTCCTCGACGACTGGCTTGATTCGGGCTAGGAGCACGAGGTACTGCCCGCCGGTCGGATCGACGCCGATGGAATCAACGCCAGGGACCGCGACGCCGGCTACCACTACGGCGTCCGTGAGCGATACTGTAGCCAGACCTATGTCTAAACAACATCATAATTAATGTTTGTCCCTAACAAAAAGCTTTTGACATATCCGGTAGTTCACTTCAGACGAATATCAGGTCAGGGGAGTTGAGTAGTGTCCCCCAAGGTGGTGATTCCAATGAGCAAATCAACGAAGGGCCGAACGGCCCCCAAATCGATGCGTCACAAGCAAATACTCGACGTTGCGGCCGAGAATCCCGAGGCTTCTATCGCCGAGCTTGCGTCGGAAGTTCCGAGCGCGACAGCGGACCTTGTCGAACGTGTCCTCGAAGAACACGGCGACCCGGCCGAGGACGACGACCCGAACGAATCCGCACAGGAATCCAGCGACCATTCGTCGGCGTCCCAGTCGCTTCCGGCGCCGGATGACCTCTCGTCGACCGAATACGAGACGATCAAAGCGATTCGGAAACACCCTACCGCGTCCCAGCGGGACCTCGCCGAGAAACTCGGCGTGACCGCCTCGACAGTGAGCAACCGCGTCAACGGGATCGACGGGTTCGACTGGGCGAACCGCGAGGCGTTCGCCAACGCTGTGCTCGGCGACCAAGAGCCCGAACAGACCGAGTCGACAGCGAGCCCGGACGAAAGCCAGTCGCCAATAAGCCCGGAGGAACCCGAAACGCAGTCGGCCGACTCCGAACCGACCGCATCCTTCGACGGAGCCGACAGACGGGCGTCAGAGTCCGAGCCCGGGTCGGACGACGGCGACTACCCGCCGCCGGAGACCGCGACGGCGGCCGGCGAAGTGAACACTACCATCACCACGTTCCAGTCGACCGTGGAGGACCTCTCCGAGCAACTGGCCGAACTCGAAGGCCAGGTCGAAACTGTCGCGGACGGCGGCAGTTCCCCGCAGCCGTTTCAGGACCCGGAACTCGTCCACAAAGTCGTCCATGCGTGTATGGACTCGGAAAAGATATCCGAGGAAGAGGAGCTCAGGATACTTGATTCGCTACTTTAGTTGTACTCTCGCCACCGATGGCCACAGTCTTGGCACTTGAAAAACCGCGTCGGCGGTTCGTCGGCTGACCCCGTCTGTTTGATCGTGTACCACGCTTTCCCGTGGCCACACTCCTCACAGGTCACGTCGTCGGCCGTCGGCTTCCCCTCGAAGTTCGAGCCTTCTTCGGTCTCGATCAGTTCGTCGCCGCTCTGTTCGGCCGTACTGACGAACTCGGCCGCCCGGTCCTCGTCTTTGGCGTCTCGCGTTCCGCAGGACTGACAGACCATCTCGTCACCGTCAGCGTGCATCATCGAGCCACAGTCGTCGCAGAACTGCATACACGCCCGTCGGACACCGAAACAAAAAGCCGTTACTGCTCGCCCTCGATTTCGTGTTGCTCGGCGACGACGGGACAGTTCAGAAGCCGAACCGTCTCCATGTCGAGAAACTCCATGATCTCGGTCCCGTCGTTCGTGCAGTGTGCGTTCGGCGGCGCGGAGAAGTGCTCGCACTGTTCGCAGTAGCGGTGTTTCGACACCTCTGCGTAGCGGCTCTCCGACGGGTCCTCGCCGTCGTCGTCCTCGGCGATTTCCGCCCATACCTTGTCGGCGTCGATGTGGTCGACATCGACCCGCTCGAACGCGCTCTCGCCGCTTCCGAACGGGTTTTCGCTGGGGTCGTCCATCCCCGAGAAGGGGTCCTCCGGGTCCGTCGTCGACGCCAAACCGGAATCGTCCGGATCGGTCGCCGAGTCCGAACGGAACTCCTCGGTGTCGACGGCCGAGAGGAGGTCGTCAGCACCGTCTCCAGAGGGGGGCGTCTCGGACGCCGATGTCTCACTTGCGTCTCTTCCGGACCAGCCATCATCGGCTGGCTGGTGAGACTCCGTCGGGTCGGTTGCGTCGTCCCCGAACGGAGACTCGTCCGGCGGCTGTGATGCGTCGGCGTCCGTCTCGGCTTTCGGGGCTTCTTCGCCGTCAGGCCCCTCTCCGAGGCGCTCGAACGGGTCGCCCTCGCGGTCGTCGCCGGGGTCGAGCGCCTCGAAGGGGTCCCGCTCGTCGTCACTCATCGCTCTCTCCCGGGCCGAGCTGTGCCGCGGCCACCAGCCGTGCCTTCGAGCGGATGATGCCGCCCTCGGGCCGTACGTCCGACACCGTCGCGTTGCAGTGGGGACACTGGGGTTCGGTCAGCAGCCCGATTTCGACCTGCTCGCTACAGTTCGAACACCGGGCCGTCGAGATGCCTTCCTGTGCCGCGGCGCGTTTCAGCCGGTCGACCGCCTTCTGGTTCTGATCCCGGCCGCCCCGGTCCTCGCGGAGGTCGCTGACGACCCAGGCGACGCGGGTGAGTTTGTCTTCCATATCGTCCAGGCGGTCGTCGATATCATCGATGTCGTCGAGCCGCTCGTCCTGTGTTTCGAGTGATTCGGTCACGTCGTCTCGAAGATCGGCGATTTCATCCTCCAACGCCTCGATATCATGACTGAGCGCATCGATACGGTCGAACTCCTCGTGGCTGTGGTCGGCTGGTGCTTTCGCGTCGGCTTCCCGTTTGACCTGCACGACGCGCTCGCGGACATCTTCGATTTTGGTCTGAAAGTCCGCTTCGAGCGCGTCGAACCGCCCCGCGAGTTGGCGCTCCACCGTGTCGACGATATCGGGGACAGAGGAACTGACGGCGCTTTCAGTCGCCGCTTCGACTGACTCCGATAGCCGCTCGTCGACGGTCGCGGCGACGATAGCGTCGAGTTCGTCCGACGACGGATGGGTGCCCTCCATCTCGTCGTCGAACTCGGCCGAGGCCTTGTATGCGGCCAGCAGTTGCTCCATGACGGCCTCGCGCGGAACACCGAGTGTCTCGGCCTGCTCGGTCAGCCACTCGTCTAGATCCGCAGCTAGCTCGACGTGGACTCCCCCGTCATCCGTCGACTCGGAGGACATTACGACACCCTTGAGGAACAAGACTGATAAGGGTTTACCGCCGATTTCAGATACCGAGAGCGGGAGCGATCCGCCGATACGCTGCTCTTTGTCACTCCTCGACGGGTACGGGCGTCCGCACCGCCCGCTATCGAATTTTGCGCACGTCGCTGATGTCGAAGCCGGCCTCGCCCAGTTCCGTCTCGAACTGGACGATGTCCTCGTCCTCGATCTGTGAGAGGACGCCCCGGAACTGCCGGACGACGAGGGTCCGAGCCCGGGTGGAGCCGCCCGATTCCCACGCGAACTCCATCGTCCCGTGGGAGGCGTCGACGAGCTGGCCGTGGCGGATCGCCGACAGCGTCTCGTGGTTGATATGCAGGAGGATGAGGCCGCCCCACTGGTAGGCCGCCTTCTGGAGCCCCTGGACGAGCGAGCTGATGTCCGCCCAGTCGATCTCATCGCCCATGGCGCTGACGAGGTCCGACAGCGAGTCGATGACGACGAGGTTGTTCGCCGCCACGTCGTTCAGCACCATCCCGAGCGTGCCGAGCAGGTCCTCCCGCTCGTGGCGCGCCCGGAGGTCGGTGATCGACGCGGTTTCGCTGGCGTACCAGTCCCGGGGCACCGGGCTGATGTGGAAGTACCGCTCCGAGAGGTCGTGGAACTCGACAGCCTGGCTCCCCTTGTCGACCACGTCGTCGTCCATCGCCAGCCGCATCTCGCTGACGAGCTGGGACTCGCTTGCGGTAAAGGAGACGTAGTGGACTTCCTCCGGTGCGACGGCGTCCGCCGAGAGGTCGCCGTAGTAGAGGTCGTGTAGCTCCGAATCCACCTGTCGGAGCCCGTTGATGAGCGCGCTCGTGTGCATGAACTCCCGGGAGCCGGCTCCGGCCTCGCCCGAGAGCAGGACGACGCTCCCGGCGGGCGCGCCACCGTTGATGATGGAGTCGAGCTGGCGGACTCCGAACGGGATTCGCTCCATACATCCTCCTACCTACGCGGTCGCTTAAACGCTTGGCCTGCCGTGGACGACACCGGCTTCAGCGAACTACCGCCAGACGGCTCGACCGAGCCGCGTTTCCGAGAGGTCGAAGTCGAAGCGGTCCGTCCAGAGGAGGCCGGCCCCCAGCAGCGCGGCCAGGCCGACCGGTGCCCAGTTCGCGTAAAAGAGGTTGATGCCGCCCCACAGCAGGACGAAGCTCACGAGGTCGTCAAGCATGAACGGACACTCATTGAGGCGCTGTCGGAGCCCCGCGCGGTCGAACCCGAAGTCGAACAGCAGGACAGCGACGGACCCAGAGAGGAGCCAGCCGGCGTAGTTCTGCCAGGGGACGCCGTAGAACTGGGGCACCTCGTAGGTCCAGAAGCCGATAGCGACGGCACCGGGGTCAAGCACCAAATCGACGAGCATGACCGTCGCCAGCGTCGCCAGCAGCCGAACCGCGGTCGATTCCGCACGGGTGCCAAGCAACAGCAGGACGAGCAGGTAGGCGTTCAGGACTAGCGGGAAGAAAAACACCGGGAGCCCGAACGGCACCTCGCCCAGCAGCATTGGGCCGAGGTCCACGCCGTAGGTAAACTCCCCATAGGGCCAGCCGGTCCGGACGCCGACGAGTTCGATGCCGTAGGAGTACAGCGTCAGCGCGACCAGCGCCAGCCCGGCCCGGCGGTCCACGAGCGGAAAGACGCCGGCCACGAGGGGGAGTCGCATCACGAACGTCCCGAACAGGACGAAGTAGGGGTTGAACGCGAGCGGGTCGGGCAACAGTCCCTCGGCGCTGGCAAGGAGGGTGACCGCGCCAACGAGCGGGAAGACCACGGCGATGGTAAACCGGTTCTCGGTGACGAACCGGTCGAACCGGGCGGTCGCTTCGGTCTTCGTCTCCGGGAGCGTCCAGCCCGCCAGCGTGTGCCCATCCTCGTTAGCCATACAGCATCACCCACAGCGCGATGAGCGTGAACAGCATGCCGATGACGGTGTTGATCGCGGGGTACCACCAGTAGGCCTCATCGATGTCGACGCCGATGCCGAGAATCCCGAAGACGAGGCCGGGGTAGACCAGCAGTAGCAGGCCAAACACCCAGTGGGTGTAGGTGAACACGAACGCGGCCGTGAGCCAGCACATCACGCAGTAGTAGTAGGTGTTTGACTCGCCCAGAAACGTCGCCGTCGTCTGGATACCCGCTTCGCGGTCGGGTTCGATGTCGGGAATCGCCGAGAAGGTGTGCATCCCCATCGCCCAGAGCCACGCGCCGGCGACCGCCGTCGCTGGCGGGGCCATCCCTTCGATGGCGGCGTAGGCGATGACGCCCGGCAGGATGTACAGCCCGTTCGAGACGGAGTCCAGAAACGGCGTTGTCTTGAACCGTAGCGGCGGGGCCGAGTACTCGATAGAAAGCGCCAGCCAGGCGAACAGGGCCACGACGCCGAGCATCGGCAGCCCGAAGACGAACAGTAACGCAAGCGCGCCGCTGGCGACGACGATGGCCGTAATGGCGCTGTCTCCGCGATAGCTGACCTCTCGGCCCTCGTCTTTCTTGGGGTTGTGCTCGTCCACGTCGGCGTCGAAGATGTCGTTGACGCCGTAGAGGAACACGTTCGCGGGGATAGTGAAGTACAAAAACAGCGCGATAGCCAGCGGCGAGAACAGTTCCCCCGGCCCGTCGGCCGCGTAGCTGACGCCGACGATGACCGGGCCGCCGAGATAGAGCCAGAAGCGCGGCCTGGAGAGGCGCAACAGATACCCCACCAGCGTCTCCTCCGGCGGAATGACGGCGGTGATGCGGTCGGTCGGGAGTTCGGGCATTACTCAGGCGATGTCCTCGATGAGCGCCTTCGCAGTGTGTTCGCCGCTGATGAGACACATCGGCACGCCGATGCCGGGCGTCGTGAACGACCCCGTGAAGTAGAGGCCGTCGACGGCCGACGAGCGGTTGTTTGGCCGCAAGAGCGCTGTCTGGCGGAGCGTATGCGCCAGCCCGAGGGCGGTCCCCTCGGTGGCGTTGTACCGCTCGCCGAAGTCGGAGACGGCGAACTGTTTCTCGTAGACGATGCGGTCGCGCAGGTCGACGCCGGTGTTGTCGGCGATGTCGGCCAGGATTTTCTCGCGGTACTCCTGGCGAATCTCGTCGCCGTCGTGCAGCCCCGGCGCGATGGGGACCAGCACGAACAGGTTCGAGTGGCCGTCGGGCGCGACGCTGTCGTCGGTCTTCGAGGGGACACAGAGGTAATACGCCGGGTCGTCGGGCCAGGCCGGGTCCTCGAAGATATCGTCGAAGTGGGGGTCCCAGTCCGTTGGCAGGACGAGCGTATGGTGTTCCAGCGGCTCCACGTCGCCCTCGACACCCATGTACATGAGGAAGGCCGACGGTGCGTAGGTCTTGTCGTCCCAGTACTCGTCGTCGTACTGGCGCTCGTGGTCGGGCAGGAGTTCCCGCTCGGCGTGGGCGTAATCGGCGTTGACGACCACTTCGTCGGGGTGAGTCGTCTCGCCGTGGACCGTCTCGACGAGGAAGCCCTGCTTGCGGCGGGCGATTTCGTCGACCTCGGCGTCGGTCTCGTAGGTGACGCCGAGTTCCTCGCCGAGTTCGACCAGGCCGTCGACGACCGCGCCGACGCCGCCGTCGGGGTAGTAGACGCCGAGGTTGAAATCGACGTGGCTCATCATGTTGTACAGCGCTGGCGTGGTTCGTGGCGACCCACCCAAGAAGACCAGCGTGTACTGCATGATCTGCTGGAGCTTCGGGTGCTCGAAGTAGTCCTCGACGTGGCCCTGCATCGACCCGATGAGCTGGAGGCCGACCGGGGCAGCCGTCATCACGTCGAGGTCGATCCAGTCCCGCAGCTCCGAGCGGTCCTTGTAGACAAACTTGTTCATCGCCGTCTCGTAGTGGCGCTCGCTCGTCGCGAGGTAGTCCTCGAAGGCCTCGCCCGCGCCGGGTTCGTACTCCTCGAACTTCCCGGCCATCTCCTCGTTGTCGCCGGTCACGTCGATCCGGTCGCCGTCCTTGAAGAAGATCCGGTAATGGGGGTCCAGTCGCTGGAGGTCGTAGTAGTCCCGTGGCTCCTTGCCGAAGTACGCGAAGAACCGCTCGAACACGTCAGGCATCAGGTACCACGACGGCCCCATGTCGAACCGGAATCCCTCGGCCTCAAGCCGGGAGGCGCGGCCGCCGACTTGCTCGTTTTTCTCAAGCAGCGACACGTCGGCCCCCGCGTCCGCCAGATAACACGCGGCGGAGAGGCCGCCGATGCCGCCGCCGACGACAGCCACGTCTTCACCGGACAAGTCACTCATTACCAGTACAGAGGGGCTGGAGTGTCAATAAATGAGCGGCCAAACTGCATTGGTATGGCACACGTGGCCACATGACGGAGACTCCGTCGGTACTATCTACGCTATCGGAATCGGCGACCGCCTGTATTTTCGGGCCACAGATCGGGCCAGTGGGAGACGTATATGTGGGTGGGGACCGGACTGGCGGGCATGGAACCCGACCTCTCAGCATTGGACGTGTATCTCGACGACGCCGGCGTCGACGGCTACCTCCTCGATGCGGATTCCGAGGTGTCCGACCAGTACTACCTCTCGGGCTTTGACGCCCCGGACCCGTTCATCACGCTGTACGACGGCGACACGCATCTCCTCTTTCCGCGGAGCCTGGAGTTCGGCCGAGCCAAGCGCGAGTCCCGGGCCGACACCGTCGAGCGCTACGTCGACTTCGACCATCAGGAGAAAGTCGAGGAGTACGGCCCCGACGAGGCAGTTTCACACGTCCTCGCGGACTTCCTTGCGGCATACGACGTGGACAGCGTGGCCGTGCCGCCGCGGTTCCCGCTTCGAACGGCGGACGGCCTGCGCGCACGCGGCGTCGACGTGACCGCCGACACCGACGGCATCGTTACGGAGATCCGGGCGACGAAAACCGAGGGCGAAGTGGCTCACATCAGGACGGCCCAGCGAGCCAACGAAGCGGCCATGGATGCGGCCGAATCGCTGCTCGAAGCGTCGGAGGTCGCTGCTGACGACACGCTCGAAGTCGACGGCGAGACGCTGACGAGCGAGCGGGTGAAAGAAGAAATCGAGGTGACGCTGCTTCGCAACGGCTGTTCGCTGGACGAGACAATCGTCGCGTGTGGGGCAGACGCCGCGGACCCCCACGACCGCGGGAGCGGGCCGCTAGCCGCCCACGAGCCGATTATCATCGACATCTTTCCGCAGGACAAGGCGACGAAGTACCACGCCGACATGACGCGGACGTTCGTGAAAGGCGAACCCAGCGACGCGGTGCGCGAGTGGCACGACCTCACCGAACGTGCGATGGCGGCGGCGTTCGACGCGCTGGAACCCGGTGCGACCGGTGCGGACGTACACGACGCCGTCTGTGGCGTGTACGAGGACGCCGGCGAACCGACACTGCGAGACGACGAGCGAACGGAGACGGGGTTCATCCACAGTACGGGCCATGGCGTCGGCCTGGACGTGCACGAACTCCCGCGGCTCTCACCGAACGGCGGCGAACTCGAACCGGGACACATCGTCACCATCGAGCCCGGCCTCTACGACCCCGACGTGGGCGGAGTCAGAATCGAGGACATCGCCGTCGTCACTGCTGACGGGTACGAAAACCTGACCGAGTACGAAATCCAGCTAGTCGTCTGAGCCGGTCACCTCAGAGCCGTTCATCTGGCCGCCACAGGCCGGACAGGCCGCCTTTGCGTCTTCGGCCCGAGTGCCACACAGCGTCCATTCATAGCGCATACCGGTCGAATCACCGCCATCCGTGCCGAGCAGTCCCGACGGTCGGGGTCGCAGTTTCATTCTGGCCACCGTTTGAAGTTGTGGGACACTCTTGCAATAGGCTTGTTACCACACTTCAGTATTTTCCATAGCTCCATCATGAACATTTATTATGGATGCGTCGAAAGGTGTGGGTACCCAATGCTTGTATCCGACGTATGCCTTTCGCGCCGACCTGACACCGCACCACCCACGAACCACAGACGCCGACCGACACGACCCCCAGGATGACAACACGAATCACGACCCCCCGAAACGACGACTCGTACCCGACAACCACACTGCCCTTCGACGACGCGGACAGTTCTCGCCGCGCGCCGAAGATGTTCGCGCCGACTAATGACGCCACGATGGGCCAGTTCGACACCGAGGCCACGGATCCGCGCTAAACTAGGACACAACGCATATCCCGGCGGCCCGCTTCCGTTTCGACATGTCCGATTACACCACGGTGTCGATTCCGAAGGATCTCGCGGAGCGTGTCGAGGAGACAATCGAAGGAACGAGCTTCTCCAGCACCTCGGACCTCGTTCGGTTCCTGCTCCGGAGCATCGTCGTCCAGCACCAGCGGGAAGGCGAGCTGACCGAAGCGGAGTTTCAGGACATCACTGACCAGCTGCGTGATCTGGGCTACCTGGAATAGCGATTTCGGAGCCGGTGCGCTACTGCGGATACTTCTCGGGCGGCTCGATATCCAGAATCGTGACCCCCCGCTCCTGCCCGGCTCTGTCGAAGGCCCCGAGGGCATCGGCGTCCCACGGGGGGATACCGACGAAGATCACCTCGTGTAGGTCGTCGGTCTTGCTGACGCCCATGTACCCGTCGGGATGAGAGACGAACCGACCCTGTGTCTGGCCGGCCGGCGTCCCCAAGTCAACGCCGAACACCGCATTGACAGAGGCCCCGGCCGAGGGGAGATAGAAGTCGGTGAACACCGGCGTCTCGTCGGCCAGGTCCGCATCGGGGAGCTCCCCGGCCGGCGTGACGGCCAGCGAAATCGTCACGTCATCGGGTTCGGCCTCGCTGGCGAGCCGTAACAGCGTCTCGACGAGTCCGCGGGTAACGTAGACCACGCCAGTCTTTCGCACGGGCCGGGTAAAACGGCGTCGTTTGCGTCGATTTAGCCCAGCACGAGCGATTTGAGGTTTTTCGCGTACAGGCCCGGCGTCCGGCCCCGTGACCCGCGGAGCGCGTACGCGATGGCCTCGGTCGCGTCGTCCATCACGCCGTGGCCGTGCCCGACCAGCGCCCGCTCGGGGTCCAGGCGGGCGAGTTTCTTCGGCGGGAACAGGCGCAACATCGGATGGACGCCGAGGCGCTCGTCGCCGGCGAGGAAGTAATCAGCCGTCCCGAGCGCTTCCGGAATCACCAGTGTATCGTCCTCGTCGCCGTACAGCGCGGCCTCCTGCCAGAACGAGTTATCGATGATCTTGTGGACGCCGTAGTCCGTCTCCGGCAGTTGCCGGTGGATGCGTTCGACCGGCGCGTCGATGTCGCCTTCGACGCCGGACATCCACTCGGGAATGTACACCGGTACGTCGTGGCGGTTCGCGACGGCGGCGCTGTCACGCTTGTGCCGGTCCAGCAGGATGACAACGCCGGCCACCTCGCCGAAGTCGGCGAACAGGTCGTCGATGCCGTCGACATCCACCGGGTCGACGACGAACACGCCGGCGTCAGTCGAGAGCGCGTGGCTGACACGGACCATCATCTCATCGGGATAGGCGATCCAGCTCGCCCCGCGGTCCCAGCGGTTCGTCTCCACCCAGCCGGTCGTCGAGTCGTCTCCGTTGATTGGCATACCCCGTTGTACGCGCCAGACAGGAATAAATGGTCGAGAACAGGACAAGACAGTCTCGGCGTTGTGTCACCCTCGGGCGGCGTCCACAGCGGCTTTGTCCGTGGCGGTCGAAGGGCGAGTATGCTCTCATCGCCCGCCTGGGTCACGTTAGAGGTGAAGTACCCGGACCGTGCGACGGCGTTCTACGAGGCGTTCCTTGAACTCGACGTGGTTTCAGAAACACCCGAGGAAGCCGTGCTCGCAGCCGGTGACACCGAACTCAGGCTCCGCGCACCGGGGACGGTCCCGCGCGGCGGCCTGCACACCCACTACGCGCTCACGATTCCCGACCGGGAGTACGACGACTGGTACGACCGGCTGGACGAGCGTTTCGACCTGGTCGAGCACACCTTCGGGGACGCCCGCTCCCTGTACTTCTATGACACCGAGGGCAACTGCGTCGAACTCGGCGAGCGGGCGGTCGACGGCGACGGCGTCACGGGGCTGTTCGAACTCGTCCTCG
Source organism: Haloarcula terrestris (assembly GCF_031624315.1). Taxonomy (NCBI): domain Archaea; kingdom Methanobacteriati; phylum Methanobacteriota; class Halobacteria; order Halobacteriales; family Haloarculaceae; genus Haloarcula; species Haloarcula terrestris. The sequence goes on along the minus strand of NZ_JAMQOM010000006.1, from coordinate 10,789 downwards.
AAGTGGAGGACCTGTCGGCAGCGACGGAGTTCTACACTGCGCTGGGGTTCGAACTGGTCGACGACGGCCGCGACGAAGGCAGAGTCAGGCTGTCGACGGGCGACCTCGACCTGGAACTGTGGTCGCCGCGGCTCGGCATCGCTGACGCTCGGGGCGGCGTTCACGTCGACTTCGGTGTCGTCGCAGCGGACCCCGAGGCCGCGGCCGACGCGGTGGCTGGGGAGGCGCTGTCGGTCACGTCAGTTGAGGAGGGCGTCCGCATCAGGGACCCGGACGGGCACTACCTGACGCTGGTGTCTGCGTAGCGGCCGCAGGCGTCGAGACCCGTCCCTGAAAGCGAATATAATGACCTCCCTCATACTAGTAGCCGTATAGACCCCTCATAGGCAGGTTCTTTTCGTGTCGACAGTCACCTTCCACCCGAGGATGTCCCCGACCGACTCCCGGACCAAGCGCGATGTCCCGCCGAAGGCGACCCTGTTCTGTCCGGACTGTGGGCACCAGAGCCGGTACGACGGCGACTGGATCGTCGTCGAAACCCACCGCGGGACCCACTACCGCTGCCCGGACTGTCACACCGAGCTCACGAGCCGAGCGAGACACGCCGCTGGGCGCTCTCCCCGTTTTCTCGATGACTGCTGGCAGGCGTGGGACCACGGTATTCGCGTCTGGCACGGACTGCTGCAGCGATTTCTCTCACCGTGAACGGTTCTGTCGCCATCCGTTGCAGGACCGCCGTTTCGAAGCTGCCTGTGACGCCGCTCACTCCAGGCGCTCGGAGTCGATGCTGACGCCCGGCGGCGTCACGACGAGAAAGCCACGGAAATGCATCAGTTCCCCGCCGGCCTCCCGGACCGGCCGGGCGAACCCGGCGGCGAGTTCGTTCAGGTCGCCCTCGACGTTGAGGACCAGCACGGACCCGTTCTCGATGGTGGTTAGCCACTGCTCGGCCGGTTCCGACCCGTCGAGGACGCCCAGCACGACCCGGTTGCTACCCGAGCCGTCCCGGTCGTCGTCCATCTGGTCCTCCACGGCCTGCAGGTCCAGCCCCTCGAAATCGCTCATAACCCAATACATGCGCGGGCGGAGCAAAAATCCTCCCCACCTGTCTGACGCGCGGCAGCCGCGCTGGCTACGGTATCGTGGTCGCGCCCGTGTGTCGTGTCCACGTGCCACCCGATTTATGAACAGCTATAAATAGTGGAAGCGACCAGATACAGGTGCTTATGTCCAACAACGAGGGCACGTCGGGATCTCCGGCGGATCGAGTTCTTCCAGGGCACACTGGATTCCACGTCTGAGATAACAGACGCACGGATTTTCGACACCACGCTGCGCGATGGTGAGCAGTCACCACGCACGTCGTTCAACTACGAGGACAAACGCGAGATAGCCGCGCTGCTCGACGAGATGGGCACCCACGTCATCGAGGCCGGGTTCCCCGTCAACTCTGATGCGGAGTTCGAGGCAGTTCGGGACATCGCCGAGTCCACGCGAGTGACGACCTGCGGACTGGCGCGTGTGGTCGAGAAAGACATCGAGGCGGCTCTGGATTCGGGTGTGGACATGGTCCACACCTTCGTCTCGACGTCGGACGTACAGTTGCAGGACTCCATGCACGCGACCCGTCAGGAGGCGCTCGACACTGCCGTCGACTGTGTCGAGATGATCAAAGACGCGGGCGTCGAGTGCATGTTCTCGCCGATGGACGCCACGAGGACCGACGAGGACTTCCTCGTCGAAGTCATCGAGGCCACGTCCGCGGCGGGGGCGGACTGGATCAACATTCCGGACACGTGTGGGGTCGCCACGCCGCGGCGGTTCTACGACCTCATCGAGATTGTCGACGACTGCACCGAGGCCTACATCGACGTGCACACGCACGACGACTTCGGGCTGGCGTCGGCCAACGCCATCTCCGGCTTCGAGGCCGGAGCCAGCCAGGCGCAGGTGTCGGTCAACGGCATCGGCGAACGCGCCGGCAACGCGGCCTACGAAGAGGTCGTAATGGCGCTGGAATCGCTGTACGATGTCGACACCGGAATCGACACCACCCGCATCACGGAGCTGTCGCGGATCGTCGAGGAGAAGTCCGACATCGGGGTGCCGGCGAACAAGCCCGTCGTCGGGCGCAACGCCTTCTCCCACGAGAGCGGCATCCACGCCGCGGGCGTCATCGAGAACTCCGACACGTTCGAGCCGGGCGTCATGACCCCCGAGATGGTCGGGGCTACGCGCGAACTCGTGCTCGGGAAACACACCGGAGCGCACTCGGTTCGGGAGCGGCTCGTCGACGCGGGCTACGACCCGACCGAGGCCGAAGTTCGGGAAGTGACCCGCCGCGTCAAGGAGTACGGCGCGGAGGAGCAGGTCACCATGTCGGTCCTCGAACGGTTCGCCGAGGAAATCGGCGTGACCGAGGAGAGCGAGGAGGTCCGGGCGTAGGCCCATGCCCTCGCCTCCGGCCGTCACTACGAGTGAGCAGCCACGGGTGAGTGCCCGGTCCCGCGACGGTGTTCGACAGGGGCTCTCACAGAACGTTTATTATTCGGGACGAACTGCTTTCAGACGTGATGACCGCGGCCGCTGGGCGTCAGGTTCGACCGTTCGCCAGCGCCGCGACCGCTATTCTCGGCGCGCGTATTGTAGGGGCCCTATAGCCCCTCTCTTCACATTTTCATATCCGGTCGGATCGATTCGCCACAACACCACAGAGTCACCAGTCATGCACGCAGCACACACATTACCGCGGTATCGAACGCAGACACGAACAGACGGAGGGATGGCACGATGAGCGAACACGCATCAGTCTCCAAAGAGGACGCGGACACCGAGTCCGAGACCGAACAGGAACCGGTCACGACGGGCGCACAATCGGTCATTCGCGCGCTCGAAAACGCCGGGACCGATTACGTCTTCGGCGTCCAGGGCGGGGCGATCATGCCCGTCTATGACGCGCTGTACGACTCCGACATCAACCACGTCACGATGGCCCACGAGCAGGGGGCCTCGCACGCGGCGGACGCGTACGGGATCGTCACTGGCGACCCCGGCGTCTGTTTCGCCACGTCCGGCCCCGGCGCGACGAACCTCGTGACCGGCATCGCCGACGCGAACATGGACTCGGACCCGGTCATCGCCCTGACCGGCCAGGTCCCGACGGAGTTCGTCGGCAACGACGCCTTCCAGGAGACCGACACGGTGGGTATCACCCAGCCGATCACGAAGGAGAGCTACTTCGCCGCCGACTCAGATACCGTCGGCGACGACGTTAGCGAGGCGTTCGCGCTTGCCGACGCCGGTCGACAGGGACCGACGCTGGTCGACCTCCCGAAGGACGTGACCCAGGGCGAGACCGAGGTCGAACCCGGCACGCCGGAGACGCCGGACACCTACCACGTCCCTGAGGAGGCCGACGACGAGCACGTCCAGGAAGCCGCCGAGGCGCTGGCCGAGGCCGACCGTCCCGTCATCCTCTCGGGCGGCGGCGTCATCAAGGCAAACGCCTCGAACGCGCTGCGGGAGTTCGCCATGGAGTACGAGATTCCGGTCATCACGACGATGCCCGGCATCGGGAGCTTCCCCGAGGACCACGAACTCTCGCTCGAGTGGGCCGGCATGCACGGCACCGGGTACGCCAACATGGCGATCACCAACACCGACTGCATGCTGGCTATCGGGACGCGCTTCGACGACCGCCTGACTGGCGGTGTCGACTCCTTTGCCCCCGACGCGGACATCATCCACGTCGACATCGACCCCGCCGAGATCAGCAAGAACATCTACGCCGACCACCCGCTCATCGGGGACGCCCGGGAAGTGCTCCGGCAGCTGTTCGACGCAATGCCGCGCGCGCCCGACGCCGACGAGTGGCGCGAGCAGTGCCAGGAGTGGAAGTCGGAGTACCCGATGACCTACGAGATGCCCGAGGACGAGCCGCTGAAACCGCAGTACGTCGTCGAGACGTTCTCGGATCTGACGCCGGACGACACCATCGTCTGTACCGGTGTCGGGCAGCACCAGATGTGGGCCTCCCAGTTCTGGGAGTACACCGAACCCCGGACGTGGGTGTCTTCCCACGGCCTCGGGACGATGGGCTACGGCGTGCCCGCCGCCATCGGTGCGAAACTCGCCGCGCCGGACCAGGAGGTCGTCTGCTTCGACGGCGACGGCTCGTTCCTGATGACCGTCCAGGGCCTCTCGGTCGCCGTTCGAGAGCAACTGGATATCACCTACGTCGTTCTGAACAACGAGGCGGTCGGGATGGTCCGCCAGTGGCAGGACGGCTTCTACGAGGGCCGCCGGATGGCCTCGGAGTACCCGTGGATCCCGCAGTTCGACAAGCTCGCCGAGGCCTTCGGCGCGCGCGGGTTCACGCTCGAATCGTACGAGACCGTCGAGGAAACGATTCAGGAAGCACGCGACTACGACGGGCCGAGCGTCATCGACGCCCACATCGACCCCGGGGAGAACGTCTTCCCGATGGTCCCGAGCGGCGGTGACAACGGCCTGTTCGCGCTCGAAGAAGACCATCTGGACCAACTATGACAGGAGGAATGCCAGGCCCCGCGCCGGACGAACGGATGCGCCCGAAGGGCCGACGCAACACGCAGGGAATCCGCGTTGACCCCGAGGCCGAAGTGACCCACGAACCGCGACAGGCGGTGCTGTCAGCCTTGGTCAAACACCGACCGGGCGTCCTCTCGGAGGTGTCGGCGCTGTTCAGCCGACGGCAGTTCAATATCGAAAGCCTCACCGTCGGCCCGACAGTCGACGAGGACACAGCCCGGATGACGATCCTCATCGAGGAGCCGGAACCGGGGATCGATCAGGCGAAAAAGCAACTGCGGAAGCTCGTGCCCGTCATCTCCGTCAGCGAACTCGAAGGCGAGTCCGTCCGGCGGGAACTCGCGCTGGTGAAAGTCAGCGGCGAGAAGCCCGACGATGTCAACGCCATCGCTGACATGTACGGCGGACAGGCCGTCGACGCGTCGACCGACTCGGTCACCGTCGAGATCACGGGCAGCAAGCAGAAGATCGACGCCGCCGTCGAGGCGTTCAAGCAGTTCGACGTGCAGGAGATCGTGCGAACCGGGGCCGCCGCACTGGAACGCGGCCCGAAAACATTAGAGAAAGATGTCTGACGAATTCACCACAACAGTCTACTACGACGAAGACGCTGACGTATCGACACTCGACGACGAGACCGTAGCCGTACTGGGCTACGGCTCACAGGGCCACGCCCACGCGCTGAACCTCCACGAATCGGGCGTCGACGTGGTCGTCGGCCTCCGTGAGGACTCGTCCTCGCGGGCCGAGGCCGAAGACGCCGGCCTCCGCGTCGAGGCCCCTGACGTGGCCGCCGCTGAGGCGGACCGCGTCGTGATGCTGGTCCCCGACACGGTCCAGCCGTACGTGTACGAGGCCATCGAGGACGGACTGGACGCCGGCGACACGCTCCAGTTCGCCCACGGCTTCAATATCCACTACGGCCAGATCGAGCCGCCGGAAGACGTTGACGTGACGATGGTCGCGCCCAAGTCCCCGGGACACCTCGTCCGCCGGACCTACGAGCGCGGCGAAGGCACGCCCGGCCTCATCGCTGTCTATCAGGACGCGACCGGCAACGCCAAGGAAGAGTCCCTGGCCTACGCGAAGGGCATCGGCTGTACTCGCGCCGGCGTCATCGAGACCAGTTTCCAGGAAGAGGTCGAGACGGACCTCTTCGGCGAGCAGGCCGTCCTCTGTGGCGGCGTCACCGAGATGGTCAAGGTCGGCTTCGAGACGCTGGTCGACGCCGGCTACGCGCCGGAGATGGCCTACTTCGAGTGCCTGAACGAGCTCAAGCTCATTGTCGACCTGATGTACGAGGGCGGCCACATGGGCATGTGGAACTCCGTCTCCGACACCGCCGAGTACGGCGGCCTCACGCGCGGCGAGGAAGTCATCGACCGCGAGGGGATGGAGAAGATCCTCGAAGAGGTCCAGAACGGCGAGTTCGCCCGCGAGTGGATCAACGAGAACCAGGCCAACCGACCCGCCTACAAGCAGTACCGCGACGCCGAACAGCACCACCAGATCGAGGAAGTCGGCGGCCGCCTGCGCGAACTGTTCGCGTGGGGCGAAGACGCCGACGCCCAGAAGGAAGAAGCCCCCGCAGATGACTAACGAGCACACAGATTCACCGAGCGACACGGGAAGCGAGTCACGCGAGACAATGCGCAGCGTCCAGCACACCCACCCGAAGACGAGCGCGACCTTCGGCGCGGTGTTCCGCCGCGGCCCGGTCGTCGCCGCCGACGGTGGCGAACGCGACGAGGAGCAGGCCGAGGAGACGATGGAAGACATCGACCACGAGGCACCCGGCGAGGGTGTCACTCGCGCGTACGAGCGTGGAACCGAAGGACGGGACGAGACAGTATGAGTCAAAACACGCTGTACGACAAGGTATGGGACAAGCATAAGGTGACGACCCTGCCCAACGGCCAGGACCAGCTGTTCGTCGGACTGCACCTCATCCACGAGGTCACCAGCCCGCAGGCCTTTGGCATGCTCAAAGAGCGCGGCCTCGAGGTCGCGCGCCCGGACCTGACTCACGCGACGGTCGACCACATCGTCCCGACCGCGAACCAGGACCGGCCCTACAGCGACGACGCGGCCGAGACGATGATGGCCGAACTCGAAGAGAACGTCCGCGACGCCGGCATCCAGTTCTCCGACCCGACGACGGGCGACCAGGGTATCGTCCACGTCATCGGCCCGGAGCAGGGCATCACACAGCCCGGCAAAACCATCGTCTGTGGCGACAGCCACACCTCGACTCACGGCGCCTTCGGCGCGCTCGCGTTCGGGATCGGGACCAGCCAGATCCGGGACGTGCTGGCGACCCAGACCATCGCGATGGAGAAACAGAAGGTCCGCAAGATCGAGGTCACCGGCGAACTCGACGAGGGCGTCGAAGCAAAAGACATCATCCTCGAAATCATCCGCCGACTCGGGACCGAGGGCGGCGTCGGCTACGTCTACGAATACGCCGGCGAGACCATCGAGAACCTCGACATGGAAGGCCGGATGTCCATCTGTAACATGTCCATCGAGGGCGGTGCTCGCGCGGGCTACGTCAACCCCGACGAGACCACCTATGAGTGGCTCGAACAGACGGACTACTTCCAGGAGCACCCCAAGAAGTTCGAGGAACTCAAGCCGTACTGGGAGTCCATCCGCTCGGACGACGACGCCGAATACGACGACGTGGTCGAGATCGACGCGAGCGAACTGGATCCCGTCGTCACGTGGGGGACCACACCGGGCCAGGGCATCGGCATCGACGACCCGATTCCCGAGCCCGAATCGCTGGCCGACGACAAGGTCGACACCGCCCGCCGCGCACAGAAGCACATGCGCGTCGAGCCCGGCCAGACGATGGAAGGCTACGACATCGACGTTGCCTTCCTGGGTTCGTGTACCAATGCTCGACTGCCCGACCTCCGTCGCGCGGCCCGCATCGTCAAGGGTCGCGAGGTCGCCGACGACGTGCGAGCGTTCGTCGTCCCCGGCAGCCAGCGCGTCCAGCGCGCCGCCGAGGAGGAAGGCCTGAAGGACATCTTCGAGGAAGCCGGCTTCGAGTGGCGCAACGCCGGCTGTTCGATGTGTCTGGGCATGAACGAGGACCAGCTGGAGGGCGACGAGGCCTGTGCCTCATCCTCCAACCGGAACTTCGTCGGTCGCCAGGGCAGCAAGGACGGCCGCACCGTCCTGATGAACCCCCGGATGGTCGCCGCCGCGGCGATCACCGGCGAAGTGTCTGACGTGCGCGAACTGAAGGAGGTGAATTTAGCGTGAGAAGCGAGACGCGAAGCGTCTCGGATACGCGAACGGGGAGCAACGCGACCCGTGAGCGAACCATGCGACCTACTCAGCGCGAAGCGCTGGAGGTGGTCGCATGAGCGACCCCACTGAGGACATCCCGTCGGTCGACTACGTCGAGGGGTCTGGCATCCCGATCCGCGGGAACGACATCGACACGGACCAGATCATCCCGGCTCGGTTCATGAAGGTAGTCACCTTCGACGGCCTGGGCGAGTTCGCCTTTTTCGACCTGCGGTTCGACGACGAGGACAATGAGAAAGACCACCCGTTCAACGAGGAGCGGTTCCAGGACTCGAACGTGATGGTCGTCAACAACAACTTCGGTTGTGGCTCCTCGCGCGAACACGCGCCACAGGCGCTCATGCGCTGGGGTATCGACGCCATCATCGGCGAGGGCTTCGCCGAGATTTTCGCTGGGAACTGTCTCGCGCTCGGTATCCCGACGGTCACGGCCGACCACGAGACGATCAACGCGCTCCAGCAGTGGATTGAGGACAACCCCGACGGCAAGATCGAAGTCGACGTGCGGGCGGAGACAGTCACCTACGGCGTTCCGGAATCGTCAGATTCCGGAGCCGATCAGAACTCTCCGAGTTCTGAGCTCGACAACGAGATCAACGTCAGCGTCGACCGCGCCCAGCGGGAGGCCCTCGTCGAGGGCAACTGGGACACGACGGCGCTGATGAAGGCCAACCGGAACGCCATCGAGGAGACGGCCTCGCAGTTGCCGTATCTCGATCAGACGCGGTCGGAACTCGAAGCGGACGACTAGCGAGGTCGCTTGCGACCTCGGTTTGCGCGACGATGTTCTGTCTCGGAAATGGGAAGAACAATAGCTGTGCCGGTCACGTCCTTCCCGCATGGACCAGATCCGCGAGATACACATCGCCCCGCTGGGGCACGAACGCGACCGGATTGCCGAGCCGATCCACCAGCACAACGCCGATGATGTGTATCTCCTCACGGGAACGACGGAACCGTCGCGGCTGACGCCGTACCAGCAGGCCCTCGTCGAAGACCTCGACGCCAACGGCGTCAGCGTCGAACTGCACCGAACGGACTTACACGATCTCTACGACGTGCTGGCGGTGGTGACGACGCTAACAGCCGACCATCTCGAAGACATCGTCCGCGTCAACGTCTCCAGCGGGCCGAAAGTGGCGGCTATCGGGAGCGCGATAGCGTGCATGGCGACAGAAGCAACGGCGTACTACGTCCACCCCGAAGAACACGTCCCATCGGTCTCGACGGAACCGCTCACTCGCGGGATGGAGCGCGCGGAGGTCCTGCCGTCATACCCCATCGAAGCCATCTCCCGGGACCAGGTCGCGGTGCTTGACTATCTCAAGCGGACGAACACGGACACTTACACCGCCAAGAAGTCGGACCTCATCGAGTTCGCAGAGGACGCTGGCCTCGCGTTCATCGATGATGCGGATCCGGCAAACGAGAAGGCGAAGTTCGCCTTGTTGAACGCCAACATCATCGACCCGCTCGCGGACGACGGCTACATCACGGTCAGCGATGTCGGTCGGACGAAACAGGTGGCACTGACCGAGACCGGCGAGAACGTCCGTCACGCGTTCCAACACAAGCTCTGACATCCTGTCATTCAAACTTTCATACCACGTATTAAACAGGAGACAACGCTTTTGTGGTTTCACACTTAAATTAATTACAATCTGGCAACGCTCTCCGTATGACTCATTTCTCGATAGACGATGTGACGGTACTCCACGTCGACGACGATTCCAGTTTTACTGAGATTGTCTCCGAGTTCCTTGAACGGGAAGACGCCGTGGTCTCGGTGGAATCCGCGACAAGCGTCGAGGAGGCGCTGACAGTGCTCCGTAACGAACCGGTCGATTGCATCGTCAGCGACTATGACATGCCGAACCGGGACGGGCTGGACTTCCTGGAGCTAGTCAGGGACGACTACCCGGAACTGCCGTTCATTCTGTTCACCGGCAAGGGATCAGAGGAAATCGCGAGCCGGGCGATTTCGGCCGGCGTTACCGACTATCTCCAGAAAGAGACCGGGACCGAGCAGTACACCGTTCTGGCGAACCGAATTCAGAACGCGGTCCGGAGCGCTCGGGCCGAAACCGCGGTCCAGCGCACGGAAGACAGGTATCACAACCTCGTCGACACTGCGCCGATCCCGATCCTCCTCTTTGACCGGGACTGGAAGGCCCTGTACGCCAACGAGGCGGCCGTAACGTTCCTTGATGCGGACTCCTTCGCAGAAATCGCCGGGAAGAAGGCGAGCGATTTTCTCCATCCTGACGAGCAGGACACGGCCAGAGAGCGGTTTCAGCGCCTGATGCGTGACGATGTCTCCGTTCCCGAACGGGAGTACCGTGTGGTGACCGCCGAAGGCGAAGTGGAAACGGCGACAATCGCCACTGCACCCGGCTACTACCGCGGCGAGAAAGTCGCCCAGGCGATGGTGTACCGGTAGTCCGACTGCGTACACGCTTGCCCGTCAGGTTCTACGGCCCGTTTCAGTTCGGTGCTCCTGTCACTGTGGCCCTATTGTATTGATAGTATACATGGTATCAACTGTATCGTTAGTATTGAGATAGAACCTACATAGCTCCCCTCGCTACGAGCAGTTGCGCACGGGTCGCCAGCGATCACCCCTCCCGATTCACTTCGGCCCTCCACACGCTCACGTCGTCCGCTGGTCACCCGTGCCACTCCCCGGAACGCACTGTCGTTTCTGCCTCCGAACGCCCTTGTCCGCGCTTCTTCTCGGTGAAACGCACCGTTTGTCCACATATCGGACCGCATTGCTCCGTTGAACGCCGACGCCGTCTGCGGATTGTATCGCTGATTTCAGGGGAATTGGACGCCGTCTGGCGATATGGGGCGTCTCAGGAACCTTGCACAGACGTTTCGAGACTTTGCCACGAACCAC
>NZ_JAMQOM010000005.1:0-273590 GCF_031624315.1 Haloarcula terrestris | reverse complement strand
GACGGCCCTCGCAATGCGTCGGGCCGTCCCCGCAAACCGGCCACCGGACGACCGGTTCGACCGGTAGTCACTGACCGAGGACACCACCTCCTCAGTGGCAACGCTGCCGCTGTCGGCGGCGATAAGCCGCCGACGCGGCAGCTCTGCCCTCGATTAGGGTTCTCCGACCACTATCGACGACCCATCCCAACCAATAGGTGACTCAGGTCCGGTTAACTGGCGATGCTTTGTGAGGACTGAGTTTTGTTCTCTTTGTGTAGTGTTTCGAGGCGCGACTGCGGTCAAAGCCTGATGCGTCAACCCCGACGACACCGTTAGTCGGGAGGAGTGTGACCGAGAGGTTGAGCAGAACGCGCCAAACCGCCATATCTAGCCGATTGAACGCCTTACACAACGTCGAAGGAGACGGTAGTTCCTCAAGTTCAATTGCTCTTCGAATCCGGGGCATCTCGATAAGTACGTCAAGAAGCGTCCGGTACGTCGTATTCTTCCGAACCTTGAGACAGAGCAAGACGATGTGCTGGTGGAGCGTGTACCGTCGTTTCGAGAGCTTCGAAGAATATCGAGAGACAGCTCGTCGGGCCAAATGAAATGCCTGCTCAACGAACTGGAGCAGTCGTGACTTCGGGAGGGCTTGCATCCGATCAGACTATCAGGCGGATCTGTAACTCTCTGAGGAGTTCAATAGAGCCAAATATATAGAGTTAGTTTTTAAATGATATCCTCCCAGGTACAGAACGGCTACGACTATTCATTGAATATGTCAACAACGGTATCAGCAACACCGATAGTATGATTCTCTCTAACCGACCACGGTTGTTCAATCTGTACCCCATCGCTACCTGAGGCCGTCAACCAATTCACGATATTCTCTGGTGAATCGCCATCACGTGGGCCCTCGGAAGCCAGCCGTACCTCACAATCAACGATATCAGAGATGCCATCACGGATATCTTCACGAAGTCCGTCTGGCGCGCCGCCACCTACAGCCACGTGGGACTCCGACCAGCCATGGAAGCTCACTGCGTAGTCGAATCCCCGGTCAGAGATATCATCCAGCACTGGGAAGGACCTTGGATGGATGTCAGTCGAGGTAACGTGCCACCGTCGGTATGCGCCCCCACCCGGCCACCAGCCAGCACTATACCAAGCAGTAGCTTCCAGTTGGTCCGAGATATGCCTGGCTTGTGAATCGGTTCCCCATTCGATATACCCACCGTGCGGTGCGAGTGCAATCAAATCTGACGTTCCGTGGTCGGTTAGCCCTTCAAGGAAGCCCCCTTCTTCTGCAGCGGTCTTTTCGTCGAGAGACGGGTCAACGACCATCGGATCAATATTGACCTCAAAACTCCCTCCACTCACTCCCAGACGGTCACGCCCGCCGGAACTGACGTAACCAAACTTGTCGTCCGAGCTATCAACGGTAAATACTGCTGGTGCACCGTCGTAACTGAGCCTTACTTGATGGCCTGGTTCGAGACCAGCAGCGTCAATTGTTGCTTGGGGGAGACGGCATCGTTCAGAAGTAGCGATGCTGTCGTCTTTTTTTATTCGCACAGTCGTATCATCACTGGTGGATCCGTTGTTTGATTTAGCATTTGTGATAACTGCCCCAGTTCCAAGTGCAACACTACCGACCCCTGTTAGGACTGTCCTTCTGGTGATTTTGCGCATCACCTTTGAACAATTTAATCGGTAGTATACGCATTGTGGTCAAATATCAACAATGATACTTAGGTGAGGGTATCCCAGCGAAAATGTAGTATTATCCACAGATTATCTATTTCTAACCTGATTATTACAACACCCTTGTGTTATCATGAGAGGGTAACGGTGATTGTACCAGTCGTCGTTACTGCACTTGGACTTGTACTTGTTGGTACGATAACACAACTATTCGGGTACCGACTAGGCGGCACAATCGCTATTCCCGTGTTAGCTGTGTACACGCTCAAAAATGCGTTTATGCTTCCAGTTTTCTTTTTCAGCACCATCCTCGCATATCTTGGCCTCTCTATCGTAAAACAACGCACACTCATTTATGGACGAGACGAACTACTCGTCGCGATGGGTATCGGCAGCGGGATTCCACTGCTGATCTTTCTGACAATTGGTGCCGTCTTTCCAGAGTCGCTTCGAGAGGTGGTATTTATTGGTAGTATTCTCCCTGGCTTGGCTGCATTCAATTACCATCAGCTCAAACCACAGTACCGAACAGACGACCTTATCGCGACGATTCTACTGTTCAGTGGACTGACGACACTTGGCTGGTTCCTGGTTACTCCAGAACTAGCTCCGGTTCTCGGAGAACTAACACCCCCAGCCCTCTATACGTCAACGTCGGATGTTGCTGTGTTTAAGAATGCCGCAGTTGCAACTGAGTTGGAACCCACGATTCTCTCTCGTCCCAGTACAATACTCATCTTTCTGATTGGTCTCGGGATTTCGGAACGTGTCCGGGCCAGGTACGGTATTCGGATTGGACTCATTTCGACCGCCTTGTTAGCGATTTACGCGCTTGCTAGCCAATGGCTGATTGCACTCTATGTCATTGTCCTCGTCACCGCGTTCATATTCCTCCAGCTTGTCCATCAGATCACCCTGCTATACGGGCGTGTTCTTATTTCAATCACGACAGCATTTGCGCTACTTTCGACAGTGCCGCTTGTAATGGCACTCCCGATTACACGAGGTTTATCTGCCTATTTTGTCGGAATACTTGCAGGGATCAACGCGTACAATTGGCATACAACTCCCACCAGCAAGCGCAAACTATATGTTCCACTGACACTCGGGACATTCACATTCTTGCTCCTGATTGTTCGGGCGACAGGGCAGATTCTCCCAAGAGGTATTCCACAACAATTCGGCCCCGTGGAGATTCTCGTTGGTGTGGCTATTACCGTAGTTTGTTTCCTCTTTGTCGAGTACTACACTGTTGATCGACCTGACCACGAAGAAGTGTTCGAAGCATCGATTCTCTCCGGGAGTGATGAACGATGATCGAGCAAGGTTCTTTCGAGGTTGTCAAAACTGTCGACGGCTGGCTCTGGCAGTTATACGACGCTGAAATTTGCCTTGGCATTTCACCACACCAGTACGACAGTTCGAAGGCTGCTCGAACCGCAATCAATAGTGTTCGAGATGCAGTCGCCACGATAGAAGACATTGACGAGTTCGAGTACGACGGGGAGAATCAAAACGGCTCCAACTCTAGATTACACATCCGAGGGAATGACTCAATAGATGTTTTTGAATGGTCATTGAAACAAGATGGTACCAGCCTGGCTGAACCCAGCTTCACATATACCACGAGAGAGAAGGCCATGGAAGCGGCTACTCGGTTCCGAGAACTGGCAATCGGTGCAACACCGATCTATTATGCTGGCGCTGAGGACACAGTCGAGCTGGATCCCTTCTTAGTCGGGATGTCGGAGGTTCGGGGGGCACTAAAAAAACTGTTCACCCGAGGGAAAAGGCATCGACGCTTTCTCAATGATATCGATACCCGCATCGTTGTCTCGGGGATCCGTGGAAAATCATCGACTGTTCGCCGTCTCGACGACGTGTTTAATCGTCGTGGATACGATGTATTGACAAAAATCACTGGCAATCAACCGGTGCTTATTCGCAACCGTGATGTCATTGCTGTCGATCGCAAAGGCCCTCACACGACACTATACGAGAATATCAGGGTGCTTCGAGAATTCGGAGCCCAGCTCAGCGCATACACTCCAGAAGATGTCGCAATCTTTGAAAATCAAGGAATTACCGAATACACTACCCGTCTGATTAACGAGCAATTTGTCAAGCCCCATATTGTCGTCATTGCAAACGTACGGCAAGATCATCAAGATACACTCGGAAAGACACCCCGTGAGATTGCACGGGCTTTCGCTCGGACAATTCCACCGGGGACAAAAGTCGTCAACGGGGAACAGAATCCTGTGCTCGCGGACTACATGCGTAAAGAAATCGAACAACAAGGTGGTGAGATGACGCAGGTAACGATTCCGGATGATCAAGTGGGCCGGATCGGTGCGGAAACAGTGTACGCAACGAACGACGTGCTTCGGTTGTTAGATATGGAACCGGTTCCCGACGAACAATTGAACGCCTACTTGGATTCAATCCAGCCACGGTGGGTGACTCTTCCCGGTGGACGGGTGTTCAACGGGGCAGAAATCAATGATATCGAGAGCACAGAGGCAATTCGGCAAGAGTTGGCCGGAGACAATTACGTACTGCCATTTGTGTATTTGCGAGCAGATCGTAGGAGCCGCACTGCATCATTTGCGAAGTATCTGAACACGCTCGCCAATCGAGATCTGATTGAGCGTGCCCGTGTTGGTGGCGCATTCACGAGTGTATTCGCATCAAATGTTGATGTGCCTGTAATAGAACACGACCGCAGTGAAGATGCAGGAAAAGTGCTTGAAGAGATGCTCAGGACTGATTACCCCGTGCTTCTGATGGGAAACACAGTTGATGAATTCATGCGACGGATGGAAGATGAAATAACTGAACGTGCCAAGCAAATAGCCATTCAGAGTTCTGATTAATGCTCATTCGAACGGGCCACTGGTTAGTGTATATGCACGGATCTTACTATGTTATAGATATCTCCTGTACTGACCACTCCTGTCCGAGAATAGAATCACCCTTTAACAGACTCTAGTCGCCAAATTTTCTGCGCCCCAGCGTGGTGAGGGGCGTCCCACAGAGGGCGTTCCGCCTATCATTCATGGCTACCACAGAATCCCGTAGCGACGCCAGCAGCATCGACGAGAGCGAACTAGAGGAGGCTGGCCCGAACAGCCGTACCGTTCGGGCGCTGACCGAAGTGATGACCGTGTTAGACTCAATTGGTCGGGCACGAAACGCCGACGACCTCTTCCTGGTCAACTCCGGGTCCGGCTCAGAGTACCTTGTCGACACTCGAATAGGGAGTTGTGAGTGCAAGTGGAAGCAGTACAATCCCAGCGAGGAGTGCAAGCACCAGAAGCGAGTCGCCTTCGCGACCGGCGAGCGACCCATCCCGCAGTGGGTGGACGACGCCGCTCTAGACGACCAGTTTGGGCTGCACGTCGACGACGAACCCCGCAAAGCAGTCGCTGATGGCGGAGTCATGCAGGTTCGGTTTGACGACGGCAGTGTCACGAGTCCAGCTGAGGAGCCCTTGGCTGTCAATTCCGGGGATGAACCACGTACGAAGCGAGCGAAGCAGGAAGACATCGACGTTTCCTTCCTCGCAAAGCCCGGTCGCTACGAGGTCCATTCGGCGTCGGACAGTTGGTACAAGGTGGATGTGCTTGAGGAGACGTGCAGTTGTCCCGATGTCGCCGAGCGATGCAAACACCGTCGCCGGGTCGAGATCGAGATTGAAGCCGACCGAGTCCCCCGACCGGATGGAAAACTGCCAAACGCCTAATCGGACGCCGTAGCGTGTTTTCTGATCCTCCGGTCAGATGAGAGCATGTCTCGAAACATATCTTCGCAAACTGTCCAGACAGAGTTGTCTACAGCTACGCCGAGTTGTCCCAAGTGTGGCGGCACGCTCGATAGCAGTGGCCGAGAAACGCACTGTGAGAACTGTGGCCTGGTGACCGAACAAGACCAGATCGACCGCAGGCCAGAGTGGCGGACGTACGATAAGGAGGAACAGAAGCGGACGGGAGCGCCCCGGACGGCCACTCGCCACGACCGAGGCCTGTCGACGAATATCGGGCGAGTCGATAGCGCAGATATTTCTCCGAGACGGCGTCAACGGCTTGCTCGCCAGCGGTGGCTTCACGGTCGGGCAAAGTTCGATAGCAAGCGCGACCGGAATCTTGCCCATGGACTCGGTGAAATCCGACGCATTGCAAGTGCGCTGTCTGAAACCAAAGCGGTCAAACAGCAGGCATCCACGCTCTTCCGGAAAGCCCAGGACAAGAACCTCCTAATCGGACGGTCGATTGAGGGCGGTGCAGCGGCCGCGGTCTACGCTGCCTGCCGATGCAATGGCCTGGTGAGGATGGAGACAGTGGCTACGGTTGCACGGTGTTCAGACTCACATATCTGGAATTGTTACCGGACGTTCTTGGTGGAACTCGAACTTCCGATCCCAGTATCGCTCCCGGTCGACTGGGTGGCGAGGATTTGTTCAGACCTCCCCTTCGACATTGCTCCGGACATTCGTCAGCGGGCACTCGAACTGGCAGAGCAGGCAACCGAGTCCGCCGAGATCAACGGGCGACCAGACGGTATCGCAGCCGGCGCTCTTTACCTTGCTGGCCGGGAGTCAGATACCCGACTCACGCAAGCGATGATAAGTGAGACGGTGGATTTGCATACAAAGACGATCCGTCTGTGGTTCCAGCACATCGAGAAGCACATGGCTGAGTGACCTCTCGCGACGGGCTGTTTTGTGCTTCTCGGGTAGCTGAGAGAAATCCAACAATGAGCAGTGGCTACCGACGTGGAAAGCATGGATCGAAAGAGCGAAAGTGGCGATGGACAGACAAAACCACGAATCAATCGCTGCCACAATCGTGGGCTGACAACGGTCGTATAGAATCTCCCGACAACGGTGAGGTCAAACTGTATGCCATTCAGTGGCGGGCTGGTCTCCTGCTTGAATGGGTAGTTGATACCCGAACTGCGAAATTGCTTGAAGGGCCACTCAGCGAGCAGCCGGGGATTCGTACTCTATATGTCACTGCTGACGGTGAGCACGCTCTCGTCCAAGAGTGGGAAGCACGGGAGACAGAGGGCAACTGGAAGCCTCCGAAAGAGTTCGCCAGCGTCGTTGCGAAGCGCTCCGATGAAACTGACGCTGTTCAGGACTCCGATCAAGACTACTACCGCCGCTCGGTTGAGGACCTCTACAATCTATAGCAGCTGTTGTGAATACGGATTCATTACTTGTGAAGGCGATTGAAGCAGCTGCTCGGTAGGCCTGCGTACCGCTCATCTGATTCAAACTATTTTAGTTGAAAATAACACCCCATGAAGGGTTGTATGATACTGTGTATTAGTCTTGAAAAAATCCGTGTTCTTCTTCAAAATGGTCGCAGATACGCTCAATATCCGGTTGGTTCCATTGTTGTCCGCAGAGATTACACTGTGCCATATTGAAGGAAGTAGGACGCTTGTCTTAGAATTTTTGATGGGCCCTATGTTGATGTATTGACCAGATCAAGCAACGAGTAGAACTCTGGAGTGACGATAACTGGTCGGCTCGATTTGTGACTCTCTGGTGGCTGAGAGAGCATGGCTTCTCCACAGCTTGATGTCGACGGGATTGTTGAAACGCTTGAGCAGATTCACCAGCGCGGGCACAGCGCCCACACCGTGTTTCGAGACTGGGTCAAACTCATGTTATTCGCGCTTCAGAATCGAGACGACCCATATCTGGAAATCGTCGATAACTATCGTGATCGCGGTGATATGGACCATCCACATGGGCAGCGGTCCGTCGACCTCTTCTCGAAAGCGTTCGGCCAGCTGCAAGAACGGATGGCAGTCACCAGTGCTGACATTCTGGGTGCGGTCTACGAGGAGTATGGAATGTCGAGCGATGCCTTCGGCCAGCACTTTACGCCACACACTGTCTGCAAGACAATGGCTGAGATCGCCGGCGTTGTAAACGAAAGTAACGATACCGAGGACCGGCAGACGGTTCTTGACCCGACCTGTGGGAGCGGTCGGATGCTACTGGTCGCTGGTCGGAAACAGCCAGAAGCACTGTTTGTCGGGCAAGACAAGGATCCATTATGTGCCCGAATGACGGCGCTGAACTGTTGTTTCTTGAACCTGGACGCCTACGTTATCCAGGGCGACTCACTGACTGTCGAGTTCCAGGGGGCGTGGCAGACCTCGTACTCTTCGCTGGGTGGGAGCGTTCGCGAGCTAGACGGTGAGGAGGTCGAGGAGCTTCACGAGTGGGTGACCGACGCATTCGAGAACACGGTTGAGGGAGACAACCAGCGCAGTCCAGATCAGGGGACAGACACGGGCATGGAAGATCGAACACCTCCCGTTGGGATGTCTGTTCCGAGTGAACAGGCCAGTCTGGGTGCGTTCGACAGCAGCGATTAACGGCTGTTTTGTGTGCCCCAGTCGGGTGAGGGGCGTTCTAATGAGAGCGTCCTGAAAAAACTATGTCAAGTGAACCAGATAGAGAGTCAGCAGCGGCTCCAGGTGCGGTTGAAACGGTCGAACGAACAGATATTGGGAGTAGCATGGAAGCCCGGTTAAAGCGAGGAAACGGAACACGAGACGAAGACAGTGTGACGATCAAGGCGAAAGGGAGGACTGCCGAGGAGACGATTGAAGAGTTCTACAAGCTTTTAGCGGAGTACGAGGCGAAAGTCAGTGGGCGCCTTCGGGATATTCAGCCCGAGGAAGTCGACAAATAGAGCCTACGCTTTCGCTTTTGGCCCGAGCAAGAGTACTGCCGGTCGTCGAGGACGGTTAGTATCGAGGTTGACACCGTGGGCGGCCTCAACTCCGTAAATGTGCCAAGAATAGGTCCGAAGCACACCAGATGTCGCTGGAAAATCGAATACACGTCTTCACTACTGTTGCTCTAGCTGATGTGGTAGCAATTTAACCAACATACGGGTCGAAAAGGTGTTTATGTTGGTGAACTGGTGAACCTCACCGATAGTGGCCACAAAAACATTCGAAGACTGATACGTAGGCCAGAAGGTTGATAGCCGAGAAGAAACGAATCCAGTCACAGACACCAACCCCTCTGAATCCACTTTCGGTGTCTGTATACTTCACCCCCCAAACCCCATTCGGTGCCGGATTCCTCCGGCACTCTCACTTTCAGTGTGGAAGGCTGAGTTCTCGGCAAGTGTGTCAAGAGTCCGAACACTAGCCATCATTTTCATACTCGGGACTGGAGAAGGTGTAACTACAGACACCCCTCTGGTTCCACATTCAGGTGTCTGTGTCTCCACCCCCACCCCACCACCCCATCCCGGTGCCGGATTGGGCCGGCACTTTCACTTTCAGGCCGGTAGGCTGGCGTATATCCACTTGCCGACCTACCTCTCAGCTATGCACGCATCAGCCGAGGGGCTCGATAGCCCACCGAGTAGCGATGAGGGGACGATCGTCAAGGTTGAGGCCGAACGGACGGTTCAAGGGTATCAGGATGGGGCAACGAAGGCCTGCGAGGCGTGTGGCGAGCCGGTTCCCGTCGACACGGAACACATCGGGGCTTGGGTTCGGGTCAGCAGCTCGACAGGGCCGATATTCTATCGGCCGGTATTCTGTGACGCGGAATGCTGGGCGACATGGGCGACAAGTGACTGATTGTTATGATAAGCTATTTGTCTTGCAATCGTGTGAGAGGTAGTGTCAGAGGTACGCTCAACAAAGGAGCTTGTGGCACAACGGAGGTCCGGGTCCTCTGATTTTTCAGGCTGCTGAGTTCGACCGGCAAAGACTCAACCGTACCGGTCATTCGTCAGTATCGGTATCTCGATGGGTTTGCATACGTGATACGAGCATCCGCATCCGTCGCTTTCCTTCTTGGCCGCCGCGAAAACCAGTTAGCTCTTCCAAATCATCTAGAATATCAGATTGAGTAATCATTGTGTAGCATCCGAGTGGTCCTGGCCGTAAAGAGGGCCGCTTCGCGGCACCAACACACTAACCAACAATCTGCCCGGTTTCTGCCTTTATGTTGGTTAGCGAGTCGGAGAAATTTTCAAATAGCTATCCAGATAGCTACTAGACGATATTATTTTACATGTCATACACGAACTGATAGACATGTCCGTGAACAACGGTCGAGGGGTTGTACAGTGGTTAGGGCTGGTGTCGATGCTACTGGGTTTCGTATTACTCGTCGTTCTCTGGCCAGGGCTATTCCCTCTAAATCCTCCGTCACTGCTCGATGCAGGTCCGATGGTGCTTGTGCTATGGGTGAAAGACTACGTGATACGCGGTGGTATCCCTATTGTCCTTATCGCCTATGGCATCAAGTACGCCTAACAAAATAGTCCCAGTTATTCGTCGCAATCGGCCCAGAGATGGTCGCAATCGACGCCCCCGAGGAGTGCCGGGTTGCTTTTAGTTTTCAGTCAGCGTCACCGTGTGCGCGTCGGCCGACGAGAACAGGCCCGCCGGTTCGATTCGGAGCGTCCGCCCCTGTTGATCCGCCGGTACGTCGAAGACGATAACGCCAGTCATCGACACATCAGGGTTGACTTGCTCGAAGATGATGCTGTCTTCGGCATACGTGACGCCGTCCGTGTCCACATCGTACTCTCGATCCTGGCTGTCGACCAGTGTGAACAGGTTGGAACTGATGGTAAAGGACTCGGTAGCGCGGTTAGTGAGTTCGATCTCGACCACGACGAACTCGCCGTCGGCTTCGACACCGAACTCTCCACCGATAGCGTCCGTGGTGCGAACGTCCGTAATGGTGTACTCGATGGTCTGGTCGCCGCTCCCGACAGTGAACGTCTCGCCAACTTCGTGACTGGTATCATCCGGCGTCGGCGTTGGTTCCGGCGTGGGCGTCGGCTCTGGTGTTGGTTCGGGCGTTTCGGTGGATGCAGGAGCCGACGTGGCCGCCGCCGTTTCGGTCGCCGGTGCTGGCGTCGTCGCAGCGCCGCCCGCATCGGCCTGGCCGTCAGAGGCCTGAGTCGCGGATTGCTCGCCGCCGCCACCGCCACCACCGAACGCCGCCCCCAGCACTGCGAAGATGACGACAATATAGACGAAGGCGAGTGCGCCGGCTACGAGCCCGCCGTCGCTGCCGATCCCCGGAAGCGCGTCGAGTGTCTCGGCCCAGCCGTAGCTGTTGCGCCAGACGAAGATTCCGACAATAAACGGAGACAGCGTCAACCAGATCGGGAAGGTGAACAGATACACGAGCGCCACGAGTATGTTGCGAATCAACGAACCAGGCGCCATTCCAGGAATTTTGGCAGCTATTGACATGTGTCCAACTGTCGAATCCCCTGATAGTTAAAATGTCGTCTGTAAAGAATGTACGTTTTAATGAACTGATAAGAATTCTAGGAAACTGGAGCACTGAAAATCACTCCACCATCTCCTCGGTGATGTACGGAAAGCCACGCGTCTGCGGGTCGATCGGCAGGTCGAAACTCAGCCCATCCGCCGTCCGGATCGGCGTGAACCAGATTTTGCCGTCCTCGACCTCGGTGATCGTCGCGGTCCCCCAGATTTCCGAGCCGTCGCTGAAGAGCATCGTCTCGCCACGCCCTGTCTTACGGGGGGTTCCCGAGACCGTCCAGTAACACTGCATCTCATCGGGATTGTCCGTGTTCTCCCGGCGCTTGTGGAGTCCTGGGTGACGAGGAGTAGTGTTGATTATGATGCTATCAGGCTCACCATTCCATATTTAATGAGATATTCCAGGGACTATTTCGGTTGAATAGCGGTTTGATGTACGTAGCCGACAGCCCATTGAACTTGTAGTCATAGTCTTTCGACAGTCCGTGGTTGTGGGTTAATTCGCAGTACAGCTCGTCGTAGTTGGCTAAGACGTTGATATACCTCTCGGCTTCTGAAAGGGAATCCTCTGGCCCTGTAAGTTGATTTTTGAGGTACGAGAGCGTTTCCTGATTGTCTTGCAGCGGATTCTCTACAATCAGTCCGGTAACGCTTGGGTCATCGTAGCCTTCCTCCGCCGTTGTTATCTTCTCAACAACGTTCGGCGAACTGTCATTCTGTGACTTGAAGCCCGTCTGTGGCAACGACAGTTCCGTGGCGTTGAACAGTTCGGTAAACCCTAATGCGTTCGCCAGCCGCCGATACAGATCTCCAGTCACTGGGATTCCTTCAGTTATAAATCGTAGTTCGACTCTTGATAGGACTCGCTTGTTATGGGTGGTATTGGGCATTTCTGCCCGAATTAGAAGATATTCGCTTTCATATGGGAGATTTGCAAGGTATAGCAGATGGCCGTTTTTGTATGTCGGTATTTCCTCTTCGGCGAAAACATCATCTGCCTCCTCAATCGCTGTCACCAGATTCGACGGCCCACGTCCTACGAGCGCTCCGCCGAGTTGATGAACTGTGAACCAAGCTCTGTCCAATCGACCGACGTTGTGTAGTCTTGCAAGTCTATCTGTAAAATCCTCCAAAGTCATATCTTCGGTCCGCGTTCGGAACTGCATCGCATTCTGACCGAAATGCAGGAACGGGTGGCAGGTGATGGAATTATTGATATGCTGCGATTCGGCCCCTTGCGATCGAATGAACCGCGGGCCGAAGTCGTTGTAACCTGCTTCAGGAAGCCTCACGTTATCTGGTTGGTCTGGAAGCTCTCTAACACCTTTTTCTAGTGTATCGATGTAGGCTTCTTCTATAGTCTGGTCAGTGTGTTCTGCGTGCTCCTTGATTCTTCCATGAATTGACCACGGAATATCGATATTAGGTCTCACATTTAGATTTGCCTTTCCTAATATTAAAAGCTACTGGTCAGATCATACTCTTGGTATAACTGGACTGTTGGTATTTTGGGATGGTTCTATTCGACGTGTTCGTGTTGATACGAGATTGTCAGAATTAGGCTGTCAAAGCACAGAACTTGATTTGCAGCCACAATTAGACACCATTCTCACTGCCGAACGCCGTACTCAATTTCTCTCGCATGAACTCACGGCGGAGTTCTCGCTTTCGCTCGTCAGTCAGATAATCCTCGAACACCACCTTCGCGCTCGCGCTGCCCTGCTCGTCGGCGATATCCTGCACGTGTTTCAGCAGGTCCTCAGTCGTCTGTGAGTAGGCATCGTACCAGAAGCGTCGGCCCATGTGGGGCTTCCGGGCAACGCCGTCGATCTCCTCGGGAACCCCGGCCTTGTCGGCGAGGTCGTGAAACCAGCCGGCGATTGTCGTCCCGTCGACGTGGCCGGTTTTCGAGCGCTCCGAGGGGAACAGGTAGCCATCCACCCGAGAAACGTGCCGGCGGGCGACATCTTCGCCTAAGACAATGGCGACGGTTCCCGGACCGTTCTTTCGCTCGTCGAACTGGATGTACGGTTCATCGGCATCCAGATAGAGCTGGCCTTGGTGCAGCGCTGCGACTTCGCCGGCGCGGAGTCCCCAGCCCGCGAGTGCGACAACGAGCATTCGGTCGCGGCTGGCGATTGCCGCGTCGAACATCGCCCGGACGTGCTCGGGATCGAGGGCGACGGGGTCGGTGTCCGAGGAGCGAGTCCACGAGAACCAATCCTCAGCGCCGTTAGTCGGGTTGACAGTCGCTACACGGCGCTCCACAAGCCAGCCATACCATGTGCGGATTGCATCGTGTACGCGTGCAATGGTTGATTCAGCGTACTCATTCGACATGTAGGCGAAAGTCTCTCGGCAGCGGTCGACGGCCTCGGTCTCCGTGATGTCGCTGTCGGCGTCGACGGGCGAGAGAAGATCGTCGGTCCCGTGACGCTCTCCGTAGGAGCGAGCGTAGCGTGCGAGTCGATATCGTATGGTCTCGCGAGTGCTGTCCGTCCAGTCGTCAGCCGCTGCTTGCTTGGCGTCCAGATACTCCTGAAAGGACTCGCGTGTCTCGTCGTGTTCGATATCCCAGTCGTAGCCACTGGATTCGGTGTCGTACCCCAAGGTCTCTGACCAGAACGTAGCGAAGGTGGTGTCGTGGTACTCTTTCAGCGCGTACGTGAGTCCGCGGAAGCCGTTGTTCGAGAGCCACTCGTACGATGGCCGGTCGGTCTCTGGTTCGTGGCCGTCCCGTCGCAGCGCCGGGACAACCACGGCCTCGTAGGCATCGGCGAGCTGGGGCTCGGTGAGCAGCGTCCAGGGCACGTCGTCGGCCGAGTGCCACGGCTTCGTCCGCTCGATCCCGGGGGAAGAGTCGTGCTTTCCGGGTTCTGAATCTGAGTCAGCCGATTTCGGCATACAGAGCTAAACACACTAAGAACTGATAATTCTGTTGCCACAGCAGACCCAAGCCAGACTTATGGCTCTACGGTGATCTGGCAAATATTGCTTTAAACTGCATATCGCTGTATGGAATGTCCATAGATGGAAGTTGAGACTACAGTATGTTTAGAGGGTCTGTAATGCGTGTTTTTAGCCGATTCAGACCGCGAGAACTGCCTCAAATCACTCTCCAGATGGCTATTCTTGGGACATAGCCAATCAAATGGGCAAATTTCGAGACTTCCAGCAGTGTAGCCACTCAAACACCGCGCTAACCCGAACCAAGCACATTGCTACCCGATTCCTGTCTCCTTCTTCAGCAACGTCAGCGTGTTGTCGGCTGTCACAATTGGCGAGTGTTCGTACTCACCAGTCAACTCGACCTGCACGAGCAGATCCACTGCTCGCCAAATCGAATACAGCAGGCACGCAAACGCGAAATAAAAGAATCTAAGCCCGAAATCTTTTGACGTGGTGGCAGCCATGAACCGCTTGATCGACCTATAGCCGCTCTCAATCTCCCAGCGATATCCATACTCGGTGAGGAATCCACTGCCGCGGTTCGACATGAATACCGAGTACTGTCGATAGTCCTCGTGCTCAGAGTCCTCCTTCCGTCGGTAGATCAGCGTTGTCTCGTGCCACTCGTTCTTCCCGAGATGGAGCTTGCGGTCGGTCTCGTACCGGTTTTGATCACGTCGGAGCAACCGCTTTGCCTGGGCTTTCTCACTGGTTTGCATCCGCTTCGGCACGACGTACGACAGTCCGCGCTGGCTAATCATCTCCAGAATGTGCTGGCTGTCGAACTCCCGGTCCATCAGCACGTTATCGACGTGAACGAGGTCCTCGGCAGAGTTGAGCAAGTCTTCGACGATTTCCTTGCGAGTCTCTCCCTTTCGGACCGGGCGCGCATCCAGCACGATTGGAACGGCGTTGCCGACCAGCTGGACCGTCGCCCACTGGTAGGCATACTCGTCGGTCTTCTCCTTCGTGCCGATAATCTCATCTTCGTGCCCGGTTCTGTCGCCTGTGAACGGGTCTGCTTCAGTAATATCGATAGCGACGATACCAGCTCGGAAGAACTCCTCCGTCTCTGCGACTTCATCCAGTAATCGATTCGCGGCTCGCCGGTACATCTCTCTAATCTGCTCGATAGAGAGATCACGAATGTGCTCGCGATGAGCGTGACCCAGCGGTGTCCGGTCACGGGTCGACTCGTAGACGAAACTGCGAGCTCCTTCGTTAGCAGCCAACCGTTCTCGAAGCCCGAGATGCGTTTGTAAGCCCCAATACGCGTTCTCGTGGATTTCACAACCATCACCACGATCTAACGAGAGGGCTGGGAAGACGATGCGGCTGATGTGGTTCGTAATCGGTGCTGATTCGTCGAGAACGGCTTGGTCACCCGTGTCTGATTCTTCCTCGTCACGCTGAAATGGAAGCTGCCGTTCTGGTTCTTGCGGAACAGCAACACCCTCGTCCTGGGTTTTGATCAGAACCGTCCGCGCAGCAGTCTCAATTGTCTCGCGAAGCTCTGTAGTGAATCGTTCGTGCCAACTGCGCCACAGCGTCGACTGGTCTGGGACTGTCTCCAAGCCTAGTTGTTCACGGAGGTCAGGATGGTGGGTGAGGTAGGTGAGAAGTGCCGTTTCATGGGTCCAGCCATGGATTTCTTTGAGCAGAAACAGTCGGAACAGTTGGGCCATCTCATACTGGGTGGCTTCCGAATACTGGTCATGTGGCCCAAACTCGACATACGCTATTGGGTAGTGAGACACGAACTCGTCGACAGAGTGGTGAGCTTGGTGGTCGAACCATGTGGAGGCAACGGTCCGAATGTCTTCTTCCAGGCCAGCGAGAGAACTTCGGTCATAGAGTGGTGTCGAATTATATGCTGGCCACTCAGCGTATGATTGCTGTGCGATCCGTCGAAAGACACTACGTTGGGAGTCACAACTCGTTACCACTACGAGATGCTGGCCACGGCAGGCTCAAGAACCCGTTTACTGCTCAGTACAGGTAAACCGTGTATCAATCCGACCAGAAAGGCTATGATTCTGTCCCCTAGTTCCAAAGATAATGGTTCTGCGAAGATGGTTTCCTGAGAGCCCTCCAACATGGACAGACATTCTGATCGGTCTACTGATTCTGGTCTGGATACCACTCAACGTAGGATACCTACAGACGATTTATTGGGGCTGGTTACTTTTCGGATTCGTCATCGGATTGGTTTCGGTGGGGCCCCTTGCAAATTCACCAATTGGAGAACAGGTCGGAACATGGTTCCGGAAAATCGGAGCCCTCGGCAGAGCCATATCCATTCTTTCCTTTGCCGTCGTTGTTTGGATCATTAGCGGGCAAGTTAACATACCAAGTGAAATTGTAACTAGTGCCGTTGGGGGATTCATGGTATCTCTCTTCCTCTATCTTCTCCTGTATCTACTGTATTCGGGCGAGATCAGCGGATGGAAACGATAAGTTAGCAGCTCTCATCGACCGGCTGTTTCAGGCGAAAATATATCTGAAGAATAGGATTTCAACAGAGCCAATCAGCCCTACTACTATTTTGATTTAGGTCCGAAAATACCAATAGTGGCTGGCATATTTGTAGAGAATCATACGCTGGCCATTCAGCGTATGACTGCTGTGCGATCCGTCGAAAGACAGTGCATTGAGAGTCACAACTCGTAACCACTACGAGAGATCGGCCACGACACGCCCAAAAATTCGTCTAACTGGTGATAGAGAAAACATATACAGCACCCAATGGGGCTAAGCAGTATGAGTGACAGTAGCCGCTGCAGTGATTATAACTCGTAGGCTGTAAAAGCTCTAATGTTGATCAGAATTGGTCGTGAACGAAACCTGCGGCCAAATTGAAACCAGACCGTCAAAAAGACGCTCTACCGATAATCAGCTCTATGTAGCGTCAGATTCCCTGCTTATCAGTCGATACACTCCGCTCAGTAACAGGATGGCCCCCGCGACCCCAGCCACGATACCAAGTGGCTCCACGAAGGCACATATCCTGCATGGGTTCGATCCAGTGCCTATAGTGTATATAGTCCCGTTTTTTTCGACGTAGGTATAGTCCATTGTATCATCTGGATAGTCGAAATCTGGCGGTGACTGATTCACTGTGGCAATCCCATCAGCACGGAGTGCTTGGTCGAACACGTCTTGGCCCGCTGCTGAAAGGTCATTGTAACGGACTACCTCGTCATCCGAAGACATTTGCGATTCATTCGTCTCTGTGGTGTAAGCCCTAGTCGTCGGCTCCGAGGGAGCATCAATGAGTAAACCAGAGATGATAAGCAATGCTACTGCAAATATAATTAGCGCCCAACTGAATCGGTTTTTTGATTTCGTTCCCATTTTATAGAATCACTGAAATAGACAAGGAGTCTTTTTTAGTATCTTAATTCCGTTTCTGCGATTCATCTATCTATTTGTCATTTAGTGGTGGTAAATATCTTGTTCTTTACAATATTCGCAGATCGGTGGGAATATTTTTGGGTACTATAGGACAACAATAAGTTGGAATAAAACCACTCCAAGGTGACACGATATAACTCAATTTTCGGCTCTCCCTGTACGCATCTGCTTTCTGGTTGTTACATGCGCATATGCAATGAGTTGCTCTACAGAAAGTCCCTCTGAAGCAAAGATTGCTGGAAGAACTGGCTACCGTAGTTCCTCGGCAAGAGCTGCAACCGCTTCGTCAACGAGATTGGTTTCTAGACGGCCCTGCCAGAAATCAATGTCCTCGTGGTCGATTGATTGCACTCCCCACGGAACGATTCGACTTTCGGCTGGTGTTCCACCGCGAAGCCAGCTTTCCTCGGGAATGTCGATGAGCCCGTCCATCCAGGATTTCGTTGTGAGCGTCACTGCGATATACTGCTCGCCATGAAACGGACGCCCCTCGTGGTTTGAGAGAATCAGCCACGGTCGGGCGTCTTCATCGCCTTTGAACGGGTCATCGCCGTAGACGACATCTCCCCGGTGGAAAATCGGCGAAGCTTCCTCCTCGGTCACTGTTCGTTCTCCTCGCTCGGATGTGGCTCGCTGGGAGAGTGTTCACGCCACGATTCCTTCTCCTCTTCACCGACCTGCTCGTTGAACAGGGCAGTCGCTCGCTCGTAGCCACTATACCCGTCGAGTCGATCAGTGTCGTCGGTTACTGCCCAGTACGTCGCCTTGTGTTCAACGAGACTGCGGTCTTTCAACCGTGAAAGGGCGGTGCTGACTGCGCCCTCGTCGATACCGATTTGCGAGGCGATTTCACCCGCCTTGAACGCACGGTCCCCGTGGGCAGCGAGAAACCCGAGGACCTGATCTGGAACAGAGAGTTCCTCGAGTTCGTCCTCGCTCGTGTTCTCGAATGTTTCTCGATCAATAGACATCGTTGATTGAATCTATGACACTCACCGTAAAGAGTGTTAGGACTGAAAGCTATGAAATATTGAAACCGATGATACTGTATGAGTCACTAGTAGTAATTACGTTCAACCACGAAGCGATTCGAAGACGTATACATTGAGAGCTCCAGTCTCAACTACTATCAGCATTGGAAGTTGAGACTACAGCGGATTTAGCGGGGCTGTAATGCGTGCATTTGGACGGTTAAGTGATCGAGGACATCTTCAGATTAGCTCTCAACCACTCGATCATGTTGTACTGGTGATAATAATGCCAGATTCCGAAGATTTTCGATAGTGTAGCCACTCGGACTCCGCATTCACCAGGATTGAGTCCCTCTCTACCCGATTCCAGTTTCTTTCTTCAACAGTGTCAGCGTATTGTCAGTCAGCTGTCTGCGTCCCAACCGGCAAATTCCTGAGTAACGTTCTCGTCAATCGCGTGGTACAGCCAATTGTCTTGCCAAGCAATCGAAGCACCCGCTGAGAGGTGTGTGGTTACAAAGAACCGCGGAGGATGGGCGAGGAATCCAATCACCCACAGAAGTACCCCGCGAAAGTATCATTCGGGCTCGCCGTAACGGACACGAAGTTCAGGCTCGCCTCGTTGCAATTGGCGGTGATCATCGTCACGATCCGGTCTTCCCGACGGTTCACGATGACGAGCGTATCCCCAGTATCGAACTCTGTGGCGTTCGTTTGTACCGTCTCGTTCGGATTTAATGTGTACGTGCCAACCGCCTCGGTTCGATTCGCTGGGAGTTCAAGCGAAGTCACGTAGCCGTAGTCTCGCGAGTACGTGTGCTTGCCAAGTCCCTGCCCGGCCGATGCGTAATCGACGCTTTTGTTTCGCCGATTGATGACGACCGCATTCTGCCCCAGTTCGCCGTCAACCGTGGCGACCGAGAATTCGTGTGTCGCGTTCCCGTCGTTGGTGAGGTAGACCGTTACGGGTCCGGTTTGGCCGGGATCCGAAGACGAACACCCCGCAAACAGTCCGAATATCGCAACGATACCGAGGATGAGGGCGATACGTCGGTTCCGGGAGGATAGTTTCAACGGGGGAGCCATTTGATAACCTTCAGTTTGTCTACTGCTGGTTCACTCCAAATCGCTAATAATCTCTGTTTTCTGAATGCGGGGTTTCTTTTCGATAGGGTCAGGACGTCGAATACTGAATCAGAAATAATTCAGCATGCAGTAGATATATATCCGTTCAAGTGTTAGATTATGTACGGAGGCGTCACGAATGGATATCACAGATATTCCCGACGATGCGTACGCTGGCGACGAGTCACCGCCGGATCTCGATGGTTTAGAATCGCCCGATTCGCTGCTCAAGAGTGGTCCGATCCGCGAGCGACTCCTCGATATCGTCACGGGGCTTCGCACCCCTACGAAGGTTTCCGACATCGCCGATCTCGCTGACTGCGACACTGAGACTGCCCGCGACTACTTGGAGTGGTTCGACGGGATGGGATTGGTTCACCGTCACGACGGCCGCCCCGTCCGGTACGAGCGCAACGACGCGTACTTCCAGTGGCGACGTATCGACCGCATCCGCGACGAATACTCCGACCAAGAAATCGTTGAGGCGCTTTCAGACGCCATCGAACAGATCGAGGAGTACAGAGAACAGTTCGACGCAGACAATCCCGACGCCGTCTCTCTCGTCGAAGCCAGCCGCGAAATGGCAACTGAAGACGCGCGGGAAGCGCTCTCCAAGTGGAAAACGCTCGAACGCAGAGCTACCCTCCTCGACGCGGCGCGGCGTGATGACTCAACTTCTGGTAGTTCTCCCAGTCATATCGATGCCTGACAACCAGGACGGGCCGTCCAGTACCGGCCCGATCGATGCTGAAATTCTCGACCGGATTTCCCCGCATCTCTCCAGAAGCGCCCGCTTCGCCGATGTCCAAGCACGCCCTGAGTATGCACCGAACGCCGTCGTCGCCGACTATGACATCGGGTACTTCCCAAGCGGGGTCACGCGAGCGTATCTTCGTATCCGATGGTTCGAAACCGATGACTTCAGCATCCATTACTCCGAGCAATACCAAACGGGGAACTCGTGGGAGTGCCGCTGGGACCGCCATCCCAATGACCACAATACCCGCGAGCACTTCCACCGGCCCCCGGATGCGCTGACACCAGGCGAGGACGAAGACTATCCAGATGAGTGGCAGGACGTGCTCGCCACCGTACTTACTCGTCTTGACGAACGAATCGAGGCATTCTGGGCCGAGTGACGAGCCAGGGTGGAAACGAGGTGTGCGGTTCTACGGAACGCTGTCGGGCCGAATACGATTCGGGTCAGAGAGACGGATTACTGGCGTCCCGGTGTATCGCCGCATCGACACCCCAAGTATTCGAGTTCTAGTATACGAACCCTGACTGGACCTTGTGGCATTCGGACCGTATGCATTGAGAGTGCCGGTCTCAACTACTGCGATCGATGAGCACCTGCCACCGGCCGAGCAGCGGCCGACTGCCTTACTTGTCTTCCCAGCCGATGGAGCAGGGTTCCAGTTCTTTCCGTTCCGGTTCGATGATGGGGGGATCAGTACCAAGCAGTGGCGCGATCTCGGTCTGACAGATGCACTTGCAGCGACAGATGTGGGACACTACAGTTTCTCTGACAGGGGGACACTCGATCTAGAAGCCCTGATCGAAATCGACCCCGAGGTACTACTGGTACGGAACTACGGCGGAGCGTCCGAGTCTGAGTTCCAGAAAGAGGTTGTTGAGCCACTACAGGCAGAAGATGGATCTAACGGTGTACAGGCAGTTCAGGACGGTGCCATCTACAACGCTGGCTATCTCAACCAGGGACCGATTATCAATTTCTACCATACCGACCGGGCGGCGAAAGATATCTACCCGAATTCGTTCGAGGACGTGACGCTGTTCGACCGTGAACGCGTCGCGGAAATCGTCCATGGACAGATCTGAGACGCTTTGCAGTTAAATTACGCCCCGAGGAACGGCGTCGGTTTCAGACAGTGACGCCGAGCTTCTTGAGTTCTCCTCGGTGTGTTCAGTTCGTAATGCGACCAGACGTGGGAACACGGAGGCTTTGACTCACGTTCACGGGCCGTTCGAGAGGCCATGAACGAGTATATCAAATCACACACGAAACTCGAAGATGACTCTGGGGAAATAACGGCCGTCTTGGCGTTCGATTACGAGCACGATTCCGATAGTCTTCACAGACTACACCGACGATAGGAGATTGTCCATCTATGCGAGATTCAGGCCTGAAGTGTGCGGACGATCTCACGCGCCCAATTTAATAGATGTTCGTCAGCATTGAAATGGGTCACACATTGCACGCCGATGGGTAACCCATTGATAGTATCATCCGTCGGAATCGCGATTGTTGGGAGCCCGGCGTGTGTCCACGGAAGGTTCATTATCGGGTCACCTGTCGAGTCAATGCCCTCCGGGGCCGGTCCACAGGCACCAGGTGCGATCCAGATATCGATATCGTGGTCCTCCATAACATCGGTTAGATGCGTACGGGTCTCCATGCGGCTGTTTCGTCCGATGGCGATTTCTCTCGTTGGGACACCGTATCCCTCCTCTATGAGTTCGGCTGTCTGAGCACCGTACTTTTCACCGTGTTCCTGATACCATTCGTGATGTACCATCGCGGCTTCGGCTGCGATGAGTCGTTCGTGATACTTGTTGATCGTCTCGATATCGGGCAACACGGGCACCTTTTCGACATCGTATCCAGCCTGCTCTAGCCGGCGACAGTGAGTATGGAAGCGATCAAGTCCGTCCGAACTAGCCTGTTGGAGATACGGTCCATCTGGGATGCCAATCGTTGGTCGGTCCATCCCCTCGGGAATCGTCTGCCATCCTGCACAGAGTACACTGGCGGCTATTTCAGCTCCGGCCACGTCTTGCGTGAAGAAGCCGACGTGGTCAACCGACTGTGACAGCGGTATCACACCCTCAGCCGACACGCGACCGTAGCTGGGCTTGAATCCAACGACCCCACAAAAAGACGCGGGCCTGATGATTGAGCCGATAGTTTGGGTCCCCAATGCAAGTGGGCAGAGCCCCGCTGCAACTGCAGCGGCAGATCCGCTGCTTGATCCGCCCGGTGTGTGGTTCGTGTTGTGTGGATTCTTTGTCGGACCCGGCTCCGAGTAGGCGAATTCCGTCGTTACGGTCTTTCCGAAGACCAGCGCACCGGCCGATTTGAGCTGACGAACGACAGTCGCTTCCGGTCCGGTCAATTGTTCGGGTGGGAGCGACGAATTTGCCTTAGTTTGAAAACCCGAAGCGTGTATAATGTCCTTCACTCCGACCGGGATACCGTACAACGGCTTTTGGGCCGAGTATGGAGTGCTTGCCAACTGTTCCGAATCAGATGTAAGCCGGGACCACCGATCTGACTCGGGCAGCAAGGATTCAATTTCGGGTTCAATGGACTCCGTTCGCGTTCGAAGTTCGTCTAGGTACTCCTCAACGGACAACGACTTATTTTGAAGCTTTGCAACCGTTTTCGCTAAGTGGTTTTTGTGAATCATCTATCGAGTAATTGCGACAGGTGGGTCGATTCGTGTGTGTATCATACGTTGATCGCGAAGTTGGCAAAGATGACGACTGGACTCCTTGAAAGTCCTTTGGCAAGACAGAATTGACCAAAGCATAACCGATATCCGGCCAATCGAATACTGTCCCTACGAGCACCAGGCCGCATATTACTCTCGTCATCGTCGCTGAATCAAGAGAGACTGTGAGGACAGGTACACTGGCGTGTTTCGCGGTGTTCGCCAACCTCTCTCTCAAGCAGCTCCGACAGTGGGGTTATGCATATATATCATAACCCGACAGTACTATGGATGGCAAGTGTCGACGATATACAAAGATCTAGATTTGAGCCTCGGCCAGATCATTCCAAAACAGATGATTTACATCTATTTATGATATTTTGATATGAATTTAAATAATTATAAATATATTACACAATCCTTGGCAAAAAGGCCCCGAAATCGATACATCTGTTTTCGTATTCCACCTAGCCCGCTTACAGACGACTTCACCATGAGAATTGCCACGCCGGCCGAAGCGACAGTGTGACTACACCGTCGCCAACCATCTCCCTGGAGAGGTAACCGTCAACAACAACCCAGTCCGTCGTGGCTGGCCTGCAAGTGTTTGAACAGTCTGGGTGGATGAAACACGACAGTAAGACATCACGCCTGAGGACTAGTATCGAGTGATATCAGTACGGGCGACTTCCAGCCAGTACTTCGCAGGCTCATATAAGCTAATGAACACATGGAATAATAAGAGTACTTCTGTTATTGGAATACTCCGGTGACAACGGGGCAGTTAGAACTACTATAATTTTTGATGTCAGATGATTCCGATATTACTGAACGCTTCGGCTGACCCGTCATGAATAGGTGAATCTCAGGCCGACGACGTTCTGTCTCTCCAAGAGATTGTGTGGGAGTTCCATCCTGAACCGTGCTCCCGTGGGGCGATTTTTCGGTCTGGTGACACTGATAACGCTGAGGGACCAATTGTTGACCAGAATCGGTACAGTGACTCAGCGGGGACCGCTCAGCCGCTCCCTGTCTCCGAGCAAGAACCTCGCTCGCAGATCTGCTCCAATGAATCAAATCGTCTGTCTTCTTGTGAAAACCGTGAGGTTTCAAGGGTGTCGTTACACCCGACCGATCATTTCCCGATAGCTCCTCTATAGTGAACAATATGTGAATATATTTCACTATATTCAGTCTCCACGTGGATAATCTACATATGTAGGTAAAGAAGTATATAAAGACTATTCATTAATGATGAACAACTAGTTTCGTTTTTTCTCCA
The DNA here is from genome assembly GCF_031624315.1 of Haloarcula terrestris. NCBI lineage: Archaea > Methanobacteriati > Methanobacteriota > Halobacteria > Halobacteriales > Haloarculaceae > Haloarcula > Haloarcula terrestris. Next base: position 249,411 of record NZ_JAMQOM010000005.1, on the reverse strand, counting down.
ACGGTTCCCAGTGAAACAAAGAGACGCGTAGACGGACATCCCTACACCCGACATAACGCAGTGCCTGAACTGGCTGTCCTGTTGACAGGCACTGCTATCGTCCCCAACAAATCGTTCACGCTGCAGGCTGCGGACCACGTCAGTATCGACCTCGAAGCGATCGGGACGCTCGAAAACGATGTTATCGTTGTCTAGAATGTATGTCGGTGTCGCCATGGTTCCCGGACACAGACTCCCGAAAGAACAGCGACCGACGCAACCGTCGAGGTCCGCATCGTAAACGACGGGTTCAGCACGGCGACTTTCGACACCGCAACCGGTCCACAAACGCTTTGTGAACTGCCTGTGAGCGCTTTCATATGTCGAACACCGGGACCGTCGGCTATCTCGCACAGCCGGAATCGACCGAACTCCAGGAGTACGAGCTCCCGACACCGAAAGAGGGGGACCTACTCACGAAGATCGTGCGCGCGAACGTCTGTGGCTCCGAACTCCATATCTGGCGCGGCGAGCATCCACTCATTCGCGACGGTGCCCTCGGTCACGAGGCGCTCTGCCGAGTCGTCGAAACCGGCGGTGATGTGCGGGACAACGCCGGCCAGGAACTCGAAGACGGCGATCTCGTCGTCCCGGCCTACTTCGCCACGTGCAACGAGTGTGTGCGCTGTGGCCGCGGCCAGCACCAGTACTGCGAGAACGCCTACAAGTACTGGTCGCGTGCGCCCGGTGAATGGCCCCACTTCCACGGCACGTTTGCGAGCCACTACTACATACACCACGATCAGTACGTGTATAAGGTCCCCGAGGATGTCGACGAAACGGCAGCGGCCGCGGCCAACTGTGCGCTCTCACAGGTCCTCAACGGACTCGACGCCATTGCGGTGACTCAGGGCGACACCGTCGTCATCCAGGGCGCCGGTGGCCTCGGTCTCAACGCGACGGCCGTCGCCACAGAACGGGGTGCCGAGACCATCGTCGTCGACGGTGTCGCCGACCGGCTTGAGCGGGCCGCGGAGTTCGGTGCCGACCACACCGTGAACCTGAACGAGTTCGAGACGGTTGAGGCACGGGAGGAGCGCGTGCTCGAACTGACTGACGGGCTTGGGGCCGATGCCGCCGTCGAGGTGACCGGCGTTCCTGCGGCCATCGACGAGGGGTTCCAGTTGCTCGGCAACGGCGGGCGCTACCTCGTCATGGGCAACATCATTCCCGGAAAGGAGGCAAAGATCGATCCAGGGAAGGCCGTCCGCAAGTCCGTCGAAATGACGACCATGATGCGATACGCACCGTGGTACCTGCGAGAAGCCCTGGCGTTTCTCTCCGAACACGGCGACGACTACCCCTTCGGTGAGCTGGTCGACGCGGAGTACGCGCTGGCAGATCTACAAGACGCGCTCCGGGATTCGGCGAACCGCAACGTGACGCGGGCCGCGTTGATCCCCGAGTAAAGACGGGTGCCGCGGTCACACCGTAATTTAATCCCCTGTGGTGCACCACTTCTGGTATGACAGGGGCCACACACTCGGTCTGTATCGTCGCCGACGATCTGACCGGGACGATGGACACGTCTCATGGGTTCGCCGCCCGGGGGTACGGTACCGCTGTCGTCGCGGTTCCACCGGGGCAACCGGGCCGACTGGATCGGCGTCCTAACTCGCCGATACTCGGTGTCAACACCGACACGAGGTACGACGATGCCGCGGCCGCAGCCGATGTGGTCGCCGAGGTTGTCAGAACGGTCCCGGCGGAAACGGTGTACAAGAAAGTCGACTCAACACTTCGGGGCAACGTAGGGATAGAAACCGACGCCGCACTCACCGCATCGGAGGCCGACCTGGCACTGGTCGCACCGGCCTTCCCCGCGGCAGGCCGGACGACGCGGGACGGTATCCATTACGTGGATGGGATGCCCCTTGACGAGACGGAGTACGCAGACGACCAGAAGGGACCGACATCGTCAAAACTGACCGATATCTTCGAGAGCGACGATAGGGCCGTCGAACAGATCTCGATAGATGTCGTCGAATCCGGTCGCGATCAGGTCACAGCGGCACTCACCGCCGCGGTCCAGCGACACGACCGGCCGCCGGTCGTCGTCTGTGACGCCCAGACGGTGGAGAATCTAGCGACGATCGCCGACGCCGGTGCCGATCACGAGACGCTCTACGTCGGCAGCGGCGGCCTCGCGGAACACGTCGCTGTAAAAGGTGCCGCTGACGGGACATCCCGGTCACCAGCAGCGGTCGGACCGGGATCGCCACTGGCCGTCGTCGGGAGCGTCAGCGCGACCACGCTCGCTCAACTCGAACAGGTCCCCACAGCGGCGGTCATCGAACTCAAGCCAGTCGATCTCCTGACAGAGCCGGCCAGCGAGGAAGGGGCCAGCCGGGCGGCCGACCGACTCGCCAGCGGACAGCCGGCTGTTCTGACCGCGGCCACGGACCGAGAGACCGTGGAACGGACTGTCAGGGAAGGGGAGGCCCGTGGCCTGGGGCTCGATGAGATCAGCAAACGGATCGCGTCCGGTCTGGCAGCGACCGCCGCCGCAGTCATCGACTTACAGTCGCCGTCAGGGTTGTTCTACACCGGCGGTGACGTGGCAGTCGCTGGCCTTCGTTCACTCGACGCAACGACTGTGACGCTGACCGGCGACGCCGTCACCGCCGGAATCCCCGTCGGTCGCCTCGCCGATGGCATGGCGAGCGGAACGCCGATCGTCACGAAGGCAGGCGGGTTTGGGTCCGAAGGAGCTATTGTTAACTGCTTGGGGTATCTTTCGGGGAACAATGAGTGAGTCAGCCCCAGTTGTCGGGATTACCATGGGCGACCCAGCAGGGATCGGCCCCGAAGTGATCGTCAAGGCGTACCCGGAACTTCGACAGAGTAGCCGACCAATCGTGATCGGCGACGCGTCTGTGATCGCGGACGCCATCGAGATCGTCGAGTCGTCTCTCGGCGTCGAATCGGTCGACGCTGTCGACGCCGCCACGTTCAGTGCCGAAGCCATTCCCGTCCTCGATGCTGACAACGTGGACGTACTCGTCCGCGGCGAGGTCCGCGAGGAGTACGGCGCAGCAAGCCTCGAATACGTCGAAAAAGCCATCGAACTGGCCAAGGCAGGCGACATCGACGCCATCACGACGGCACCCATAAACAAGCAGGCGACGAAACTGGCCGGCAGCACGTACGCGGGCCACACTGGCATGCTCGCCGATTACACCGACACCGAGAACTACGCGATGATGCTCGTCGAGGACGAGTTGCGCGTCACGCACGTGAGTACGCACGTCTCACTGCACGAGGCCTGTGATCTGGTGACGACGGAGAACGTCCTCGATACTATCCATCTCACTGCCGGAGCGCTTCGCGACCTCGGCATCGACTCGCCATCGATCGGCGTTGCTGGTCTGAACCCCCACGCGAGCGACGGCGGCTTGCTCGGTGACGAAGACGCCGCCGAGATCGAACCGGCTGTCGAGCAGGCCCGCGAGGACGGCATCGACGCCACCGGACCGGAGTCGCCCGACACCGTGTACGTCCGGGCGGCCAGCGGCGAGTTCGACTGTGTCGTCTCGATGTACCACGACCAGGGCCACATCCCGATCAAAATGCTCGGCTTCGCTGGCGGGTCAGCCGTCTCGGGTGTCAACGTCACTATCGGTCTCCCGATCATCCGCACGAGCGTCGACCACGGCACCGCCTTCGATATCGCCGGTGAGGGGATCGCTTCGGAACAGAGCCTCCTTGACGCCGTAGCCGTCGCCGTCGAGATGACCGATACCGACCGAGCCGAACCCAGCCGCTGACTCAGCCTGGTGTTTTTATATTCCTGCCTCGACTGGACGGGTGTATGTCGGACTCGGAGCGATTGGGCACAGTGACTGCAGACTCGGATCCGTTGATCGGTAGTTGGGCCTCGATTCCGCACCCACTCACGGTCGAGATGGCTGCCACCGCGGGCTACGACTTCGTCGTCATCGACGCGGAACACACGCCGATGTCGTTCGAAACGATGGGAGACATGCTACGCGGTAGCGACGGGGAAATTGAGACGATAGTCCGTGTGCCGGACGACGACGCGACCACGCTGAAGCGAACCCTCGATCTCGCTCCGGACGGCGTCCTGATCCCCATGGTTGAGACACCTGCCCAGGCCGAGCGGATCGTCGAGTGCAGCCGATATCCCCCGGAGGGGACCCGCGGGATCGGACCCGGGCGATCGACCGACTACACGATGTCGGTTGGCGAGCATCTCGAAGCGGGGGACGACTCGTTCGTCAGGCACGTACAGTTGGAGTCTCAGCAGGCGGTGGAAAACGCTGCTGATATCGCTGCGATTGATGGTATCGACGGCGTCTTTGTCGGACCGTTAGACCTCTCGCTGTCGATGGGCTGTTTCGGCCAGTGGGAGAACGATGCGTTGCTGAATGCCATCGACTCCGTTTTTTCGGCTGCTCGGGCGGCCGGTGTCACGACCGGAACCCTGGCAACGAGCGACGCCGAACGAGAGCAGCGACTGGACTGGGATGTCGACTACCTCGCGACCGGCATTGATCTGATGCATTTGGCCAGCGGCGTGACCGATGCTCTTGAACACAGTCGAGACTTAGTCGAGGAGCAGCGGTAGCTCGTTCGATCCAGCGTCGTGTCAGACCCCACGGGAACGGGAAAGTTCGGAACGCCAATAGTTTGAAGTTTGCAGGTTCAGCGGTAGTTAGATACTGTAAGCTGGGAGTTCGCTACTCCCGATACATATGTAATTATTATTTGATACGATGAGTTGGTTCGTGGCCCTCGATGATAGCCTCTAAGTCCGCGGCAACGATGCGGGCGCCGTTGTACACCGCATCGCGAGTCGAACCGGCAGTGTGGGGCGAGAGCCACACGTTGTCGAGGTCCAGAAGCGGGTGTCCCTCGGGGATCGGTTCCGCTTCGAAAACGTCGAGCGCGGCGCCACCGATCGATCCGGACTGGAGGGCCTCGACCAGCGCGTCCGTCTCGACGAGCCCGCCTCGCGCCGTGTTGACAAGCAGGGCGTCCTCCCGCATTTGCTCGAACGCCGCTGCATCGAGCATATGGCGGGTGTCGTCAGTCAGTCGCGCGTGGATACTGACCACGTCGACTGTCTGGAGGAGTTCGTCCAGGTCTGCCGGTGTCGCGCCATGTTCGCGCGTGGTCTCGTCGTCGACGTACGGATCATAGGCGAGAATCTCGGGGCCGAATCCGGCCCAGCGCTCGGCGACCTTCCGCCCGACGTTCCCGAAGCCGACGACCCCGATGGTGAGGTTCGTCACGTCGCGCGGGAGTCCCTGCGGGTCGAACTCCAGGTCCCACTCGCCGCGACCGGTCGTCTCGACGAAATGTGGTATTCGCCTGTGTACCGAGAGGGCGAACGAGACAGCGTAGTCCGCGACGGCGTCAGCGTTCCGGCCGGGCGCGTGAAGCACGGTTACATCGTGGTCGGCGGCGGCCTCTTTGTCGACGTTCTCGGTTCCGCCCCGGGCTGCTGCGACGACTTCCAGGTCCTCACCCTGTTCGAACACCGCCCGGGAGACGGGCGCCTTGTGGACGACCAGGAACTCGACGCCTGCCAGGTTCTCCGCAATAGTGCTGGCATCGTAGTCACCGGGACCCCGGGACTCCATGTCCATGGTTACGTCCCGGAACTCGGCGGCCGAGACATCGCCTTGCCACTCCATCCGCTCGAATTCTACGCCGTGCTCTTCGAGGTAGCCGGCGGATTCGTACATCGCCGCACTGGGTTGCTGTGGATCGCCACAGAGGAGACAGCGTTTGTTCGTGTCAGTCATTCGTGTACGTCCTCTCAGCGTGGTTCATTAAACGTTTCCAGGTCGGCCGTATCGCCGACAGTGCGTTCTCGAAGGTTTCGCGCCGGTCGCTGTAGAGGGCCGCGGCGTCCGGATCCGGTTCGTGGTGCCGGGCCACCGAGACCATCCGGTCGACAGCCTGCTTGTGGTCCGGGTAAACATCGGCCGCGATAGCACCGCAAATCGCTGCGCCCCGGGCACCTGTCTCTTCCCCGGCCGGAATGAGCAGTGTGTTGTCGACTGCGGCGGCGAACACGTCGCTCCACACCTCGCTCCGGGCTCCGCCGCCGCCCAGACGCACGTCATCGACGTGGACATCCGGCGTCAGATCTACGAGACCGGCGCTCTGGGCGATGGCGACACCTTCGTACACGGACCGGAGCATATCGGCCCGCGTGTGTTCGCTGGTCAGTCCGTAGAACCCGCCGCGGTCGGTCGGCTCATCGGTCGACCCGTCCAGATAGGGATGAAAGAGCAGGCCGGATGCGCCCGCTGGGACAGCCGCAGCGACGCGGTCGTATATCTCGTAGGGACTCACGCCCTCGTCGCTCGCCTGTGCCTGCCAGTCGTGACCGAATTCCCGGACGAACCAGTCCAGGCAGACGGCCGCCGAGCGGAGTCCCTTGTAGCGGATGTAGCCGCCGTCGAGGTACCGGCGCGTCAGGCCCCGTTCTCCGCCGGCACTGTTGTGGCCTTCATCGGACCAGGGGTCGTCCAGAACGATGATGCTCTGCCCCCAGGTCCCGAGAATGAGGACAGCCTGTCCGGCCGCGTGAGCGCCCGTCCCCAGCGCGGTCGCTCCCACGTCGTGGAGTCCGGACGCGACGGGGACACCCTCGGGCAGCCCCGTCTCGTCGGCGGCCTCCTGGGTCACGCGCCCACAGGGTTCCCAGCTCGGAACGACCTCGGGCAAGACATCGGGGGAGAGGTCCACGTCGAGCGCCGCGAACACGCCGCGGTCGTACTCGTCGTCGCCGGCACCGTAGAACACGCTCCCCTCCATTTCGTCGGTACAGATCCGATCTGTGAGCTTGAACTTGAGATAGTCCTTGCAGAACAGGAGGTGTTCGATCCGGTCGAGCGTGTCGGGTTCTTCGCGGTCGAGCCACCCCAGCAGGCTCAGCGGATCCGCAGCGAAGGGCGCATATCCGAGACGTTCGCGCATTTGGTCGGCCGTACCGTCCTGCTCCCATTCCTCGGTGAGACCGGCCGCCCGGCTGTCGGTCGATTTGATCCCTGGCCTGACCTGGCTCCCCGACTCGTCTAGCAGGTAGAGGCCGTGGCCGTGGCCGGCGACGCCGACTGCCGTGATGTCTTTCGGGTCGACGCTCTCGTGGTCGAGCACCTCGCGGACCGCCTCGGTTGTGACTTCCCACAGGTCCGAGAGCTGGACTTCCCGGTGGTCGGAGGCGGGGCGTTTCGTCGGAGTCTCACGGCTCCCTACTGCGACCTCTTCTCCATCTGGGGTGAACAGCGCAGCTTTGGTCGCCGTCAGTCCGGCATCGATTCCGAGTACGAGCTCGCTCATCGAGACGCTCCCTTCAGAAAGTGGCTTTCCCCCGCGCTCCCGGCAGTTTCGGCCAGCTCGGCGTGGACAGCCGCGATCCGTTTGCGGACTGCGCGGCCGACGACCTGCGGGTTGAACCGGCTCTTGTCGGGAGCCCAGTCGGCGTCGGCGAAAAACGTCGCGCGGTCGTCGACGACCCCCTCCGGCGGGAGGATGGCGTCGGCGTTGTCGTGGTAGAACTCACAGGCCGTGCGGGCGTACTCGTACTGGTAGCGCGTGTTCGTGTTTAGCTTGCAGACACCCGTCTCCATCAACGCTGAGACTTGCTTGGGTGTGAGGCCCGAGGAGCCGTGCACGACCAGAGGGACCTCGAAGCCGTGGTCGCGCAGGGCTGCATGGATCTCGGCAGCAAGATCGACACGAAGGTCGAGGTCGACACCGGCCGAGACGCCGTGTTCGGTCCCGATGGAGACGGCGAGGAGGTCACAGCCGGTCCGCTCGACGAACTCGACGGCCTCCGCTGGATCCGTGTAGAACGCCTCCTCGGTGGTTTCACCGCTTTCGGTCCCAGCGATGGTCCCCAGCTCTGCTTCGACGAGCAGGTCCTCGCCGCGGTCGTCAACGCGGTCGACGACCGCCGCCGTCCGTTCGACGTTCTCCTCGAAAGGGTAATCTGAGGCGTCTATCATCATCGAGGAGGGACCGCCCGATTCGATGGCAGCGTCGATCAGTTCCTCGTCGTCGGCCGCGACGTGGTCGACGTTGAGGAAGACGCCAACGTCCAGCATTTCGCTTACTGTGCGAAGGTGCGACTGCATTATATTGAGCCCGGCTGCGACATCGCCGTTCCCCAGGTACTCCGCGGTGTCGCGTTTGATCTGCAGAACGATGTCGGATTCGGCATCCGCCGCTCCGTCGAGTAGGCCCTGCATAATGTCGAGATGCGTCGTGTTGCTCGCGACGAAACCGTATCCGTCTCGAGCAGCCCCATCATACACTTCACTAAGTTGCTCGCCCCGATAATACGGCATACCTGACGGTTCTCACAAGAGGACAATAAGGTTTGTCGGCGACACCGTCGATCCCCCGGGTATTTGTAATTTCGCACAAAGGATTAATCCGTACTCCTCGCAAGAACCCTGTATGGCCGTGGATCCAGAAGCGGAGGCGCGCCTCGACGACGGCGAGCGAGGAAACTGGACGATGACTGACGATGACGCGCGTCGATACGTCCGTGGTGCCGTGGACGCGACCGTTTCCCTCGTCGAGTCGACGTTCGGCCCGGCCGGTATGGAGAAACTCATCGTCACGGAGGACAAACAGAACCGCGAGGAACGGGTCCGCGTTGGCGACGCCGGGCGAATCTTCGACGCCATCGAGCGCATGGATGGCTTCGCTCACCCCGTCGCTGCCCTGTTCGTCGACGGTGCCGACGGCATGCAGAGCGGGTTACACGACGGCACGTCTACCGCGGTGTTACTGGCGGGTGCCTTCCTGGATGAGGGGTTCGAACTCATCGACCAGGGACTCGCTCCGAGCAGCGTGGTCGTCGGGTACGGCATCGCCCGGGCTCGTGCTGGGGCGGTCCTCGATGATCTCGCCCGACCCGTCGAGGCGGACGACGAGGACCGGCTCGCGGATGTCGCCGCGACGACGATGACAACGAATCTCGATTCGGCGGTCAGGCAGGACCTTTCCCGACGAGTGGCGTCCACAATCACGCGGCTCGCCGCCGGACGGGACGACGGCTGGATTAACACTGACCACGCGAAGATACTCTCCCAGCCCGGAGCCGAGAGCGGCGTCGTCGACGGGCTGGTACTATCTCGTCCCACGGATGCAGGACCGAACGGGTGGGGGATCGACGAACCGATCGCTGGCGCGACCGTGGCGATCCTGGACCGTGAGATCGACTTCGAGGAGACGGCCAGCATCCTCGACGGTGGTGCTGGCGTGACGCTTTCCTCTCCCGAAGCAGCGGACAGGTACCGGGCCCAGCTCTCAGACAGGATCGAATCGACGGCCCAGAACCTCGCCGCCCGTGGCGTTGATGTGCTAGTTTGCCTGGAGAAGCTTGACGAATCGGTCGTCAGGCCGTTCGAGGAGGCGGGAATCGCCGTCATCGACAAGGCGACCTATCCCAAGGAAGATGTCTACCGCCTCGCAGAGGCCACCGGCGGCACAGTCGTCTCGAACCTGAGCGAATTCACTGACGAGCGCCTCGGGCAAGCCGAACGGGTGAGTCAGCGAACGGTGGGCGAGGAAGTGTGGACTGCCTTCGAGGGGTGTCCGGGTCCGGTCCTCACGGTCGTCGCGAGCGCGTCGACGGCCGAAGAGGCGAGGCGGCGAGAGGAGGCGCTCGAAGACGCGCTTGAGACCACGGCCATCGCTGCGATGGACGGCCAGCTGCTGCCCGGGGCAGGCGCACCGGCCGCGGCGGTCGCGACGGAGATACGGGAGCACGCGACGGCGGTGACCGGTCGAGAGCAACTCGCAGTCGAGGCGTTCGCCGACGCGCTTGACTGTATCCCTGCGACACTCGCCCGGAACGCCGGCCATGACCCAGTGACTGCAGTGACGGGTCTGCGGACGGCCCACGCCGCTGACGGTCGGTCTGCGACGGGCATCGATCCCCAGACGGGCGATCCGATCGACGCCTGGGACGCGGGGGTTGTCGAGCCCCGACGGGTGTTCTCACAGGCTATCGAGACTGCGGCTGCCATCGTCGAGCAGTTGCTCACGATCGATACGGTGCTGTATCCGAACGTAGAGTTACCCGGCTACACGCCGCGGCCGGAACGTGAGTGAGTCGTCGACTATCAGGCGTTCCGTCACCGCCCTGCTGGTGTCTCCTGGCCCTCTGCGGTCGCTTCTTCCGGTACAACGTCGTCATCATCGCTGAGGTCGACTGCTGGCAGTCGCTCATCGATGCGAATCAGTTGCGTCGCGAGGTCTGTCGCGGCCGTGAGTATCGCTTTCTTGATCGCGACCGGTTCGACGATGGGATCGTCTCCCAGCACGTCCGCTGTCGTGCCGGCGAGTGCGTCGACCCCGACCGAATCTCGTCCGTCCGACCTGGCGACCCGCAACTGGACGACTGTCCGGCCACCGTCGAGGCCCGCGGTCTTCGCGAGTACGCGCGGGACCGTCATGAGTGCCGTTCCGAACGCGTCGGCAGAGAGCTGCTGACGCCCCTCGAGTGATCGGGCCTCTGCCTTGACTGCCTGGGACACTGTCGCCTCCACCGCACCGCCGCCTGGGACCACGCGCCCGTCACGGACGGCCGCTGCCGTTGCGGCGATGGCTGTCTCTACCGAGTGTTCGAACGCGGTGACCGTCCGCGGATCGGGAGCCCGGCAAAAGAGGGTGTAAGCCGGTTCGCCGGAATCCGATTTGAGTATGGTCACGTCCCGGCCGGCTTTTCGCTGGACTGTGATCGAGCCCCTGCCGAGTGTCGACTCAGAGATCTGGTCGAGCGACGGGACGACAGTTGCACCTGTGGTTCGGGCAATCGCCCGGAGTTCGTCAGTATCGACGCGCTGGATCCCGAGTATTCCCTCGGCCGCGAGTCGGGTCTCGACCCGTTCGTTTATCGCCCGTTCCGTGATTATAGCGCCACAGTCGGCGTCGATAGCGGCCTGGAGTTGTTCGGTGAACGCTTCGGATTCGTACTCCGCGATCCCTTCCCTGGCCTCGAAGGAATCGGCGTCGAAGACGACCCGACGGCTGACATCACCGAGTTGGCTCCCCACGTGGGGAACGTCGACACTGGAAGAGAGGACCGCGATGCCGTCACGATCAGGCGAACGGGGCATGGATTTGAGGATCGGCCCACGCTCAAGGACGACACCCTGGAGGAGTTCCGTCTCCGCGATTGCACCGCCGGGGCGTGAGACGACACGGATGCTATCGCTCGCGTCTGCTCCCACTTTCTCGACGACGTTCGCGATCTGTGCCGCAACGGACTGGCGGACCTGGAGGTCACGCGTCCCCGTGAGGGCAGTCTTTGCGACGGCTTCGGCTCCGAACGAAGAGAGGGGGCGAGCCGTGCGGTCGATGGTGTCGAGAGCACTGTCGAGTCCCTCCCGATATCCCTGTTCTATCGCAGTTGGATGAAGCCCTTGTTCGGCCAGTCCGTCTCCCTCGTGAAGCAAGGCACCAGCGAGCGTAACGACGGTCCCGGTGCCGTCACTGTATCGGTCTCCGAAACCAGATGCCGCTGTCTGGAGCAGCGTCATGGCCGGATCGGTAACATCGAATCGCTCGAGCAATTCAGTCGAGGATGAGGTCGCGGTCACCGTTCCGTCTTGCTGTACCAGTAGCTTGTTCGCCCCGAACGGTCCCAGTGTCGTCTGAACAGCGTCAGCGACGGTACGAACGTTGGCGACGAGGTCGTCGTTAGTCACACTATCTCAGGGTGCGTTTTGGAAACAAATAAATTGTCGTGCGCTGTTTATTTTGTTCTGACATAAATAGTTGAAATCAGGGGGCAGGTTTATATCTTCACCCTACTGATAGTTTACTGGCATGTCACAGAGTAACAAGCAAGGCGAACCGGACACATCTCAGGCAACGGCTGATGACAGCGGCACATCACGCCGTGACTTTGTAAAGCTCACAGGTGCGGCGAGCGCCGGCGCTCTCGGCGGCCTCGCTGGGTGTAGCGGTGATGGCGGTGACGGCGGAGGCGACGGTGGCGACGGCGGCGATGGTGGCGATGGCGGCGATGGCGGTGGCGACGGTGGCGGAAGCGAAACGGTCTCCGTGGAGTTTCTCTCCGCTAACGCTGCCGAAAACGGTGACATACAGGACCACTTCAACTCCTCGATGGAGGATTTCGCCTCCAAGAACGACGGCTACGAGGTAGACCTCCAGACCGCATCCTATGGTGACATCTCGCAAGCGATGTCATCCCGCGTGCAGAACGGCAACCCACCTGCGCTCGGTGAGTCTGGTGGTCTCGGTCTGCAGTTCTATCGGGACGACCAGCTGGTCGACCACGCGGCGTTCATGGAGGGCAGCGACTCCTTCCCCGACGGCCTGTCAGAAGCGGGCCAGCAGGTCTCCGAGTTCCGCGGCGACTACTGGGCGGTCGGCGCTATCCGCCACACGAACAGTAACCTCGGGATTCGGCCCAAGACATTCTCGCAAGCCGGCGTCGAGAATCCGATGGAGGAACTGAAGACGTGGAGCCAGTTCTACGATGTCTTGCAGACAATCGACGAGGAACAGGACATCATCGCCTACGAGGAGACCGGCGTCCCGGGCGACCTCGAGTCGTACTGGGGCTACGCCCGGACGGCGTACACTGAGGGAACAGACCCGTGGATCCGCGGCGAGGGGACTGACCCAGATGTCGTCATCGCCAACGAGGACATGGAAGAGGACCGCCAGAAGACTGACGGAATGATCAAGGCCTGTGTCAACCTTGCCGACGAGTTCAGCAGCGACGAGGCCGCGACACGAGGCGACGAGGACATCCCGTCGCTGATGCTCAGCGGTCGGGTCGCGTCGTTCACCTACGCACTGCCGACGGCGAACCGCTGGTACTCCGTCAGCGAGGAGGCTCAGATCGGCTGGAACGACGGCGAGGGCGACTTCATGCTGTTGCCCAACCCCCAGCTCGATGCGGAATTCGGCAACGCCATCGGTATCGACGACCTCAGCGGCCACTCCGGAGAACACGGCGGTCACGTGTGGGGACTCGAACAGGCACACACCATCTTCCAGGACGCCGAGGACCAGCAACAGGAAGGTGCCTGGGCGCTCACGGAGTACCTGTGGGAAGACGAGGACTTCGTCCTCCCCGCGTGGGGCGAGCACTACGAGGCCATCCCGGGCATGCAGTCGATGCTCGACCCGATGCTCGAGGAGTACGACCTCCCGCAGAACTTCCAGCAGTCGATCGAAAACCAGTCCGAATACGGTGCGCAGTACAGCAACACGGGCGGTCCGTGGGACGTGTGGCCCACTGACCCCATCCGCTGGACGGACATCAACGAGACGATCAGCCAGGCGATTGCCGGCCAACACAGCGCCGAGGAGACGCCCGGAATCGTCCGCGACCGTGTGCTCACTCGACTCGAAGAAGAGAACAACTAACGCCGCCCTAGTCCGGTCGGGCCAATCGATACGACTGAATCGATCGGTATCCGGTTTTTTGATGTCCTTGGTTACGTCAGACTCCCACTCCATTTACCAGTAACATCGTCGTCCCCTCAGTGTCTGACGGGGGTCCGATAGGCAAAGCTTTATTCAGTTGGCATTGGTTCGGATTAGCATGGCACAGGAGCAGGCGCGCTCCCGAGAAGAGATCCGTGAACGATACGGCCTCGACGAGGAGACGTTCATGGACCGACTCCGGGAGAACTGGGCCGGATACGTGTTCATCATACCGACGTTTATCGCATTCACCGGCCTGTTTTACTATCCGATACTCCGGGGTGTATCGATGACGTTTACAGACACCCGACTGGGCGAACCCGGTCAGTTCATCGGGCTTGAAAACTACATCTGGGTCGTGACGAACGACCTGTTCGTCTACGCGTTCATCCTGACCATTGGCTTCGTCGTGGGAACGACGTTCCTGCAACTGGCCCTCGGGTTGCTCGCTGCGTTACTGTTGAACGAACTCCGTGATGTCGCGAAAGACTGGGTCGGCGCCCTCATCATGTCGCCGTACTTCTCCGCACCACTCGCCGGTGGTGTCGTCTGGATGTGGTTCCTGGACAACGACTTTGGCTTCGTGGTGAAGGCGTTCGGTCTCATTGGGGTCGACCCGCCGTCGTTCCTCGCGACGGGGATGTGGCCGTTCATCTCGCTTATCGTCGCCCAGACATGGCACGACTACGCCTACTCGGCGATTATCTACGCCGCCGCCATTTCGGGCATCCCGAAAGAACAGTACGAGGCCGCCGCACAGTCCGGGGCCAATCGGATCCAGCGGTTCCGGGACGTGACGCTCCCGCGGCTCCTGATTCCGACGATCGTCATCCTCTCGCTGCGGACGGCGTGGAACATCGCCGAGTTCTCACAACCGTTCGCGTTGACTGGCGGTGGTCCCGGGACAAGGACGATGATCCTCAGTATCCTGACCTATCGGGTAGCGTTTGTCAACAACAACTTCGCCAGGGCCTACACCATCGGCATGGCGATGGTCCTGCTGTCGATGACCGCGGCGGTCATCTACGTGAAGGCAATCGACGAAGAAGAGAACCTCTACGTGTAGGTGATACATTATGCTCAATGAAAACAGACGCTCACGCGCACTCCTGTACGTTGGTATCATCGCGTTCGCACTGTTCGCCATCGTCCCGTACTACTGGGTGATTCGGACATCGATCCTTAGCAACCTCGCAGCGATCAGCCAGGATACCGGGTTCATTCCCGCACTGAGCGAACTCACACTCAACGCGTATACACAGATCTGGAACCGGTTCGCGTTCGAGACGTACTTCCGGAACAGCATCATCGTCTCGGTCGCCGCGACGGTCATCTCGCTGTTCTTCGCAATTCCCGGGGCCTACGCGTTCGCTCGACTGGATTTCCCGGGCCGACAGGCGCTGTTCTACACCGCCGTGTTCACGATCATGTTCCCGTGGATCGTCCTGACTATCCCGGTGTACGAGGTGTTCTACTTCCTTAGACTGGTCAACACGCTCCCAGGGATCATCATTGCGCTATCCATCTTCGTCCTGCCACAGAACATCTGGCTGCTCCAGGGTTTCTTCCGGCAGGGGATCCCCGAGAACATCGAGGAAGCGGCTCTCATTGACGGCCACAACGAACTCACAGCGTTCCTCAGAGTCGTCTTGCCCCTGAGCCTGCCGGCAGTCGCGGCGGCGGCCCTGTTCGCCTTCCTCACCGCCTGGAACAACTTCCTCTGGGTGTTCGTACTGACGACGGACGAGGCAACCAGAACCGCCACCGTCGCCATCTATTACATCCTTGGGAGCGACGTGCTCCGGGAATGGAACGTGTTGATGGCCTCGCTCGTCCTACTGGTCGCACCGCCCGTCGTCTTCTACGGCCTCTCACGCCGGTACGTCGGTGCTGGGCTGGGAGGATCACCGGGCGGATAATCGGATGCTTCCGGATAGTGCAAGGTGAAACGAGAGCGAATACATAAATCGCGCGGTTACGAAATTAAATCAGGTGATAACACATGGCACGACTCGAACTTGACGAGGTAACGAAGGTGTTCGACACGAAAGCAGAGACAATCGTCGCGGTCGAAGAACTCGACCTCGACATCGAGGACGGCGAGTTCATCGTCGTCGTCGGCCCCTCGGGCTGTGGGAAATCGACGACGCTCCGCATGATCGCCGGGCTGGAGACGGTCACAGACGGTGAGATACGGCTCGGTGGCGAGCGGATCAACGAGAAATCCCCAAAGGACCGAGACATCGCGATGGTGTTCCAGTCTTACGCCCTGTACCCGCACAAGACGGTCCATCAGAACATGGCATACGGCCTCCATCTCAGTACGGACCTCGACGACGAGGAGATCGACCGGCGCGTCCAGGAGGCCGCCGACATGATGGGTATCGAGGACCTGCTGGAGAAAAAGCCCTCGTCGCTGTCCGGCGGTCAACAGCAACGTGTCGCTACTGGCCGGGCAATCGTCCGTGAGCCCTCGCTGTTCCTGTTTGACGAACCCCTGTCGAACCTGGACGCGAAACTTCGCAAGCATATGCGGACCGAAATCTCGCGGATCCACTCCGAGGTTGGCATCACGACCGTGTACGTCACACACGACCAGGAGGAAGCGATGACGATGGCCGACCGCATCGTCATCCTCAACGGCGGGAAGCTCCAGCAAATCGGGGCACCGAAGAAGGTGTACCACGAGCCGACCAACTACTTCGTCGCGGACTTCATTGGGTCGCCGTCGATGAACTTCCTCGATGTTGAACTGGAACGGAACCCCGATGGATCCGGCACGATCACGAGTGCGGACTTCAGTTACGACGTGAGCAGTCGGCTGCTTGAGCCGGTCGACGCCTCGACATCGGACCTGATATTCGGCATTCGCCCGGAGGATGTCCGTATCGATCCGGAAGCGCCACCAGAGAAGACCATCGAGCTTACTGTCGATGTGGTTGAAATTGTCGGTTCGGATAACTTCATCTACCTCGACTTGGCCGGCAAAGAGTTCCGCGTCCGGACGGGATCCGAGGTGGAACCGGCAGAGGGCGATGTCGTCAACGTCACGTTCGACGAGGACGACATCCACCTCTTCGACAGCCGTACCGAGGAGGCACTGGTCCACGGGTATTCCGACACGAGCGTGACACCACGGGTCGAGCAGTCCGATTCAACGGCTGACTAACCGGTGCGAATACGGATCAGAAAGCGGCGCAGGATTCACGACCTCAACGTATGACATACACTGTTGCACTGATACCGGGCGACGGAATCGGAGCCGAAGTCGTGGCGGCGGTCAAGCCCCTACTCGACGACGTGGCGGAACGTGAGGGCTTCGAGATTGAGTACACGGAGTTCGACTGGGGGAGCGACCGGTATCTTCAGGAGGGGGCGATGATGCCGGACGACGGCGTCGACCAGCTTCGACATTACGACGCTATCTTGCTGGGTGCGGTCGGCCATCCCGACATCCCCGACCACGTGACGCTCCATGGACTGATGCTGCCCATCCGTAAAGAGCTCAACCAGCAGATATGCAAGCGACCGACCGAACTCCGCGAAGGCGTGCAGAGTCCGCTCCGGGGATACGAAGGCGGTGATATCGATTTCGTGGTCTACCGGGAGAACACCGAGGGCGAGTACGCCGACGTGGGCGGGCGCGAACACCGTGGCTTCGAGCACGAGGTGGCGATCCAGAGCGCGGTGTTCACCCGCAAGGGGACCGAGACGGTCGTGCGCGAGGCGTTCGAGGCGGCCGCCGAGCGGGACGGAAAATTGACGAACGTGACGAAGTCGAACGCACAGGCCTACGGGATGGTCCTCTGGGACGACATCGTCGAAGAGGTGGGCCAGGAGTATCCGGAGGTGACTGTCGAGCGCTTGCTCGTCGACGCCGCCGCGATGGATTTCGTGCGCCGACCCGAGGCATTCGATGTGGTTGTCGCGTCGAACCTCTTTGGCGACATCCTCACCGACCTCGGCGCGATCATTTCGGGCAGCATGGGACTGGCCCCGTCGGCGAACCTCTGTGTCGACGGAGACGCGCCGTCGATGTTCGAACCGGTTCACGGCAGCGCCCCGGACATCCAGGGGCAAGGGATTGCCAACCCGCTTGCGACGGTCCTCTCCGGGGCCATGCTTTTCGACGATCTCGGCGAGGATACCGCAGGCGACCGCCTTCGCCAGCTCGTCGACGAACAGTTGGCCGACGACTCGGCCCCTCGAACACCGGATCTCGGCGGAGACGCTGGTACAGACGATGTCATCAAGGATCTCCGCGCCCGCCTATAACCCGTGCACCTTCCGACTCGCAAGGAGTTCGTCAAGCGAGTCAGGCGGTTCGACCAGTGGCAACTGACCCGGTTTGTCGCGGATCTGTACGAAGCGCGCGGCTGGACTGTCGAGACAGTCGATTGTGGGAGACTGTTGGTGCAGCCACCTCGCGGAACCCCCGGCGAAACGCTCGATGTTCGTCTCACGAAGACACCGCCGTCGAGCCGAGTCGATGCCGATAGAATCGTCGTTGGGACAATGGCGGCTGTCGAACGGACGCTGGACGAGGTCCGTGTCATCGACGCACGAGAGCTACACGGGATGGCGCTGTACGCTATCGACCGCGACCGGCGGCAGAAACTCCTGGCCGACCACTTCGAACCCGGTTCCTTCGCCGATAGCCGCGCTCTGCTGGACCGTCTCACGTCCACGATACCAGCCCTGCCATCGATACCTCGAGGAGCGGGCAGCATGGTTCTCGTCGTCGTGCTCCTGTTTGCAAGCGTTGCGATGGTCGCGACAGGCAACTTCGACAGCGCAGAAACCTCGGACCCGAACGGGGACGCCGAGCCGACGGTGACGCCGGTGTCGGTGAGTCAGTCGCTGTTCGAGGCGTCGACGGACAACGATATCGTGACACCGTCGTCTGCGGCCTGTCCGCGGCCGCCAACCGACGCCCACCCGTCGTCGTTGCGGCCCGTCCCGGTCGATGCGGCACTGAGCACTGGACTCGAGGGATGGGAAGCCGTTCGGCAACTCAACGCCAGCACCTTCCAGGGACCGAACGAGCTAACGATTCCCTGGACGCCCGACGTTCGACACGAATCGACCTACCGAAGCCCACGGGGAACGACGATAACGCTCATCATCGACCGCTGGCCGGACCAGCAGTCCGCCGCGGAGGCAGGCACTGCGCTGGCGAACAACTACCGGACTGCACTCGTCTGGGGGCGGTACACGTTCGCAGTCGTGTTCCCCGAGGCCCCGTCTGACTCGTCGACCGATTCGACTAACGCCAACGTCGACACGGATTCGCTCCTCTCCGAGATCATCAACCCCGAACAGGGGAAACTGGGTTCGGATTGTGTCGACGCGCTCACCGAGCCGAGAACGTAGCTCGATTCGGCAGGTTTTGGAGCGGGTGTCAGTGTTGCTATCAACGGTGGAGACTATGAGTATTCGGTTCGGTTCGCTGAAGCCCGCAGCTGGTCGCTAAGACGGGTTAGCGAGTCCGTGTTCTCGAGTGCCTCGGTGTCGGCTCTTTCCTCCAGGGCGGTCGCCACGTTGCGCTCGGCCGCCACGAGCTGGGCTCGGATTCGCTTGGCCCGCTCGACCTGTGCCGGTGTGAGCGACTCGTCTTCGGCCGAGGCGAGCAGTGATCGGGCGTCATCGGAGGCCGCCAGTGCATTCTCACCGTGCTCCGCGATCTGTTCGGTGTCGTTGCCGCGCCACCGAACCTCGGTCGCGGACTCGTTTACGACTTCGACGAGGAACGCCGCCTTCGATAGCTCCGAATCCGTCTCGGAGACTCGGGGATCAACGCTCCCGCTAGCGTCGAACCCGACCATGACGGCTCGCTCGGCTGGATTGTACGTATCGGTGGGGTACGCTGTCGCGGTCACCGCGTGTGTCCCGAAGAGGAGCAGTGTGAAAACGAGTGCGCCGAGGAACACGCGTGGCGCTCCGCGAACGGGTTCCATCCCGTCGAACGGGTTGTTCCGCGTCCGTTCGAAGGACAGCGAGTACGTATCACTCACAGTATCCGCGAGGAGCTTCGTGCGTTCGGACGCGCCGGTGACGACCACGCGGCCGGCCGCAGTAACGCGGATGAACGAGTTGTGGAAACCGCCGTGGAGAACCGTCAAACCTGGCCCCTCCTCGAACGAGTCCCGCTCCACCGAGTCGTACTCTTCATCGGACCGAAGCGCCGAATGCACCGCCTCCAGGAAGTCGATGGAGTCGTCGACAGCCGACGTGGAGACGAACACCGACCCCTGTTCGGCACTGAATCCCTCGTCAGTGTCGGCGAGGCGCAGTCGCAGCGATTCGATTGCGCTCTTGGAATACGCGAGACCGAACGGGAGACCTGCCGCCACGATGCCGACGAGGACCGCCGGAGCGAAGCGAAGCAGTGGGCCGTCATAGTGGAGCGCTGCCCAGAGGGCAAGGAGGACTACCAGTCCGCCACCGCCCCAGGAAAGCGCACGTAGCTTGTTCATTTCAGCCCAGGAACGTCTCTTTCAGCTTTCCGACGATCCCAGTCTGCCGCGCCGTACTCTCGGCCTCACAGACTGGTTCGAGCTTTTTCCGCAAATCTTCGTAACTCTCGAATCGCTGGACATCGGCCTCGTGTAATAACTCGGAGAGCATCATGGAGTTTCCGTTTTCGTCGATACTGATATTCGCCATCGGCCGACGTTCCTCTAGCCGACGCGATGTCACTGGATAGGACCAGCCGGCCTCGGTAATGAGCTCGTGGACTGCGTCTGGCCCATGTGGCATGTCCTAACAGTTGCGAGTAATGCCAATAAATATACCGTCGGTGAGACGAATTACCCCTGTCAGAACTCCTTGAATCCGGCGACGACGTTGCTGCCGAAATTGACGCATCGACACAATGACGAACTCGATCATCGTCGGGGCAGACGGGGACACCTCGCCGCGCTCAACAACGACCGAAAGCGACAAAAGGTATATTCCACGTTCGGCCGAGCGGACATGTGTATGCCACGCGATAGTACGAATCCGTTAGCCGGACAGACGGCGTTGGTCACGGGTGCGAGTTCGGGTATCGGTGCTGCGACGGTCAAGCAACTCGCCGCAGACGGGGCTGATATCGTCCTCGCCGCTCGGAGCGAAGACGAACTGGAATCCGTCGCCGCGGATGTCGAGGCAGCGACGGACGCCGAAACGCGCGTCGTCCGGACAGATGTCACGGACCCCGACCAGGTAGCGGCAGCCGTCGAGGCGACTGTCGAGACATTTGGCTCACTGGACATCGTCGTCGCCAATGCCGGTCTGGGTATCGACGAATCCGTCGAGGAGATGTCCAACGAGTCCTATCGGGCGATGATGGATGTCAACGTCGACGGGGCCTTCTACACCGCCCAGGCGGCCTTGCCACACCTCCGCGAGGGGGACGGCTCGCTCGTGTTCGTATCGAGTTTCTCCGGCCAGTATCCGCGGCCAAAGAATCCTGTGTATGCAGCGACGAAGTGGTGGATCCGCGGCTTTGCGCTGAGCCTCCAAGGAGCGGTCGGCGAGGACGGTATCGGTGTCACACAGATCAACCCCACCGAGGTCCGGACTGATTTCGGCTCGGAGGACGATAACCCGATGAACGAACGGTTCGAGGAAGGCGAGGTGACTGAAGCGTCGGAGGTCGCGGATGCTATCGCCTTTGCCGTCGCTCAGAACCCCCCGACGCATATCAACAGCATCGACATCTACCGACGGGACAAGTTCACCCACTTCTGATACTGTCGGCTGTAAGTCTGTAAAGATATTCGCCACCCCGGGTGGCGAATATCTTAAAATAGTTACAGCCAACAGTATGAGCGCAGCGACGAGACGCACAAATCGGCCGGGTTCGCCTCAGACCCCGTACGGATCAGAGGACAACGTACCGTCGTCGAGTTCGAGGTCCCGGAGTTCGCCAACAGTGACGGACTCGTGGTCTTTGAGGTCGTTGGCGACTGGCTCCGAGACGAACAACTGGCCGGGTTCCATCGTGTTCGGGATCCGTGCGATCCGCAGCTCTTCTGGATCAGGTGTCCCGGTGATCGACGGCGCGAGTAGCAACGCACTTTCGTCGTCCGGAACGATCAGCGGAATCTTTGTCCGTTTCGTTTCCCCGCTCGTGGCGATGTTGACGTAGGTGTCACCGAGATCAAGGTCGCGAACGAGGTCCTCGTGCACCATATCGGCGAGACCGATCCCGAGTCCGTTGCCGTGGGACGGCGGCGTCAGTGAGCGGACGTAGATGCGTGTGTATTTCGGTCGCTCCGGTTCCGTTTCTCCCTCGAAATACGTCCGCCCGATGACGTTCGTATCCAGACCGGTGCCGCTCACTTCCTTCCCCATCTCATCAACGATGAGCAGGTCCAAATCCTCGACTGGGAGCATCGGCAGCTCCCGGTAGGCACGCTCCAGCAGTTCCGCTTCCCGTTCGAGTATCTGGTCTGTCGGGACCCCCTCGATGTGCGTGGCCCGGTCGTGAGCGTTTTCGACAAGCGCGATACCGCCGATTATCGGGAGTTCGTCGAACAGGATCGCTGCCCGCTCCCGGATCTCGTTGCCCATATCGCCCCGCAACCCCGCATTGTGCATCATCTCCGCCCCGTCGTGTTTGCCCATCCCGATGACCGCCATCTTGCAGAGTCCGGACTCGATTGTGTCGGTGAAATCCGTGTGGGGTTTGACCCGGTTGGCGATGAGGATGGCATCGGCGTCGGCGGCATGGGCGTCAACGTAGACTGTCCGGTCGTCGTCCTGGCCGACTTCGACGGTCGCCATCGACGAGCGGACGGGACACCCCAGGGAGTCTGGCGTCATCCCGAGGTCGGCGAGGACCGCTCGTTGCCCGTCGGCTGTTGCACCGCCGTGGCTCCCCATCGAGGGGAACACGAACGGTTCGTATCCGCTGTCCTGTAACGCTTCGATAACCCCTGCTAGCATCGGGGGAAAGTCCCGAATGCCGCGGCTCCCGGCTGTGATGGCGATCTCTGCACCCGGCGGGAGCGAGTCCAGCGCTGGGAGGTCGTCAACGGCTGCTCGCCCCGCCGCTGTCACGTCTGCAATGCTCTCGGTCTCCCACTCGACTGCCGCGGGAGCGAACCGTGGCAGGTCCGTCCGGACTGCGTCGTTGGCCGCCGCGAGTCGTTCCGGCTCCGGGACGGTGAGTGGTATCTCAGACATGATTCTAGGAAGGCAGAAGATGCACTAAGTCTTGTCTGTTAGCCCAGCAATGCCCGTAGATCTCCCTCGTCGTCGACTCCGATCTGCACGATATCAGCGAAAATCCCAACAAAATACGGCATTGGATCGGTATCATCTGAAAGCCATCTCCAGAAATCAATCCCAGTCCAGACGGCGTACGCCACTGAGAGCGGAAGCGAGAATTGCGGCGGGAGGTCATGCTACCAGTGTTTACACTCGTTGGTCGTGGCGATATGTTGCGCCAGCGAAATCTGCTGCCGACTCGACTGTATGACTCTTTATCGGTGACTACTGGGGGGAGTTGGTACCCGTCTACACTGGCGGATTTTGAGTATAAGATCCACTCGGAGACGATGAGAACTACCAGCGAGAAGCAGTCATTCACCGTGAAGCTGTATACGTCGATGGAGATATGCACATGAACACTTCCGAGAGTCAGGCGTCGCTATAGTAACAATTGAAATGATTTACACATCTGATCGCACTGCTATCGTGCGATCAGGTGTGTATTGATTTTCAATGGCTACTATAGTTCGAAGGTAGCTCTTGCCGAACCGAAGCATCTCAACAGTCACAGTTGAAGGGGCGCGCCAAAACACATAAGTCATTATCGTAGTAATCATTATTCAAAGTATGACTTTCTATGACCGGAGAGAGGAGCTTGATGCGCTTTCAGTTGCGTTTGAGTCGCCTGGCTCGGACGTATTCGTCGTCTACGGGCGTCGGCGTGTCGGCAAGACGGAGTTGCTGAAGGAATTCTGTACTGATCGGCCGCATATTTACTTTCTCGCGGCGCAGGAAGCCGAGCGTCGGCAGCGCGAGAAGTTCATCGACCAGGTTGCAGCGTTCTTCGACGATCGCACCCCACGGATTGACGGGTGGGACGAGGCCTTCGACTACCTCGGAGAGAAACTCCGTTCTGAGGCGGTAGTGGTTGTGATCGACGAGTTCCCGTATCTTGTCTCGGAGAACGACTCGGTCCCATCCTACGTACAGGGATTCGTCGACGAACAATTCCAAGAGACCGACTCGATGCTGGTTCTCTGTGGGTCTAGTGTGAGTACGATGGAATCTGAGGTACTCGGCCACGAGAGCCCATTGTACGGTCGTCGTACGGGACAACTCGACGTGCAGCCGTTCTCATTTCAGCAGGCCCGTGAGGTCATCGACTACGAGATCGCGGACGCGATTCGGTCTTACGCGATTACCGGAGGGACGCCGATGTATCTCACGCTGTTCGATTACGGGCGATCGCTCGCGGAGAACGTCCGGTCACAGGTGCTATCGCCGTCAGCAGTACTGTACAACGAGCCGGAGTTTTTGCTTCGGACGGAGCTCCGGAATCCCGCGCGGTACATGAGTATTCTCGAAGCGGTGGCGCTGGGGCACACGACGCCGAACGAGATCTCAGGAGCGACGGGAATCGATGTCGGTCCGCTATCGAAGTATCTACAGACGTTGCGGCAGCTCCGACTGATCGATCGGGAAGTCCCTGTGACAGCGTCCGGAAAGAAGTCAAAGCGGTCGCGGTACCGCGTCACTGACGAGTTCCTTCGGTTCTGGTTCCGGTACGTTGAGCCGAACCGCTCCAGTATCGAAGAAGCACCGGATATCGTCTACGACGGAACGATCGCCCCTGATCTTCCAATGCACGTCGCCACCGCGTTCGAGGACGTGTGTCAGGAAGCCGTGTGGGAGGGGATTCGACGCGGTGAGTTCGAGCCGTACTCGGAGGTCGGGCGGTGGTGGTACGGGGAAGACGAGATCGATATTGTGGGGCTCGCACCGAACGATAACCGGATCCTGTTCGCCGAGTGCAAGTGGACATCGGATCCAGTCGGGACGGCGCTGGTCAATGACCTGCAGGCAAAAGCAGGGACCGTTAGATGGGGACCAGATGATCGGGAGGAGTGCTTCGCACTGTTCTCAAAGAGCGGGTTCGTTGAAGGACTCGAAGACCAACTCGACGAACACTGGTCGCTATGGAATTTCGCAAAGATGGATGAGATCCTCACACCGTCCTGAAGGGTAGTCAGAAGTGTGCGTACTGAACATCAGCCTGAAACGCGAGAGACTAATGAACTGGCAGTCTGTTGTGCTTGTTTTACAATTGATTCCTCTTCGAAAGTTAGCACTTCACGGTCACGCATGAGGATTTGTCCATCACAGATCGTATGCTTCACATCGCTGCCAGCTGCCGAGTAAGCTAGATGGCTTACCAAATCATTTCGAGGTGTCAAGTGTGGCTTCTCAAGATCAATGACGGCCAAATCAGCTGGTTCTCCCTCTTCAATCACGCCTGAATGAAAGCCCAGTGCTGAAGCACTCCCCTGAGTCATCATTTGAACTACCGTCTCTGCGGGAACAGCACTTGCGTCATTAGCAGCAATTTTACCGAGCATGGCAGCATCACGACCCTCATCTAATAACGACAGGTCATTGTTTGAAGCTGCACCATCTGTTCCAAGACCGACTGTCACTCCTGCATCCATCAGACGCTGGATCGGAGCCATACCGCTGGCCAACTTCATATTAGAAGCCGGACAATGGATCACACTTGTTCCTGCCTCAGCTAAGAGGGTCATCTCGTGCTCATCAACATGAACTCCATGGGCGACGAAATCTTGTGGTTCCAACATCCCGTGATCTGCGGCATAATCAAGTGGGCGAATGCCATGGTCATTTACTATCGGAGTGACTTCGTTCAGAGTCTCATTCGCATGATAGTGAATTGGAATACCTGCTTCACGAACCCGAGGGACGAACTCCTCAAGATATTCACTTCCGACAGTGACTAAGGAATGTGGCATAAACGCAGTTGAGATTCTCCCGTCTGCCGCACCATCATACTCTTGTGCGAACTCAAGGCTTTTTTCGACATCGGCTAATGATTTGTCAGCGTCCTTCCCAGTCGTTACAACTCCGTGACCCAGTAGAGCACGTACTCCAGCTTGATCAACCGCAGCAACAATTTCGGGCACATGAAAGTACATGTCTGCAAAACCAGTTGTTCCAGACTTGATCATTTCTAACAAGCCGAGTTTTGCTCCGGTATGAACATCGTCTGCGGTCATTGTGCTCTCAGCTGGCCAAATATCCTCTTCTAGCCAGCGGTCCAGTGGCTTATCATCTGCACATCCTCGAAGCAATACCATTGGAACATGAGAATGGCCGTTAACAAAACCAGGAGTCACAAGCGAGTTTGCGGCTTGAAGAGTGTTCTCTGCTGTGAGATCAGAGCCAATCTTCTTGATTAAACCGCTGTCCTGATCAATCAGTATATCTGCTTGAGAGACCGTCATATCGGAACGCAGAACTTGTCCTCCCGCAATTAGAAGTGATGTCATTAGGAAGAATGAACATTCGAGGCACATCACAGTTTGGCTTTTTGTGTGCTCAAAGAAGCACCTGTACTGACCACTGCCGTCACGAATAGATTGGCCGCATTCACAACGACTATTAGTTGTATATATTATAGGTGTGACTTTCTGTTACATAGTGGAGGGTATGCCCATCGATAGTGACCGCTTCGAGCACGGGTCCAGCGAAGACCTCCGCTCGGGTGGTCGAACGAACGCTGAGGACATCGAACGCACGCCAAATCGAGTGGAGCAGACACGCAAACGCGAAGTAAAAGAACTGCGACCCGAAATCCGTCGACATCGTTGTGGCCATGATTTACTTAATTTCTAACCTTCTGGCTGTAAATTATCTTAGACATATAGTCTAGATATTAATATAAGGATTTCTGCGATAACTTCAGACAAGACATTTATTTCTCCCTCCAGACACCCCACTCATGAACCGTCGATTGGTCCATTCTATCTTTGCCCTCTTAGTTGCGGCCTCACTCATCGGTGCTCCGATCACGATGTTGGATTGGGGTCAGCAAGCTTCCTTCAGTGTTAATCCCGTCGAAGAATCCGACATCAGTGAAAACAGTCCGATACTCCAGTATGAGAGGCTCCCAAACTCCGCGCAAGATCCTGTTCGACGAGCTATTGAATCTCCTGACAACTACTACACGATCTACGGGCAAGAAGACTTTCCGGAGCCATTCAACTACGGTGACAACATTAACCCCGGCCAAGGTCAGTATGTGATTGTCTATGAGGAGCAGTACTATCGCCTTCGGACGAGTGCGAGCGGTGGATTCTTCTTCGTCTACTTGTTCTATCAACTGCCGTTCATCATCTATGGAGCGCTCCTCGCCGTAGTTGCGTTCCTGCCGTCTCAGGGTTGGACTGGAACTCGAACTGAGGCACTCATTACTGTCCCGGGAATCGTGTTTCACCTTCTCGGCCCCGAATTGGACTTTCCACTGCTTCCCCCAATGCAATTCGTTAAACTTGGTGTCCTCGCGGTTATTGTCGTCCTGATAGGACTCCTGTGGTCATATATGAGAGAGAAAAATATAATAGCCACAGACTGACAGCGCCCCGTCCGCTGAGTATCCAGTAGCGCAGTTCAGTCCTCCATGTCGTAGGTTTGCTTACCGAGCGGGCATTTCACTCCCGCTAAGGAAGATACATCCTCACAGCGACTGTTAGCGTTTCAGAACTGTTTTGAGTCAGTCCGGAACATCAACAAGAAACACTAGAGTAACAATTGAAACGAGTTCCACACTGATCGCACTGCTGTCATGCGATCAGGTGTGCATTGCTTTTCAATGGCTACTATAGGACGATGCCGTGTTTCTCACAGAGGGAGATACCGTAGCGAAATTGGTCCGAGGGTTCCTTCAGGCAACGGAAACCAGAGGCACTAAAAATTCGAGGTTCGTCGTCAGAACAGCCGTTCCAGAAGTCCTCGGTCGCGGTGTTTCTCCGCCAGCAGAACCGAACACTCCACGTCGTCAACGACATCAAGCACGAGCGACCCGGAGACGAGTCGGTGAAGTAACCCCTCCTCGGTCGCGCCAATGAGCAGGAGTGTGGCGTCGTTGGCAGCGTTCTCGATCGCCGTCTCGATGTCACCGGATCTGACGAGGAGTTCGGCGTCCTCTAATCTGTGGTCGGCCGCCCACTCCTGAAGGAACTGCTTGCCTTCCTCGCGGTCGTCAGCGACGTTGAGCAGCGTCACTTCGGAGTCGTATTCGGACTGGAGCAGCTTCGCGATGTTGGCTGACAGCTCAGAGTCCGGGCCACCGGCGGTTGGGAGCAGAATGCGCGAGGGGTCAAACCCGCGGTCACGGAGGACTAAGAAGTCACAGGGGACCGCCTCGGTCAGTTCGTCCATGGCCGACTCAGCTCGTCCTGGTGAACCGTGTGAGTCCGGCCCCCATCCCATCACGACGAGGTCGGCGGTGTGTGTACGGGCGGCATCGAAGATGGCCTCATAGGATTTGTGTGAAAGGATGGTATGTGTCTCGACATCGACACCGAACGTTTCAGCGTCCTTGCGGGCGTTATCGAGCAGCTGTTGTGAGCCTTTGTCTATCTCGTCAGACCGGTCGGCGGCAGCCGAGAGCGCCGTCTGGTCGGGCACCGTGACGATGTGGGTGGCAATCACCGTCCCGCCGCGCTGTTTGGCGATAGCACTGGCGAGGGTGATGAGTTCCTGTTCGTTTGCGGGGTTCGCAAGCGGGACCATCACGCGGTACTGCCCGCCGTCGGGCTGGACACCAGTGGCCGCGCTGACGGCCGCGTCGGGCATTTCTTCGGAGCGCGAGATGATGTGCTTCGACAGAATCCCCTGTTTCTCGGTTCGGGAACGGGCGTAGAGTGCGTACCATAGCACGGCTGCGGTAGCGATACCGAAGGAGAGCAGCAGGGCATCGCCGGCGACGAACACCAGCAATGCAAACGAGAGGATGACACCGAGAATCGGCATCAGGGGATACAGCGGGACCACGAAATCAGGCGTGTACTCGTCGGGGTTCACGTACCGCATAACGATGAGTGCGAGATTCAGCAAGCCGTAGATGATGAGGTGCAGTCCGGATGCGGCACCCGAGAGCAGTGTCAGATCTCCGATGATGATAAAGAGGAGAATGAGTCCGCCGGTGATGCCAATTGCTCTGTATGGCGTCCCATACTTCGGGTGGATCTCGTTGAGAGCTGGTGTGACAATCCGGTCACGACCCATGGCGAAGTTGATACGCGAGGACGCGAGGATAGAGGCGTTCGCACTGGAGGCGGTAGCGAGCAAGCCGCCGAACAGGAGCGCACCGCCCATTGCGGCTCCCTGAATGTAGCTCCCGACCTCGACAACGGCGATGGGGTTCTCGGCGTCAGAGCTGATGATGTCCGCGATGAATCCCTGTGGGACGGCCGCGCTCATGATTACAAGCACGAGCGCGTAGATGACGGTCACGATGACGACACTCCCGATGACCGCGCGGGGCAAGTTCTTTCCGGGCTCTTTGATTTCCTCGGCCACGCTCGTAATCTGGACGAAGCCGAGATAGGAGACGAAGATGAGTCCCGTAGTTTCCAGAGTGGTGACGACATCAGTAGCAGCCGGGAGGTTCGACGGCTCGGCTCTGAGTGTCCCGAGGAACGTGAACACAGTGAGGATACCGATAAGTAAGACGACGATGATGTTCTGTAACCGGCCAGTTTCTTTCGCCCCCACGTAGTTGATGAGGACGAAGAAGGCACCGCCGACAAGCGCTATCAATTTCACCACAGTAATCGATAGCGGACCGACGCCGACGCTACCGGAGAGTCCGAAGATGCGAGCGATGTACCGGCCAAACCCGACCATGTAGAAGGCGCTGGCGAAGGCCAGTCCAAGCCAGTTGGCCCATCCGGCGACCGAGCCGAACATAGGACCGAGCGCGTGATTGACGTAGTAGTACGCACCTCCTGAGCGGGGCATCGCGGTGCCGAGTTCGCTGGCTGACAGCGCCGTGAACATGGCGATGACGCCGCCGAGGATGAACGCTACTGAGGCGAATGATCCGGCCTTGAGGATGGCCTCCCCAGGCAGGACGAAGATACCTGCCCCGATCATCGTTCCGACGCCGATGGTCAGGGCTGCCAGTGGCCCGAGGTCCTTGGCCAGGTCTTCGTCACTCATATCTCATCCTCGCGGGGTAGGGCAATGACGGGGCGGTCAGCCTCCGTCACCAGACTCAGTGAGATGTCACCGGAGAGAAAGTTCATGAGCCGGTTCCCGCCACGAGCGCGATACGCAATAGCGCTGGCATCAACCTCGCCGGCAGCTTCGAAGATCTCGTCAGCCACGTCCCGTCCGTAGGCGGTGTGGTCGTCGGCGTCGGGGAATACGGACCGGACGGCAGCGTACGATTCCGCGGCCAGTTCTTCGGATTGCTCGACTGGCGACTTATCCGGTACACCACCCCCTTTCTCTACGACATGGAGAACTGTCACGTGGTTCGGCCCGTAGGGTTTGAGGGCCCGCGCGGTTGCCAACGCGTCATCCTCGTTCGCGACGGGAAGAAGTACGTGTTCGAGGAGTTCCTCGTTTGGAGACTCACTGCTCATACTGGTCAGTACGGCCACTCTCTGTTAAGCGTGTGTATCTACCGGACAGGACTGACCACTTGCGGATTTCTCCATAGGGGGCAATCGAAAATATCTCGCTCATCGAATATCAGCAAGCAGAGGCTATCGAGAGCGAAATCGGTGACGAAAGCGTTCTCACGACTCCGCTAATCGAAGAGGGCGTCGCTGACCTGTCCCCCGTGGTCCTCAGCAGGGCAGTTACGCACGATCATACGTTCGTTGTCCCCTGGGATGCTACCGTGCTGAAAGTCGGCGACGACGTGGTGCTCTTTGTGAGGACTGATATCGTCTCGGAGGCCATAGAGGCCATCTGAACGACTTCCACAGAATGAACGTGGTGTAACAACGTGATGGAGTGTATTTCTAGCAAATGCCCGCAGACCCACCACCGGATACTCGGGATTCCGACCGGCCCTCAGAGGAAACAGGAAGGTCTGGTCCGTTCGTACCCTATACGACTCAACAACTGGCGGACCGTATCGGAACGTTTCTCGGTACTCTGTGGTCGATACTTCGACGGGTCGCTGGGGCGGGGAGGCAGACGGAGGGAACCCAATCTCCGAATGTGGATCCGTGAACCGCCCGTCCGGTCCACACTGTGACTACGAATTCGGAGTGAGGGGTCTCCGTCCCGTATTGTCCGCTGGTAGATATGGTCCAAACTGTGGCAGGCAAATGAATACGATTCAGGAAATCTCGACTCCCTGGCTGACGGCCGCCGAGCCCTTTGTATTGATAAGGGCGACATTGTTAGTGGTCTGTATGGATGTCTCCGAAACGGATCTGCCAGGCGTTGGAAAGAAACACGAGATAGCGCTACGGTCAGGGGATCACGCGGTGATTCTCACTCACAATTCCGGAAAGCGGGAACTGATGCGGAAAGAGGACGTGGATGCTGATCCAGAGCGGTTACTCGAACTCACTGATCAGGAGTCCAGGGTCCTCGGAACAGTACTCGAAGGCGCGTACTTCCAGCCTATCGAATCCGATGACGACGAGACGCTGTTTGCCGACGATCTGATGATCGACTGGATTACAATTCTCGAATCGTCGCCCGTTATCGGAGACACTGTCAGCGCCACCGCTCCCGACAACATCACTGTGTTAGCGGTATATCAGAACGAGGAGCTCATTGCGGACTCGTTCACCGAGACTGCGTTTCAAGCCGGTGACACGGTAATTGTCGCCGGAACGCAGGACGCAGTCGGGCGGTTTGACGCACAGGTCTCCAGCAATCAGTAATCGATGGCCGCAAACACGCTATTACTTGAAGTCGGTATCATCTTTGCCGCTGTGGCACTCGTCGGCGCAATTGCGTCTCGACTAAACCAATCGGTCATTCCGTTCTATATCGTCGTAGGGATGGTCCTCTCCCCATACGTCATTGGTCGAGTAACGCTCCCGGTCGTCGACACAGTGTTCATTCAGGAGACGACGTTCGTCAAAATCGCCGCAGAACTCGGCATCGTGTTTCTCCTGTTCTTTCTCGGGCTTGAGTTCAATCTCGACCGGCTCTTGGAGAGCAAAGAGCGGATCGGTAAGGTAGGAACCATCGACCTCGTCATCAATTTCGGCGGTGGATTGCTCCTCGGGTACGCGCTCTTTGGTGCGTTTCTCCCGGCATTTCTGACCGCAGGTATCGTCTATATTTCGTCGTCTGCGATAATCACAAAGTCGCTCATCGACCGTGGGTGGATCGTCAACGACGAAGCCCAACCGATTCTCGGGACACTCGTCTACGAAGACCTGTTTATCGCGGTCTACCTCGCCGTCGCCTCTGCACTCGTCCTCGGTGGTGGTGACCTCGGCGAAGCGATGATGTCCATCGGAATCGCGATCGGGTTCATCCTGGTGTTACTCTTGCTCGTACATTTTGGAACCGCGTGGTTCCAGCGGCTCCTCCAAACGAGTTCTCACGAGTTTCTCATCCTCCGTACCATCGGCGTGACCGTCCTCATCGCGGGTATCGCGCTCGCGCTCGGGGTGAGTGAAGCTGTCGCCGCCTTCTTCGCCGGCATGGCGTTCTCGTCGACTGACTACGTTCACGACCTCGAACAGTTGCTTGAACCAGTCAGAGATACGTTCGCAGCGATCTTCTTCTTCTGGATTGGTCTCATAACCGACCCGACACTCTTTATCGGCGTTATCGGACTCATCGCTGTCCTCGTCGTCGTGACGACGCCGACGAAACTCGTCTCGGGCTTTCTCAGCGGTCACGTCTACGACTTGGATGCGCGCCGGTCGACCCGTGTCGGGGTCGCACTGGCAACTCGCGGTGAGTTCTCACTGATTATCGCTGCTGTTGCACTCGCCGGGGCTGGCACATCACTCACACCAGATATCGCACAGACAATCTACGCCTTCTCTGTCGGATATGTGCTGGCGATGAGTATACTCGGCTCACTGCTCATGCAGTACTCCGGTCCCTTGGAGACGTTCGTAACTGCCCGAGTTGGTTCCGAAAGAGGACTATAGCGGCGGTAATCACTTTCGTGACCGACAGATACCACCAGTTCGTCGGGTCAGCATAGTCGCCGGACTGCACGCCAGTGACAGGGACCAACTACAGCCCTGGCTCTCGGATGTACTCGTCACCCCATCGTTCGAACCCGAGACTGCTACTCCCGACCGTATACGTCACAAAATCGGCTCAATCGAGCGAATTCTCGTTCCGCTTCGAGGCGATGTCGATCTGGAGCGAATCGTTTCGCCTGTCGGTAACTTCCGCCGTACAAGCGGGGAATTCAGCCCTTCTGGGACTGCTGTTACAATATTGTGGAATAGTATTCTATTTTGGAATAGTACGCTATTCAGTCGATTCTGAAGGAGAAGACTCGCGGGCCTGTTCGAACCGGTCGGCCACTTCGTCGACAAGGTCTTCCTCTACGACGGTTCGTAGAAGGGCGTCGGTCATCTCCCGAACGACGATGTTCTGGTAACCCTGTTGGTTGAGCTGTCTCTCTAATTCGTACTTCAGCCAGGAATCGAAGTCCTCGATTGTCGCCTCACGAGCATAGAAGGGACGCTGTTTGGCAGCCTCGTAGCTGAACGCAGTATCGGTCATCGGGTCCCGGGGCTCGACCGATTCCTGGGCAGGAGTTTCTTCAGTCGCCTCCGATTCGGATACCCCGTCCGTATCCTGTGAGTCGTCATCCGGCTCGTCCGCAAGCGTCTCTCCGAGGTCAGCAAACGGGTCGTCCTCAGCCATGGCGGACCACCTCCCCTGCCTCGACAATGTGAGCCAGTTCGTCGAAACACTTCAGTTGGTCACAGTCAGGATCGTAGTCCAGGAGCGGTTTGCGCTCGCCGTAGGCCTTCGTGATGCTGGTACGGTCCCGGATACCTGGTGCGGCTTTTATTTCACCGGCGTCGACGGCCGCCCAGTCAGTGATCCGCGCGAAGTTCGGGATACGGTCCTGGAGATTATCGTGCGAGTTGAGCCGTTCAAGCAACTGGCGATCCTGGGTCTGTTGGTCGATACGGGCATTCAACATGTTCGGAACCAGCGCCAGGACATCGACATCCATATGTTGCCGAAGGGGTGAGATCTGTCGCTCGATGGTCCGTTCTAAGCCGGCTATTGCTTCGTTCCCAGGTGCGAGGGGAAGCACCAGATTCGCCGTCGCGACGAGCGCATTGTCCGTAAGTCGGGACCGATACGCCGGCGAATCCGTGACGATGTAATCATACGTGTCCCCGAGGAGTGGATCAACCACTTCCCGCTTGAGCAGCGCAGATGGTTGGAACACGTCGCCGACGACGATCTCCCGCTCGACTTGCTCTAAATCCTCGCTGGACGGGAGAATATCGAACTCGTAGCTGGTATCGTAGACGACAGAGGTCGGGTCAGCATCGTCAAAGAAAACGTCGCCGATGGTTTCCTCAGTGTTGTGATATTGGTCATCAAACCCTAAGCCGACGGAGGCGTGGCCGTTCGGGTCAAGATCGATGAGCAGTACGTCGTGGTCCTGTGCGGCCAACTGCCGTGCGAGGTTGACAGCGATCGTTGATTTGCCGACGCCCCCCTTCAGCATACACACCGAAACAGCTCGGTGGTTTCCGTCGGTCTGTGCCGACTCATATGGACTATTTGGGCTATTCGTTCGATCTATGCTATTCTTACTATCTGGACCACTCATACTATTCAATGGTATCAACCGCTTTCAACTTAACTCCGTCGTGAATGGTATAGATGATATTCTATTCTACAACTGTATACTATTCATAAATAGTTGACTACTTTGAAATAGTGTAAGTAGAACAGGGACGTTTTCAAAGATGGCTCTCCCTGACGACCACAGAAGTATCATCGGTGAGTTCGATCCGAAAGCACGAGTCATCGCAACAGGAATCTACGGATACGAATTGAAATCAGATGCGACGGAACCCGACAAATTACTGTATATCGCACATATTCGGAGTGTATTTAGCCATCCACCGTTGTGACGAGTGCTGCTCCCTGAAAAATAGCGTCTCCCAGTCGAAAGGATATATCGCCTAGACTGCGGGACGGAGACGCGCCAATAGGTCAAGATCCCACTGGTGTATTCGTTCCCAGAGCAACACTGCGGGTGGGAGTGCGATCACCGCCGCGAGGAACGAATAGGTGACACTCAGGCCGATCAGGACCCCGAAGTTGCCGAGAATCGGGGTAATGGCTAGTGCGAGCGCACCAGTCCCCAGGGCGGTTGTCAGCATGCTGCCGAACAATGCACCGCCGGTCCCTGTCAGCGTGACCATCATCGCTTCGTGTGCGCCTGTCGTCGCATCGTATTCGTCGATGAACCGATGGGTCGTATGCACTGAATAGGCGATTCCGACCCCGACCGAGATAGAGAGGATCGTTGCTGTCAGTGCATTTAGCGTGATGTTCAGGTATCGCATTGTCCCGAGCAAGAACGCGATTGCCACCAGTATCGGGAAGACGTTGACCACGCCGAGCAGTGGCTTCCGTTCCAAGATGCCGTAGATAATCACAAGGAACCCGGCAGTCAGTCCGATTGCCATGACCAGCCCCTGAATCGCAGACTGGAAGATCAGATCCATCACCGCCGCAAGGACGACGACGCTTCCCGTGGCTGTCGCTTCGAACCGAAGTCTGTCTGCTAGTTCAGCCCCACCAGCGGTCACTTCTGTCTGTGTTGCGTCGGGATCAGTCCGATATTCGATCTGTGCGGACCGGTAATCCTCAGTGAGGTACCGCTGGGCCCGGTCACTCGCCGAAGACGAGAACAGTTCGTCGTAAATCTGTTCGAGATTCTGGTCGGGAATGCCGTTGTCGTTCTGGTCGTTTCGGGCGACTAAGGCGGCAAATTCTTCGTTTTCGTTCGCGTGAGATTTGATGACGGTCACGATGCTCCGTGCCTCTGCCTGCCCGCCAGGTCCAACTGCAAGCGACTCCGGAGGATTGTCGTTCGGAGCGGCGAGAGCTTCGAGCGCGTGATCTTGCTTGAGATTCCCCCGGACATATATTTTCACAGTACTGCCCTGACTGCTCCCGAATTTATCATCCAGCAGATTGATCGTCGACGTGATAGTATACTCACCTGGACTGAGCGACTCAGGCAACTCTGTGAGGTACGCCGGAATCTCCTCGGGGGGCAGGAAATCTTCATTCTCGAACGAGGTGCCGACACCCGACCCATACGCGCCCATCAGACCACCTGACAGGAGCAAGCCCAAGACGATCACCACTGGAGCGTGCTGGCTCACCTGTGCCGGAAACGCGAGCATTCGTCCGAGGACTGAATCCTCTGACGCGATCGGGGCGGAGTTGAATTCCGGAACACCGAAACGGGTCCGTACGTCATCACTCACCAACTTGGCCGCGGGTAAGAATACCCCGAAGAGGAGGAATGTGAAGAGAATACCAACTGCTGACGCGATGCCCAGGTTCCGAATCGGTGTCAGGGTCGAGATGACGTTCGCACCGAATCCGAACACTGCGGTTACGGTCACAATGACGAACGCTATGATGAGCTGGTCGTTCGCTTCTCGCATCGCTTCAACTGGTGAAAACCCGCGCGCTGTCTCTTCTCGATAGCGATTGATGATGTGGATACCGAAGTCAACGCCAACAGCAAGCAGTAACACCGGGACCGAGATCATCTGTTGGCTGAACGGAATCCCTGTGTATCCAAGGAATCCAAACGTCCAGATAATCGTCATTACAAGCGTCACCAGTCCCAGCAGTACGTCGATGGGGTCACGGTATGCGACCACTAGGAAGAACAGCAACAGTAGTATCACTACCGGCATCACAATCAGAAGCGAATCCGACATAGACTGCCGTATCTCTGCTTCGGTCGTTCCTGACCCGAACGCACGAACGTCGCCCGGCATATCGTCAGCAACCCCTTGGATGCCCGTCTGGACAGCAGTCAGATCGTCAAAACTACTGGGGAAATCATGTGAGATCGTCGTGATTGATGCAGACGCTGAGACGCTAGTGGGATTGAAATCGTTTGATACCGATCCGCGCAGCCGGGACTCCGATTCGAGTTCTCGAACAGCCTGTCTGATGTCAGACCTGGGGGCGCGTTCGAGCGTTTGCCGGTATGCTTCCGGTGTTGTCGCTGACGGATTCAAATGCCGTGCAATAGTTGGAGCCGGACCACTGGCCGATTCCATCCGAAGGTCATCACGGTCCGCAACGCGTTCGATAAGGCGTGCGTCACGGACAAGTGCTTCTTTGGTCAGAACGTTGCTATCCGTCCGAATGAGTTGTGTCGTGTCCTGCGTGTCCGACTGAAACGGGCCCTGGAAATTCTCGGTGACTTCGTCTTCGGCCTCCTGTTCCGGTAGTCCCTCGGTGAACGAGTCAAGGCCGCCGGCGCTCACTTGCACAGATCCTAAACCGCCGACGAAGACCCCTGTGACAAGCAGAAATACGACGATAACCGCTCGTGGTCGGTCCACGATTGTCGTGTTGAGGCGTTCTGTCGCCGTTTCAACTCGCTCCGCCAGTGACATCAGTCGCGCCTCCAGTAAACGACTGCCGCACCACCGATGACAGCTACGCCCAGCCCCAGGAGGAGTGGGACAGGTAGCCCCCCGCCGCTCTGGGGAGCCGCATCAACTGGCTTCCTGAACGTATCAGACAGGTGGGTGTTGCCATCGCTATCCGTATACCGGAAGTCGAACGCCATCGGATAGGTGCTTCCCGCTGTCGCGGAGGACGCCGCCGACACCTCGTACGCCAGTGTCGCGGACTCACCGGGCGCTAACGACTCAATATAGCTGGTGTCCGTGCCACTGATGCTGAGTGGGTCGTCAGCAAACAGCCGTGCCTCGATATCGGTAACCGTCTCGTTGAGGTTGTTCGTCACTTCCACCGAGACGACCCGTGCGTTCCCGACGGTAATCGTTCGGTTTGCGACCGCGAGGTCGAACTCGTCCTCGCTGGCGGCAACGTCGGACTGGAGCGACAGCGTATCGCTCGACTGTTGATTACCGTTGTCGTCCGTGTAGCCGACAGTGAAGTCGAACTGACGTGGCCCCGCGCGGGCGCTGTCGGAGGCGTCGACGCCGAAATCCACCGTCGTCGACTCGCCGGGCTCCAGATTGCCGACGGCGTACTGGGTTTCCTGCGGGGAGAGATTCGAGTGGTCGCTTTCCCAGTTAATCACGGCGTTCTCGACGGTCCGGGGACCATCGTTGGCCAACGTCGCTTCGAGCGTGCCGTCCTGGCCCGCACGCAGTCCCCCAGAAACGTCCGACAGCGAGAACTCCTGTTTCGGCGTGGTCTCGATACCCAGCGAGAGACTGTCATCGGTGCCCGTGTCGCCCTCAGGGTCGTCGTACTGGACCGATGCAGAGAGCGCGTACGAACGGACCTCAGAGTTCGAACTCGCAGTCGCGTCGACGGTCACCGTTCGGACCTCACCGGGGGTCCACTCCCCGACGAACTGCGAGGTGGAACTGGCTCCACCGAAGGTGATGTCGCTGCTCTGTGAGGTGACCGTCACTGCTGCGTCGTTGACGGTGACTGGGCCGTCGTTGCGAAGCGTCAGTTCGTACTCCCCAGTGTTGCCGACAGGCACCATCGAGGAGGTGTTGACGACCGCGAACGACTGTTCGGGTGCGGGGGCGATGCCGACCGTACTGCTAACGGATTCTTCTCGGACGCCCTTGGCGTCGTCAAACGCCACGGACAGGCGGAAGTTGTACGGATTAGGTTTGGCGTCACTGGACGCCCCGACCTGATAGTCAAAGGTTTTGTTTTCGCCGGACTCCCACGCATCGACGAAGCGGGAACTCTGCTCTCCACCGCCAACAGTAAACTCGCCGTTCTGGCTCGACAGCGTCACTGCAGCGTCGGTTGCGGCTGTCTCGCCCGTATTCTGGACGGTTAGTTCGACACCGCCTGTCGATCCCACGCGAGTGTCGGAGTCGACGTTGATCACGTCGAACGTGGCGTCATCGCTGATATGCACGGTGACGTATTCTGTCCGCGAGACGCTTCCCTCATTACGGGTTCCCGTAGACTCGGCGACGAGGCTGTAGTAGTCGTACTCCAATCTCACGGGGATGCGATAGGTGCCGGCCTCAGCGCTGTCGTTGACGCTGATATCAAACGACACTGTACGGGGCGATCCCGTGGCGAGGTCACCAGTCTGTTGTCGGGTCGTGGTAATCGCCATCGGGGCGTCGCCGGAACTAACATCCACGCTCAGACTCCGGGCAGTCGTCACTTCGCTGTTGAGACTTGGGTTGGTAGCCGACCCGCTGTCGAGGTCACCGCTGTTCGAGAGTACAACGTCAAGCGTCGTCTCCTCGCCGGGCGAGACAGTGTTGTCGGCAAACGTAACCTCGATTTGGGGACTCCCGGTTACGGCGGCGACGGCAGTACCACTCGCAACCGTCACTACGACAACAGCAAAGAGGATACTCGCACTACTGCTCCGCTTCATTGTGTCTCCTCACGTGATGGCTGTGAGCGGGGTCGCAGCCCGCAGAAACAGTGTAATCGTAGCTGTTGACCGGAAAGTGTGTGCTGCAACGGTTCTCGTATCACGAGAAAATGGAGGGAGTGTGGGGAATTAAACAGGAATGCAGATTTTCCACGCCAGAAAAACTGCTTTAGAGCCAGGTAACGCGTTCGTTTGGCAGGCAAAGACACACGCAGAAATCTTCCGGGGAACGATGCTGAGATGGCGCTGATTCTGTGTAGCGAAATAGTCTGAGTACATTTTCAGACCCAGAAAATCGGCACGCATACCAAGCATGCCTGCGAGAATGACTACACGTGAGTGAGGATCCCCAGTCGAGCGAGATTTACGCCCTCCTCGACGATGAGTACGCTCGCGCAATCCTCACGGCAACAAACACCACGGCAAAGTCGGCGAAGGAACTCAGTGATGAGTGTAATGCGTCGCTCCCGACGATTTATCGACGCACTGAACGGCTCATCGAGTGTGGACTCCTTGAAGAACAAACCCAGATCGAAGACGGTGGCCACCACTACAGTGTCTACAAGGCACGGCTCAAACGCCTCACAATAGAGTTAGAAAATGATACACTCAAGATCGAAGTCGAAGAACAACCGACTGAAAAAATGGCGGACCGTTTCACCGAACTGTGGGGAGAAATCTAATGCAATCGCTCCAAATTGACCCGTCGGTGATTCCCCCCTACTCCCTGCTTCTACTAGCAGTGACGTTACTCGCTGTTGGGATGGGGGTATTTATTGTCTACCAAGCGTATCAAGGGTATCGTAGAAGTAATAGACGACAGATGCTGTTTCTCGCGGCCGGGCTCGCACTCATTACTGTTGTGTCTCCAATCGCATCGCTTCTAATTTCGATAGCTGGCTTACAGTTCAGGCTCGATCTGATCGTGTATACTCTGTATTCACCATTAGTGAGCAATAGCATCAAAATCGTCGGTATCGGATGTATTATTTATTCGCTGTCGTTACGGAGTCATTCGTGAATCGTGAGAAGGAGTAATGAATGACATTCAACCATATTTCGACGAAATAAATTTCATGGATACAGTCCTCTTTCTATCGATCTTCTGACAAGTAATTGCTGTTGCCGAAAGTAGCACAAATCCCGTTGCACTCCGTGTTTCGGTCGTTACTACCTCATCCTTCGAACCTCTGTTGGGGCTACAGTTAGTGTTGTCAGCGATATTCTGAAATCGTTGCGACTGGAATTTCGTCGTCAAAGAAGTCTAGAGCTGACTGGAGATACGGATAGTTATTGACGCCGCATTCGAGTTCCTCGCGAGCGACTGGAACCGCACAGATCCCAGAGAGCCCTGCAATCACTCACAGCTGGTCGATGTAGGCAAAATTCGAGAGGACAGTCGTGTTTAGAACGCTCGGGGTTGCTGGAACACCTTCGCCTGTCATTGCGTCCGGGACTCCCCGCCGTCCGAATGTTCATCATCGAATTCGAGTTCTTTCGCTGCTTCGACCTCATAGACTGCGTCAGCCTCGCCATCGAGACCGAGGCGAACAGTGAGAACCCTGTCTCAACTGTTACTCATGCGCTTTGCTGAGAATTGTCCGCACAACTGCCTCAATTGGATCGTGAAGCTCTGTAACAGGGACCAAAGAGTATCAGAAGGATACGAAACAGGAAGACAATGATGAGATTAAGACGGAATATGAGGATGTCAGAGAACTGCTGACACACCCAAGCTAAACTGGTCAGTACAGCCCGTATAGACTACGCATCCTGTTGGGCCAATACTGATTTTCAGCTTCTTTTTCCAAGGACTCCACCAATTCTTGAAGCGGTTTTATAGCTTCCTCAAGGTCCTGTGAGACATTATCATCCTCCAATTCCTGTTGAGCAAACTGGATTTGTGTAATAGCCTCTTGTAGCGTGTCAATGTTCTTCATAGAGAGAGACATTCACCGAAATATCTTGTTACGAAATCAATATAACCACCTGTTCACCAATATCCTCACAGTGGCTCTGTTGCGAATTATATCATTATTGGTCGGTTCGCAGACGTACTCAGCAGAGAACTCCTCGCAAAAGTCCTGAAATAAACCACCTTGTGAACTGTTTTATGACACCCTAACGGAATATTACTGGGGACTTTGACACTGGTGTAAAATATGTGTCGGAATATGACATCTCTGTTGGTGAGACGGACAAAACCAGTATCGCGCGCCAATCGATAACCGATGCGGAATTTGAGCGGTTCTATGACACGGTGTCCTGTAGTTATTTACTGAGCAGGTGGAGTGGTTTCCCTGAGTAGCATTGTTTTCACGCGACCAACCCCATCGAAGTCCCGAAGGCGATACACGAGTTCACGAACCCGTGCCGCAGGACCGTGACAGAAGACCGTCTCTAAACACCAGTCTCCCTGGTGGGTGTGACTCATCGTCTCGATTATGTCCTGGAAGTGGTGCTGGGCGGAGTGGAGATCCTGAATCACCTCGTGATGCTTGTAATCGAAGGCCAGAACGGAAACGACATCACCTGAAACCTCCTCAAGCTGTGAGTGTCCCTCGATATATTCTTGCATTGCTTCACGAATCGCCCGTGAGCGGGAATCAAGTCCTTCGGCTTGCCACGTTTCGTCGAACGCTTCGAGGATGTCATCTGAGACGTTCAAGCTTGTTCGCATATGCTACAGTTGATCCCCCGCTGACTTGATTCCTCGATTATTACGGAACCCCCATTTCAGTCCTAACAACCCCTATATAACGCGGGGATAGAGGAATCGATATATGCTACACGGCGAAGCGTTTCCGCTATTGGTCGGTGCGATTGGGTTGGGCATCGTCCATGGTATCGAACCCGGGCACGGATGGCCGGTCGCTGCGAGTTATGCGCTTGATCAATCCAACAAGTGGCTCCACGGGCTCGCCGCTAGTTCACTCATTGGTATCGGACACCTCATCAGCAGTCTGGCGATGGTCGGCGTGTTCTTCTACGCGAAATCGTACTTTCAGTTGACCCAGCTCAACGAACCGATCTCGATCGGCGGTGTCGCCATTGGCGGCCCTGTGAGTATCATTGCCGGTGTGTTACTCATAGGGCTCGGTATCCGAGAGTACACACACGGACACTCCCATCAGCATGATCACGACCACGATGAGCCGACAGCGGACCAGTCCGCTCACGATCACGACGCCACGTCATCGACGCTGGAACACCCCTCAGGTGGGCTGTATGAACGGATGAAAGCACGGCTTGCAGGAATGGGTGGACATTCGCACGAACACAGAACAGACTCAGCGACTGACGCCAATCGCAGCCTGTTCGGAATCGCCTGGTTCGCATTCGTTCTCGGGTTCGCCCACGAAGAGGAGTTCGAGATCATCGGACTCTGTGCCGGCTCGGTCTATTGTCTGGAACTAATGGCCGCGTACGCGCTGACAGTCATTCTGGGTATTGTCGGGCTGACGATGCTCCTCATCGCTGGCTATCAGGAGCACGAGGCAACGGTCAAGCGATACACACCGTACCTTCCGCTGTTTTCCGCGACAGTCCTGGCCATCATGGGCATCGGATTCATCGTTGGCGTCTTCTGAACCGAAATGTCCCGTTCCCAGCGTCACACCCTTCTGTAGGGGAATAGAACCGATCTGAAAATGCCGGTGACTGGAGAATTCTAAAGGGCGAACCATATCCAAGTGCCGGAGATAGAATACCGACAGTGCGTGACGAATAAAGGGGGCCCTGAGTGTCACTCACATGCTCAAATCGAGAATATTACATAACAGCAGATCGGTTTTGAAGATGACCTTGAATGACAGGATCCGAATTGTCTGCTGACGATATCAAAGAGGAGGTCCGGACGTACTGGAACGAGCGGGCTGCGACGTACGACGACGATAGCCACCATGCACTCCATGGAGAGGAACAGCATGAAGCATGGCTCTCGGTATTGGGGTCTTGGACAGGTGAGCCCCCGCAACAGACCCTTGATGTCGGCTGCGGTACTGGCGTAATTTCGTTCCTGTTGGCGGAGCTCGGTCACGATGTCACAGGCGTCGATTACTCAGTCGAAATGCTGGAGAAAGCCCGTGAGAAGGCTCGTGAGAAAGACGAAAACCTCAATTTCCGTGTCGGTGATGCTGAAACGTTAGAACAGCCCGACAACACGTACGATATGGTGACCTCTCGGCATCTCATCTGGACGCTTCCATCTCCGGGCCAGGCAATAGAGGAGTGGTGCCGAGTTGTCCGTCCCGGTGGTCGGCTCATTCTCATCGAAGGTCACTGGGATTTCGCAGGTGCGTTCGACGGGTACGAAGACATCCACGAGGACTTGCCGCTGTATGACGGCCGTCCGCCTGAGGAACTGTCGGAACTACTTAGTGAGCACGGGGTTGAGAACGTCGAGCACGAACCGCTGATGGATACGGTATTCTGGGGCGAAGAACCCGACTACCAACAGTACATAATCGGGGGTGACATCCCGGAATGAGCCAACCCGTGTTCTGGCTACCCAATCAGAATAGCACCGGGTCGTGATATCTGTCTGAATATGTGATGATGTCGTTCGAACGTTGCCTGTTGCCGCTTCGATAACCCAGCACAGTCAGCCTGCGCAGTTGCCTGGAATAATGACGGAGCGGCTCTGTTGAAACCCCTACCTTTCAGACATATTATATTCTGAAACAGGTGCTCGCTGAAGCCTGCGTATCGACCGTCGAGGTTTCGACCAATCTAGAGAGATATTCTGATACCCGTGCAAGATACAGCGCGCGTGTCTTGCACGGCCCGACGGACTATTTTGAATGTTGGGGCTGTGCTACTACCAAATGGTTGAACCTGTGCGGTTTCTCACGGAGTCGCGGATCCCAATTCGCCTCTCGGTTCACCGAGGAGATGGCCCCCTGTGGTCGGTTGCGCTCGACGTTTCGACGAACGACGCACCTTCAGAAATCTTGAGGCTGGACTGTCTTCCGGTCGTTCGCCTCAGCCCTTTGGGTTGCGTCCACCGGGGTCCTCGGCCATTTCCAGGCATACCAGAGAACTAGTGCAAGAAGAACAACTTCTACACCAGCACCAAAGTAATAATGTGGCCAAGATCCCGCACCCGCTAAATTGAATAATGAATACGGAATATAGAGTATTCCCAGGACGATATTCGTCCAGCGATTCACTCTTGCCGGCAATGTCAGAGACAGGGCAACCATTAAAGCCGGAATTGTTACTGATACTAGTGCGATCATAATGAATAATGGCGAAATTTGGAACGTGAATACTTGTCCTATGAGTATATCCTCAATAGTCCCTGGCTTATAAAATCCCAAAACGTCTACATATACATACAAAAACATAAATGAGGTCCACAATCCGGCAAGCTTCAATTTCACATCAATCTGGTTATCCTCCAATACGCCGCTCTTGGGTTCCGCCGTCGTTGACTGGTCCGCCTGTGGCTTTGATGGTGCCATACAGTGCCTACTACCCGAAGCCTTGTGATTCGATAGCATTTTGAAACTCTGCGTGGTTCTGATTATCCGAGTGAGCCACCCTCGGTTTCCAGATAGACGAGACCGACAGTGGACGTGCTGACTAC
The DNA here is from genome assembly GCF_031624315.1 of Haloarcula terrestris. Lineage (NCBI taxonomy): Archaea > Methanobacteriati > Methanobacteriota > Halobacteria > Halobacteriales > Haloarculaceae > Haloarcula > Haloarcula terrestris. The sequence continues at coordinate 204,745 of NZ_JAMQOM010000005.1, read as the reverse complement.
ACACTCTGTCTCTCGCACGGCATTCCTGACAGGTTTCGGGTAAGTCGGTGGGCTGACTGGAATGTGAGTCCCTACACTAACCACAACCTATAGTAGCCATTGAAAATCAATGCACACCTGATCGCACGACAGCGGTGCGATCAGTGTGTAAATCGTTTCAATTGTTACTATAGATAGAATATATAACTTTCTAAGGATTTCAACACAGCCGACGGAGCGGAAGTTAACACATATATCCGAGACCGTACTCCTCCGGTGTATGCAATTCTGTGACGAGTGTGGTTCGCTGATGCACACGGAGGGCGACACGTGGGTGTGTCGTTCCTGTGAGAACGAGGAGCCGCGGGACTCGCAAGCAGAAGCGGCGATGGCGACACAGGATGGTCAGCGAGACGACGGGGCACCCGCCGTGGCCGACGCGACCCAGGGCTCCACCGAGACGATGCAGGAGCCCTGTCCGGCGGACGACTGTGACAGCGATCGGGCCTCCTACGAGATGCTGCCCAAGCCCGGCGGCTCCTACGAGGTCCGGCTGTTCACCTGCATCGAGTGTGGCCACAAGTGGCGCGAATCCTGACGGCGCATCCCCAGCGGAGGATTCAGGTTATTTCAGGTGCTCGTAGCCCCAGTTTTCCAGTATTGTTGCCACGGCAGCAGGGTTTTCCGCCGCGAGTTCGACAAACGCCTCGCGCAAGTCCGTCACCGACACGTCCTTCGGGCGCATATCGAGTTCGTCGGCCACGTCAGCCCTGATCTGGTCTTCCAGTTCAGCGTATTCGTCCCGCAGGAATGCGACGTGCTCGTTGTCACGGTCCTCTTTCACGGTCTGGCGACGGATGACATACGGGATCTGGTCGGTACTCATGTCGGTATTCGTATCGCTTTCGGGTTCGGTTATCGGGTCAGCAGGATCAGTCGTCGGTTCATCAGAAATGGGTGTGTCGGTCACTGGTTCCGGCTCCGGGTCCGCTTGCGTATCGTCGTTTGAATCATCGGCAAAGGGGTCCTCACCAGGCCCTTCCTTCATACCCCCCATTTAGGCCACCTCTTCGAGCGCGCCGGGTTCTGGTGGGTTCGGAGCCTCGATGCCAGCTTGTTCTTCGAGATAGCGGGCTAGTCGGTCGTACTGCGCAAGCGTTTCGAGCTCGTAGTCACGACGGCGGCTCCGATGCTCGCGGACGTACGTGAACGCCGAACACTGCTGTGCCCACGACCCTTCCATCAGCGATGTCCGATCACCGAAGATCTCCGGCGTCGAGTACGGGATCTCGCTGAGAACGCGCTCCTGGTCGTTCGTTCCCTTCACACCCACTGGCACGGCGGCGAGTACACCAACGTCGATGTCAAGCGTGTCTTCTAGCCCGGCGACGAGCTGTTCAAGACCCTCGACAGCAGCCTGTCCCTTCGCACTCGGTTCGACAGGGATCACGAGCGACCGAGTGGCGTTGATCGCGTTGTGCAGGTGTGGCCCTTCCGTCGCCGGCGGGTCACAGATCAGAACGTCATACTCGTCCCGAATACCGGCGTCAGCGAGCGTACTCAGTAACGCGGCGTGGATGTTGAACGCGTCCCCGACTGCAGCAGCCTGGTCCTGTTCACGGCGCAGCCAATCGCCGAGGTCGGCAAGTTGGTTATGCTCGGGTATGAGATCGACGCCGTGCTCGGTCTCGGCGATAAGGTCCTGGAAGTCACCCTTCGGACGGTTTATCATATGCCGTGCAAGGTGATCAACGTCCTTCGAGCGGTCCCCGTCGACGCCGAACAACCGAGAAAGGTTACCCTCTTGTGGGTCTAGCGGAACGACCAGCGGTTTCAGTCCCGCGCGTGCGTGTGCTGCCGCCAGATTTGCGGCGGTAGTGGTTTTGCCGACCCCACCAGCCTCGCTGTACGTGCTGTATGAGAGCATACCAGGCAGTTGTTTCCATTGGTTCAAATAACCCATTGCTTCAACCATCTGGTTCAACCAAACAGTTCAATCAATCGTATCAATCATTCGGTTGAACCAATATATTGAATCTAATGAACAGACTAGTCTGAGACTCCAAGGTGGGACTCACGACAGCAGTTGATGGAGGAAATGCGCCGGCGACCGTCCACGCCCAGGTCACGTTCTCTCAGGTAATCAAAAAAAGACTGTCAGTGAATAAGTAGGGGGATGATATAGACAAGCACTCAATGTAACAACATGTTACCAACCGGTAGCGTTCTGGAGAGCGTCGCTGCAATGCAGGCAGTACCACTGCAGTTCGGCGGCGGCAACCTCGTCGAACTCGCGGTCCTGTTCTTGATACTAGCGCTCGTCGCCGCTGTTCTCGGCGCGCGGGGTGTCGCCGGCATCAGTATGGATATCGCGAAATGGCTCGTCATCATCTTCGTCGTGCTTGCTGTCGTTACGTACGTCCTGTAAGAACGGCCCTCCGCTAAACTGTGAGAGTCACCGCTTCAGTCCGGGACGGTACGGGCGATCGAATAACAGTCGGCGACCAATCAGCTGAGAGGGGCCATCGACTGCCCGGCGTCTACCCGCGATAACTACCCGAGATCTACGATATCCATGCAAACGAACAACCACGACTCCCGTCCTCCGAACCGCCCCGACATAGCGCTTAGCTGGGCGGTCGACGACCGAGATGCACCAACCGAACTCACGATCTACGACCCACAGAGCGAACGCACGACACACTGGCTCACCATCGACAGAGACTTCGCATACGATCTCGCCGAAACCGTCTGATCGGTGTCGCGAATTGCAGTGCGCTTGTGCGGGATGGCTATGACGGGAGACTCCGGGCCGTATTCGTCAAAAAAGAGCCGCCTCAGGAGAACGTCTCGAACTGCGCTGTCAGCTGGTGTTGTGTGTCCAGTCCCGCGTGAAACCGGTTGATGACCTCGGATTGGTGTCTCGGACACGCGAGTACGGCGACGGCTCCGTCCTGAACCTGAACGACCGGCTGCTGTGGATTGTGTACTGCCAGGTGACAGCTCGGACAGCCGACACCGCCAGCGGGCCTGTGGTTTAGCAGTTCAGCGGTAGCTGTGGTCGTATACCCACAGACGCTTGTGAACTCCGTCAGGTGGTCAGTACAGCCGACAAGTGGAACCGTCAACTGATCGAGCAGCAGGAACGACGGCATCCCGTCAGGGGACTGCAGCGCAGTCCGACATGCATCACAGCGAATCGGCGGGTACTCCTCGTGTTCGTCCGGCGGATGGTGCAGTGACTCTCCAGAAACCATGATAGGTCGGGTACCTGGCAGTTGATCACCCACACGGGTAAGTGATGTGTCTACGGTGGTCGTTGGCGGCTCCCCGACACCGCAACGGACACCGGAGTTTCTCGCTGAGGGATCATATTCCCGAAGGATGCCTGGTCTCAGGGAGCTTGAATTAATTATAGTAGTATACAGTTTATCAAAACAGACCTACAGCCGGAGTGACCTATAGTGGTCCGAGACAACATTAGCGATACCGTTGACGTTACCCATCTGGGCCGTCTCGACAAGAGACGATTCTACGCCAGCATCGACGAGCGCAGCTGTGTCGGTCGCTTTCATCAAAATCTGGATGATCCAGCTGGTCTGCGAATCCGCCGGAAGATGCTGTCCAGCGTTCAGATATCGCTTTCGCGAAGCATCTGACGCCAGACAAGACCAGTCCGTCAAGGTGTTTCTGACTCGAGCCGATCGGTTTCGAGTCCGAGTGCGCGGGCGCCGTCGATAGTTGCGGCTTCCAGCCCGATGATCGCACGGTTAGGTGGTCCGACGTGTTCGCGATGTGAAACCAGTCAGGAACGGACCATACTAGTCCGAAAAATGAACACCCACACACACCACCGTTTCCGAAGCTACACACCACTGTTTCCGGAGCTTTCGAAGCCGGAGCGGACTCAGTAGTTCGAAAGGTTGGACTGCAGCAAATTGTTGTCTTCGGCGGTCGATTGAATGATGTTTGCGACATCTTCGAACCGCGAGGTCGACAGTAAGACATCGAGGACAGCTTTGAGCGGAACATCGAGTTCGTATTCGTGATAGCGACCTGCGGACAGTCCCTCGTTGCGCTCGTACACGCTGATGAGTCCGAGCATGTTCATGTCCGACAGATGGTCGCGGACACGCCGTTCGCTGACGCTATCGGCGTCTAATCGTTCACAGATTTTGATGTACCGGTCGTAGAGGTCACGGGAACGGACTGGGACCTCATCGAGTGCCTGGTGATACGCAAGCGCGCACAGGACAGCGTGTCCCTGCGTCGTGAGTTCCTGCATACCCTGGTAGAGCTGGTTCTTTTCGAGTTCATCCTGGGCGTCCCGAACGAAGTCGCCAGTCACGGCATCGGCTTCTTCGGCTTGAGCTATTTCACCGGCTTCGCGGAGGAGACGAATGGCCTGTCGCGCCGAGCCGGTATCCTGTGCGGCGAAAGCTGCACACAGCGGGACAACGTCATCTTCAAGGACATCGTCGTGAAACGCCTTTTCCGCCCGTGGATGAAGAATCGACCGTAACTGATTGGCATCGTACGGTGGAAAGAGGATCTCCTTCTCTGCCAACGTATCCTTGACCTTCGGCGAGAGGTTCTCCCGGAACTGGAAGTCGTTGCTGATGCCGACAATAACGGGACGTACATCCTCGACGTAATCGTTCGACCGGGCACGGGGCAGTCCATAGAGGATATCGTCTGACTGCCCGATGTTGTCGATTTCGTCGAGTACGATCACGACAGTACCACCAAGAGAGTCCAGTTCGTCGTAAAGCAGATCGAACACTCGTTGCTGTGAATAGCCCGTCGTACTAATCCGATCCTTGCCCTGGCCAAGCCGGAGTTCGTTCACGAGAGCAACGGCGACCTGATACGACGAGGAGAGATTCTCACAGCTGACCCAGATAGTCGAGAGTTCGACATCGTCGTACGTAGCTGCATCCGACTCGAGATGGGAGAGCATGAACTTCGTTGCGACCGTCTTTCCGGTGCCGGTTTTTCCGTAGAGAAAAATGTTTGATGTGGGCCGATTGTCGATGATCGGTTGGAGAGCACGTTGATATTTTTCCAGTTCGTCGTCTCGTTCTCGGATATCCTCTGGCTCGTACGAATCGTCGAGGGGAGTCGCATCCGCAAACACCTGTTGATCCCGTTCAAACATCCCCATGAGGGAGTTACTCACAGCATGATATGATAAAACCACTGGTTCCTAAGCTTCCGAAGCGTCCGAAGCTTGCGTTTTTATAAGTATGATACCCCCCGGCGTTTCCGATGCTCGATTACTTATAAAACACACAGACACCACTATTTCCGAAGCTTTCGGATATCTGTCCGGCTGTACGTTCAATTCACTTTTGAATAGAGGAAGTTTTATAACTATATACATATAACAATATCCGTAAAGCAGTAAGAAGAAACTGCGTTAGTCTAGAACTACTAGAGGTAGGTAGTTCAGCCGATCAGATTTTCTTGGATCGAGTTCGGATCAACCCCGAACCAATCAATTATTGCTGGCATCTGCAGCCCTCCCCCACACGATGCTCCCATAGCTTCGGAAACAGTGGTGTGAGGGTTGGTCTATCCCTGAGTTGTGAAAAGCTTCGGAAACAGTGGTGTGAGGGTTCTCTACTACGTTCTACCATCGATCTTTGTCATTTCCCAACAGATACACCCTCAAATCCGGTGATGTGGATTCTCGTACTGACCCAGGATCTGCATAGTGTCAACAGCCGTTTGATATGTGACTCCTGTGTGTTGACCCCGATAGCTTCGGAAACAGTGGTGTGTCCCTGCAATCATTGAACCACAATTTCCACTGTAATTCAATCCGGCCGTTCCATCGTTTACAGTCCAGATTCGCGGTGATTACTTCGGAAGCGGTGGTGTGTTTCAGAGATCTTTCTGGCACTCCGTTCGCCAGGACTACGAACGAGCGGACCACCATCTCAGATTGTTCTGCTAGAACTGCAAAGCTCCGGAAACAGTGGTGTGTTACTTCCCGCTTGGCTTTCCTCAGAAAGTGTCTAGACCGATTCTCTTACCGATCCAAATCTCAGGTGGCAGCAGTACGAATCTATCGAAGGGAGAATCCCCATAAGAATAGAAACCGTACGCCGTCTTGTATGTCGACAACTATCACCGTAGAGGGTATGTCGTGTGGACACTGCGAACAGACAGTCGAAGAGGCGCTTCAGGACGTACCCGGTGTTACTGATGTGGCTGTTGACCGAGAGACGGACCGGGCACACGTCGACGGTGACGCCGATACCTCAACTCTCGTAGACGCTGTCGAAAACGCCGGGTACACCGCTCACGTCTGAGTAATCTCCTTTCAGGAATCGTCTCCTTTCAGGGAGCGAACACTTTGACAGCATCGATGTGTGAAATGCTGCTATTCCCGTAGCAACTTGCCTGAGCGCCACGGCATTCCTATCGTGGTTTTCGTCGTCAAACGAGACTCCCTGTGATTGATCGATCATACCGTTAGCTCTGTCTACCGCCGCTCTGGCCGGTTTGACAAAATATAATCAGATGGCCTGAGTTGCACCACCCGATGCGTTGGTCCCCGCTTGCTCGCAAGGAAGCACGAACAGTGGCGAAATCGAAGGGTGTCTGGCTCTTGGCCACCCTTCTCGTTCTGTGGAGCTACCGGCCGAGTTACGTCGGCTGGGACAGTCTCGGAACGAACATCACGGCTGGATACGTGCAACTGGCCGGAACAGGACTGCTCCCGCTTGGCGTGTTACTGTTGAGTTACCAGTCGGTCGTCGGCGAACGGACCTCGGGAAGTGTCAAGTTCATCGTCGGGCTCCCGCTTACGCGAACGGAGATTCTCCTCGGAAAGATCGTCGGCCGGACGGCCGGTATTGCCGGTCCCGTCTCCGTCTCGTTTCTCGTTCTGGCCGGCATCGGACTGGTGAACCACGGGCTGTTCGACCCGCTCCTGTTTTTCGGGGTCGCTCTCGTGACGCTCGCCTACGTCGGCGTGCTCGTTTCGATTGCTGTGTCCATCTCTGCGGTCGCCAAGCGAACGGTCACGGCCGCTGGCGCTGTTTTCGGCGTCGTATTTCTGCCGTTGATCGTCTTCTGGTCACGGATCAGTACGGCAATTTTCTCGCAGGTGACGGGTCAGCCCGTCAATCCATTTGACCCACCGGCGTCGGGACTGCTGTTCGTTCTGCACCGACTCTCGCCGAGTGGAGCATACAACGTCGTCTCGAACTGGATACTCGGTGTTGGCAACTCCACAAGCACGTACAGTACTGTCCTCTCAGAACTCCGGCCAACGGTATCGACGAACGCGCTGGTCGTCGAAACGACGTTCCAGCCCGGCGCGGTTCCGATCTACCTCCACGAGTCCGTCGGTATCCTCATCCTCCTCGCGTGGTTGATCGCCCCCTTCGGACTCGCTCAGTTTGTCTTCTCGCGGAGGGATCTGGTATGACTGAGGCCGTTATCGAAACCGACGGGCTCACGAAGCGATACGGATCGATGGTCGCAGTTGACGACCTCGATCTCACCGTCACCGACGACGAGATCTACGGTTTCCTCGGCCCCAACGGTGCTGGAAAATCGACGACGATCGGTCTCCTCATGGATTACGTCCGCCCGACAGAGGGAACTGTTCGCGTTCTGGGTGCTGATCCCCAGGCCGATGTCGTCGAGATACACGACCGATTGGGGATCCTCCCGGACCGGTACAGCCTCTACGACGGACACACCGCACGGCAGCACCTCGCGCTCGTCAGCAACACGAAGCGCGCGAGTGATTCTCCCGAACAGCTGCTGGACCGTGTCGGGCTCGGCGATGCGATCGATCAAGACGTTGCGACGTTCTCGCAGGGAATGGAGCAACGGCTGGCGCTCGCGATGGCACTCGTCGGCAATCCCGACCTGCTCATTCTCGATGAACCGTTCACCGGCCTTGACCCTCACGGGGTCAGGACTGTCCGCGAAATCGTCCACGAGGAAAACGACCGCGGAGCGGCGGTCTTCTTCTCAAGCCACGTCCTCGGCCAGGTCGAACTAGTCTGTGACCGGGTCGGCATCCTCCACCGTGGGCAGATCGTGGCAGAGGGCACTGTCGATGACCTCCGGACACGCGCTAACGTGGATGCGGATGCCTCGGTCGAGGAAATTTTCGTTTCGATCACCGACGAGGCGGTCACTGCGGACGAACGGACCACGGGGGAAAAGCGATGAGACGACGCGCCTTGCTCACCACCGCGGGGGCCTCGATGGCGAGCCTCGCAGGCTGCCTGGGTGACACGGAGTACACGATCACGGATGTTGCGGTGACGGCAACAGCGCCCTTCGAGTTCGACGTGACAGTCATGGAGCCTGATGCCGTCATCGAACACCCGGCGCGGCTCGAATTCGAACTCCGCAACCGAGGGGAGCGACCGCTCCGCGTGCGGAACACGGGTGTGTGGCCGTTCGGACTGCTGAAGCTCGTTCGCTCACCCGATGCCGAGGGTCCGGGCGGAACGCTGCTGTATACGGCGCAGTACGAAACCAGCCAGTACGTCGACATCGAAAGTCGGAGCGACTACGGCGTCGAGTCGACACCGCTCGTTCAGGCACTTGATTCCGGACAAACAGTCAGTGAAACCTACGAACTGCACGGCGACGGCATTCGTGGGGCTGGGACTGCATACGTTCGGGGCGAGCACGAGTCGCCGATATTCGAGTACAGGAGAGACGAGAGCGAGGAATGGCAGCCGTTTTCCCCGGACATCGAAGTGACAATTACGACAAAACAGCTGTGGTGAGGCCGCGATCCGATTTGATTGGTGGTGAGTGGAGCTACTGTCCGTATTCAGCTGTCTCCGTTGATGATCTCCGCGATGCGTTGTCGGTCGAACAGTTGCTCGTCATCAGGAACCTCTGGATGTAGCTCGCCGTCGACGTAGCCGGGCCACTCACCGAACTGCTCCGGATAGAATTGCCTGGCAGTCATCTCTAGCTGGAAGCGGTTCATCAACGGACCCTGACGAGGATTGCCGGATGTGTAGAGACGGTCGGTTTGTACGGCGGTCAGTTCTGCCCACACACTGTGATTCCGAGTAGAGTGTTTCGTCTCGGGGACATCGTAGTCTCTCATTCGGAACGTGTTTGACCACGGCAGCGACGATAGTACTGTGACTGTGGGTGCGCTTGATGACGGGTTCTATATTGAGGATCACGGGCCTGGAATCCCAGCGGGCGACCGAGTATATTTTACCACTATATGACCAAATTACCCACCCACTGCGCCAACGAATTGGTCCTCGTCCTCATTCTCTCAATAGAACGATCTGAAAAAACGAGGATGGAAAGCGGCTGATCAACACTCCAGTTCTATCGGCGCTTTGAGCGAGGGATCGGCATCCAAGAGCGTGGTCAGGGTCGGCTGCACCTGATCTAATTGCTTGGTTGGTTCCACGAGTTGGCGTTCAGGATTATAGTTTATGAGTCCTTCCGAGGCTATCTTCGGGAGGTGCGTATGATATAACGAGTTATTGATCTCTGTTAGGATGTCTTCAGATGCCTCTGTAACTGATATCTGATGATTATACTTGAGAACGACCCCGGTAAGGTCATCAACTGTTACTGACTGTTGTTCCTCTACGAGCGTCTTGAGAACGATTCGACGATGTTGGTTCCGGCACAGGTCAAGTAGCGAGTCATAGGCAACAGAACCACCTTGCATTAGCTCTAATGTAGTCACCTGACGTGATTTAGGGTTACTTTTTACTATACAACCCCTTTATATAATATGTCAACGTGGAGTAGAGATGGTGGAGAGCGTGTTCCCGAGGATGTGCTTGATTCCGCGCCGGAGGCGGGAGCTGACGGCCTGCTGTGAGATGCCGAGTTCCGTACCGAGTTCTGCCATTGTGACATCTCGCGGGGACTCGAAGTAGCCACGTTCATAAGCGAGAGTCAGTGCCTCCTGCTGGGTGTCAGTCAGGATGGCTTCGATCGTCGTCTCAACTGGCGTCAACGCGTTCAAATTCGTCAATGTGATTGGAATTCCAAGGTCTTGACAGCGTTGTTGAAAATCTACGAGGTCTCCCCGGTTGTCACCGCGAACTTTGAACGTCCACTGTTGGCTTGTACCGATAGCCTCAATCAGTGGAACTTCTGTCTCTGCCAGTATGGTTAACACGTCGTAATAGTCCCGCGCCCACTCTACGCGTAACAGGTACTCGTCATTAACAGAGTCAACAAGCCGAATCGCCCGCACTCCCGGATGCTCGGTGAACGCACTCTCGATGTCGGTGACTTCGGTTCCCCGCACCCAGAAGTAGGGAATCATCACATCCCCTGCGGGGATCAGTCGCTCTAACTGGACCGTCACATTCGGTAGTTGGTTGAACACTGTCCCCAAAGGGAACTGGTCTGCCGGAATAGTGAACGTCGCCTCAGTAGCCATTGTTTGCCCCGTAGTCCTCCAGTTGCAAAGGTCTGCTACTTATTTTACCATGCTAATGGTGATATTATTCCCGGTAATTGGTCTCTCTGATTACGAAGCGGTGCCAGTACGTCTTGACGGATATAGACCATTTAATCTATTTTTGATATGTATCTATTCCTAGTTTCATTATCATTCATATTTCATTAGTATATCGATATATTGAAGACACTCACAGGGAACTACTACTCATGGACAGCAATTTTACATCTGACGAATGGGATCGTATCAGAACATTCGCACGGATCCCAGATTATCTCCAGCGACCTGAGGTGTTGCTTCCTGAGGATGCCTCTGAAAACGATTAAACCTCTGATATAAAACTATTACTTGCGGTCTGTATCACATCCACCGTTCAACTTGCACCTAATGACAACCGTTTAACCGAATTTCCGTCCGGATGGATACGGTTTCGACACTCACTGTTGGGTAGGATACTCGGGAGCGGAGTTCGCTTACACCACACGACTGAAGCAACGTTACACTAACATTTTTTATGAAGCTATTAAAACGAGCATTTGATGCCCTCCACGCAGCGGCGATCATTCCTCGGGATGGTCGCCACCGGAACAGTCGCCAGTATCGCTGGCTGCTCGTCGTCGTGCCCTGACGACGGCAGGCCAGAACCGTCCTATACAGTCGAATCGGGGACCGACAACGCGGGCTTCGAGACGGTCCCCGACGGTTCATGGCCCACGCCGCGATTCGACGCGGCGAACACGGCTTATACACCAGTCCGAATGGAAACGACGACACCGTCGGTCAAGTGGCGTGCGGATATCTCTACAACGATTTCGGGCGTTGAAAACATCGGTGCGAGTGCGGTAGTCGTCGCCGACAGCATTGTTGTGTTGACGACTTCGGCCAGTGTCGTTGCCTTATCGCTCCGTGACGGGACAGAACAGTGGCGACGCGAGCTCAAACCGGCAACTGTTCAGTCACCGGCCGGCATCGGAGACCGCCCGGCGCCCCCGGTAATGGCAAACGGCCGGGTCTTCCTCGCAACGACTGATGGCGTCGTTGCTCTGGAGGCTGACGACGGAGCTGTTGCGTGGCGCAACACCGAGGTGGTCGGGGCAGGCGTTCCAGCGGTGACTGATGACGCGCTGTTCGTTCCCACTGCCGATGGGGTAGCCCGATTTGACACCACCGACGGACACCGACAGTGGACGGTCTACGTCGATGGGACGAGGCTGGCCGTGGCCGACAGCACCGCTGTCATCGCCGGTGAGGAAGTTGTGGCGGTGGATGCCGAAACCGGTGAGATCCAGTGGCGACAATCTGATCGGCCTGACGGGTATCCTGTCGTAGCAGACGGAACAGTCTACGTGTGCACCTACGGCGACCTAGTCGGTCGCTCGCTCACTGACGGGACCGAGCAGTGGCGTATCGACCGTGGGCGTTCCTTCGAGCTGCCGGTCGTGACGCCCGAAAGCGTGTACGCGATCGAACGACCCGGTGAAGCATCCAGCGCGACGTTCGCGTTCGATCAGGTTGATGAGGGAGCGCCGGAGCCCCGGTGGTGTTCGGAGATCAATCTCGGTGGCGCCGTGACTGCCGCGTCCGAGGATGCCGTATTCACGTTCCAACACGACATCGGGCTCACTGCGTTCACGACGCGTTTCGGCGACGCAGTCTGGCAGTACCCGGCCGAATATCAGGCCGTCTCACTGGCGGTACTCGACGGCGGCGTTGTGAGCGTGTCACCAGAGGGCTCCGTCGTGGCGTTCGGAGGTGAGTGACCTGCGATGGCGCGTCGCTTACATCGGGCCGCCGGCCTGCTCCTTGCTCTGAGTGCAGTGTGTCTGGTCATCGTTGTACTTCCGCTGGACCTCTGGCCCGCACCACAGCCAGGAGATTCGTACGTGTTCGACCCGCCGCTATTTAGTGCGATTTGGGTCCAACGGACGCTCGTACCTGCGCTCACGGTGATCGCAAACATACTGGGCCTCATCGGCTTGAGCGTGTTATTCAGGCGCGATAGCGAGTCGATGTCACGCTTACAGCGCGTGTTCGCGTTCGCCGGTCTTGTCGGAGGTGGAACCTGCGTACTCGGGACGCTATTGTTCACTTCCGCCGGTCCAAACGATATCGGGACAGAACTCACCGCGCTCCTCGTTTTGGGCCTTTCGTTCGTACTCATATGCTGGGGCCTCATCGGATGGGGCGTTGGCTATCTCCGGTCCGAGTCGCTTCGACTCGGCGCTGCGCTCGCCGGCACACCGGTCGTTATCGGTGTGTATCTCGGTCTCTCGATTGCAGGCATTACGATCCCATCCGGTGGTGGAGTGCTGTTGATTATACCGCCAAGTATCACGGCGCTTGTCGTCGGCTTCGACCTGTGGGTTGACGACGACACATCCGACCACGGGTAGATCCCTCGTTTCAGACACAAGCCCCCGTGTGATGCCAGAGCCCAGAATAGTCCAGCATCAGGTGAGTTCCGGGTATACGTGACTGACACAGTGCAACACCAGCAGTAAAACGGGGACGCTATGACTTCGAGAGACCGTTCACTTCGACGAATTCCAAGGTGAAAATATAAATCTTTGAACCCTTCAACTGTGTCGTTTATCGAGATATTCTTCTAAACGTCCGTTCGTCACACAATAGATCGCTCGCCCCCGTTGGCGCTACCAAACTGGGGTCACTACGATGGCTCTCGGGAGTATATTTTATATGGATCCACGGTGTGAAGATACGTACGTGGTCAAATCAACGGTCCGGTTCCCCGAAACGGTGATGGACTGCGTTGAGGAGATGGTAGACGACGGTGTCTTCTCGAGCAAGTCCGAATTTCAGCGATTTGCCGTGGAGTACGTTCTTTCTGAAATCGACGGGTACGAACCGGAGATGGTTGATTTCACGGATCTCGAAAGTGAGGTCTTTCAGCACAAGTCTACCGACGCCGGCACGGAAATCTCGACCGAGATCAACGAGAATTTCTACGAGAACGCTGCGCGAGTCCGCCAGTTCGCCATTCGAGGCGAAATCGAGACCGCAGAGGAGTACATCGACACCGCGTACCCGGTCACGGATCCACGGTGTCTGCTCCTCGATGATTTGCTCGAATCGTATCGACAGCGGGCAAACGAAGACGAATAAGAAGTCGCTGCGATGCTATAGTAACGTCATCCGTTTCGCCGACTAACGGGGCTACCTCGGTGTCGGACACGGAATCACAGTCGCTTGACGAACGAGAGACGATAACAGTCGGAACCGGGTCGTATACGAGCCATTACAATGCACACAGTACCACTAGTTGGACTTGAGTGAGTAGTGCAGGGCAGCATAGGAGTGGGAGAAATGGTGGGCAGCCGGGGGGAGTGGCGTGCAACGCACCATTCAAAGTCGTCATCCACGACGACGGGTTCCAGTCCCAGGCCAATCGATGAATCGGAAGGGATTCAAGGGAAACGGAGCGGGGACCAGAACCCAACCGAATAATATGTAGTTGGTATCAAAAACAGTTGTGATCTGTATTCACAACCTGCTCGTTCAGGGATATCGAACCGTCATTGTTCTTGCCTGAGTGAGTGAAGAACCTGCTTTCACGACGGCTTTTGTGTCACACATGTCTCTGAGGTGGAGGTCGTCGTTGGGTTCGTATCGGATCTCACGTATTACGACAGAGTATGCTTGTATCTCTCTATGGTTCGTATTTATACTGGCATACTATTACGATTACAATCGATAGCCAAACTATGGTAACATACTACCTTTCAATAGTCATATCTGATCAAAGCCAACTCCAAAATAGTATTTACGAAAGTAACTATCCTATTTATATATGTATCGAACGGCATACCTTCACATCTAGTCAAAAAGAAAGTTAGTATATAACACGGTATTAGCTATCGGCACGTTCAACGGAACGGGCTCCTCACCATGGCCGGCCATCGTCGGCCACCTCCGACCCGCTGGCTCCGGCCAAGACCACTGCACTCACCGCGCCGGCACCGATGGTTTTCAGAACGCTGCGTCTATCCGCGGCTATATGTGACTGATTATCTGCTACGCTCTTCCGTAGCAGATTGTTGAATACGGCCTCGGTGTTCTGACGAGAGTCCAAGACCATCGACCTGGATGTCTCTCTGACCAGATTAGCGTTCATTCGATACAGACCAAAACTGCAAGACAGCGAACCATCAACGATGTGCTACCTAAGAGCGATCTGCTATATATTTTCGAAATACAGATCTGTATCGGCCTATAGTGAATAATAATTGCCGAACTATTGTGAGAGACTTCGGGGTTACGGTAGCAAAGCGATCTCACCTGGAGTAATAGACCGAAGCAGGACTTGAGGGAGCAGTGACTGTCGAAGAAGTGCAGCCGAAAGTGGCTGCGATGAGGCAGCCACGAATACCAGAGGACCCGTGGGCTATACGTGGACTACGATGTGCAGGTGGTCACGGGACCCATCTGAAACGACTGGGAGAAGGAACTTAAAGACACAGTGGGACTGCACCATGGATTTATACGTGATTTCGATTCTGGTCTCCCAGCCGTGCGGTATAGAGGGTGACCGCATCTTGGCACTTCTCACTATGTCCCTCCCTCAGTAAGGGATATCGAGATCATTGACACTCACAAGCGAGTTTGGTAATACACTGGGTCAGCGACCGGTCTAACACTTTTCAGAGGTATATTGCTGACGTGCTGATTCACGCTCAAAGAGTGCGAAAATGACACTGTTGGAACTATTGTAGGATCCTGACCACCCCCTCCTAGCAAGTCCAGTCAATCAGATATAATGTTGTGTCGCTGACAGACGCGGTGAATTTTGTCGATGTGATTGCCTCGGAACTATCGGAACTTCGCTCCAGTGTCGCTGTCAAGACAATCTTGTGCGGTCCAGTCGTTTTGGTTCATTCGGCGCGGAATCGATAGCCTTGGTCAGGCAACGGCACTCGTCCCCTCCGGACTGGACTCCCCGAGATGGCCTTCGATGCGTCCGAGAATGAAATCAAGAGAGATTGCCAACAACGCCCCGGGCACTGCGCCAGCGACAACTTGTGGCATATTGAAGAGATTGATTCCACTGATGACCCAGACTCCAAGCCCGCCACCGCCGATAAAGAAGGCGAGATAAGCGGTGCCGACGTTGATGATGGTGCTGGTCCGAATCCCCGCAAAGATCACTGGGAGGGCCAGCGGGAGTTCGATCTGTGTCAGCCGCTCGTTTTGTGTCATCCCCATTCCCCGGGCAGCATCGATAACCCCTTCGTCGACGCTTTCGATGCCGGCGATCGTGTTCGTCAACACTGGCAACAGGGCGTAAATAAATAGGGCTACCACAGACGGCAGATACCCCAGTCCGAGGACCGGAAACGCCAGCGCGATGATTGCCAGTGGCGGTATTGTCTGGGCGACGTTCCCCAGCGATAGGATTGGTCCCTTTGCACGCTCGTACCGGGTGGCGAGAACACCCAGCGGAACTGCGACGGTGATCGCAACGACTTCCGAAATCAACACCAGTAACAGGTGGCGCTGGAGGAGTCCCCAGAAGGTTGCGCCGTTACTCAACAAGTACTGCATCCCATCGATGAACGTACTGGCGATACCAGCCATTTAGCTCCCTCCCGTCTTTTCTGGCTGGAAGTAGTCCCGAATGTGCCGTTCGGAGATTGTCCCGACGACATCGTCGTCCCCAACGACTGGCAGTTCGACAGTATCAGTCGCTAGCAGCCGCGTGAGTGCAGTCTTGAGCGTCGCGTCTGCGGCTACGGCAGGCGGTCCGTCACCGCCGTCAGCGGCAACCTGGAGGGGTTCGGTATCGGCCACAGCACTCTCTCCCCCGTCGAGGGGTTCCATCACCTCTGAGACGAGCGTGATATCCAGCTGCTTGAACGTCTGGTTGTCTCCGATGAAGTCCTCGACAAACTCCGTCGCCGGGTTTGCGAGGATGTTCTGTGGCGTGTCGTACTGGACGACCTCTCCGACGTTGTAGATCGCGATTTTATCGCCCATTTTGAGCGCTTCGTCGATGCTGTGGGTCACGAAGATGATGGTGGTGTTGATCCGTGACTGGATGTCGAGGAACTCGTTCTGGAGGCGTTCACGAGTGATGGGATCGAGCGCGCCGAAGGGTTCGTCCATCAACAGGACATCTGGATCAGCTGCGAGCGCCCGAGCGACGCCAATACGCTGGCGCTGGCCACCCGAGAGCTCGTCGGGGAAGCTTTCGCGGTAGTCCTCGGGCGGCAGTCCCATCAGTTCCAAGAGCTCATCGACACGGTCGTCGATTCGTTCTTGCTCCCAGTCCTCCAGGTCGGGCACCGTTGCAACGTTTTCGGCCACCGTCAGGTGATCGAATAGCCCGATCTCCTGAATAACGTACCCGACATCCCGACGGAGTTCGATCTTGTCCAGTTCCTGATTATCGGCACCGTTGACGTACACCGTTCCCTCGGTGGGGTCTTCGAGTCGGTTGACCAGTTTCATCGTCGTGGTCTTCCCACAGCCAGACGGACCGACAAGGACGGTTGTCGTGCCTTCCTCGACACTGAAACTGATATCTTCGATCGCGACTGTGCCATCCGGATACTGTTTCGTGACGTTCTCGAATTCAATCATAGGAGTGCCCTCCTGCACATTTGGGTGCTGAGCCGTGGATTGACTTCCTCGCCGTTGCGAATCCGAAGGAGTTGTTCGATAGTGGCGATCCCATAATCCGATGCGAGTGCAAGCGCGGAGACGACGATTGTGGCGACGACAGTCATCACCGGGTTAGCCTCTCGGATGCCCTGAAAGATGAGCGTTCCAAGGCCACCTGCACCGACGAACGCACCGACAGCGGCGACGCCCACGACGATCACGACGGCGTTTCGGACCCCAGCGAGGATGATCGGAAGCGCCTTCGGGATCTGAATCCGTCGAAGTCGCTGGGCTCGCGTCATCCCGAGTCCTCTCCCCGCCTGGATGGTCGATTCTTCGATACCGGTGAGCCCAACGTACGTGTTCCGGATCACCGGCAACTGTGAGTACAACACCAGCGTGAAGACGACGGGTGGGCTTCCGATACCCAGAAACGGAATCAAGAGGCCGAACGCAGCTAAACTCGGAATCGTCATGGCGATGCCAGCCAGCCACAGAACAGCGGTCGCAGCGCGTTCGTTGTACGTGATGCCGATCCCCAGCGCGACCGCAATCGGCACTGCAATGGCAACTGTCTGGACCGTAATAATGACGTGTTCAACGAGGAGCGTCAACAGTTCGCCGAAGTTCTCCTGAACGAACTGGACGTACGCTCCTACCAGTACCATCGAAGCGAAGCTCTCGGCGAACATCGCTTCAGATGATCCCCTCACTTTTTAGAAAGTCCCGGGCCACGGCTTGGACTTCCTCGCCGTCGTTGGAGATTCGAGAGTTGAGTTCGATGACCTTCTGTTCACTGTCAAGTGCGCGCATTGGTTCGTTCAGTGCGGCTTCTATTTCCGGGGCTTCGGACAGCGTTTCGGAGTTGACCAGCGGCGCGGGATTGTACGGCAGGAAGAAGTTCTGGTCGTCCTCAAGCGTCGCGAGATTGTACTGCCTGATCTTGGGGTTCGTGGTGAACACCATTCCTGCCTCGGCTTCCCCTTCTCCCAGAACCTGGTAGGTCAAGTTTGCGCCGATCTTCCGGATGTTGACATTCGATACGGCGTCGGAGAAGCCATATGCATCCGTGAGACCGGGCCATCCATCGGACCGTTCAGCAAACTCTGGCCCGAGCACGACGGTAAGATCTGTGTTGCCGCTGTTGAGGTATTCGGCAAAGCCACTGATCGTCTCAAGTCCAGTCTCCTCCTGGAAACCGGGACGCAGTGCGATGGAGTAGGTGTTGTTGAACTGTGCTCGTTCGAGATACGAGAGGTTGTGCTCTTCTGCCATGTCCTGCTTGGCAATTTCGTAGGCTGCCTCGGGAGACTCCGGCTTCTCCGTGTGTTTCGGCGGGATCGTCGCGTATGCTCCCCCAGTATAGAGGTGATATAAATCAACCTCTTGGTTCTTGACGGCCTGGAAGCACTGCTGGGACCCTCCTAAGCCGATCTCGTCTTCGATTGCATAATCGGTGTTTGCCTTCAGCGATTCGTGCCCGAGATATCCCATCAACTTCGCCTCGGACCACTGCATTGACGCAGCGGTAATGCTGGTTGAACTGCTACCACTGAGCGAACTACACCCTGCGAGAGACCCGATGATGGTTGACCCACCCGCGAGTCCACTCATTTTAAGCAAGCTCCTGCGTGTGACTGTCATACTCACCCTAAGATTTCGGGGCTTTTACTTAATGTTTGCTGAAATTATAGATATTCTAACACTATCTGCCCGTAGATAAGTGGACAATATAGTACACTGTTTGGTGTTAGCCTTTACAGAACCAGTGTATTCTGTCTTCGAGAACAATGTTTTTGTAATACCGATGTCTGGACAAAAGCATGTCTCACGAAGCACATAACCCTGTGAAAGCGGTTCAGACAGCGAACGAAATAATTGAAACACTGGATGAGCTGGGGGGTGCGCGTGTCGTCGAGATCGCAGAGCGGGTTGATCGATCACAGAGCGTCGTTCATAACCACCTCAGCACACTCAGAGAACTCGAATACGTCGTGAAGTCTGGGAACGAATATCAGCTGACGCTCCGGTTTCTGGGCCTGGGCGAACGGGTGCGTCATCGTATTCCGTTGTACGACGCCGCACATCCTGAGGTCCAGAAGCTCGCACAGGAGACTGGGGAGTTGATTACGCTTCTAGTCGAAGAACACGGTCAGGGGATTTATCTGGATATCGGGCAGGGGAGTAAAGATATCCAATACCCTGCGATTCCCGGGGTTCGCACACATCTGCACTGTTCTGCCGTCGGCAAGGTGATTCTTGCCCACCTTTCCGAGGCGGAGCGCGAAACAATTCTTCAGACGCACGGGTTACCGGAACAGACCCCACAGACGATCACAGATCGTGCCGCGCTAGCAGACGAACTCGAACTAATTCGAGACCAGGACTTGGCGTTCGACCGGGAGGAGTTCCGCACCGGGCTCAAATCGGTCGGGGCACCGATTACACGTCAAGACGGGACGGTGCTCGGTGCACTCAGCATTGCTGGTCCCGCTCACAGGATGACTCCCGACCGGTTGGAAGGCGAGATGGCCGCGGAGTTGCGGCAGTCCATCAATGTAATCGAATTGAATCTCAACGAACCGAATGTCCGCTGAATCGAAGGGCCGCTGACCGATGAGCGGTCGTTGTCCTCACAACGAGACGATTACGTCGCCGTCTTTGACTTCGACCGGGTGTGACGGCAGTTTCGTCCCCTCTTTCGAGAGACACTCACCCGTCGGAATGTCGTATTCCCAGCCGTGCCACGGACAATTGAGGACCTCACCCTCTTTGCACCACTGGAGGTCCGTTTGTAGTTCGTCTCGGTCGAACTCCGCGCTGCTTGTACCCGTTACGCTGCCTTCGCAGGCCGGTCCGCCCTGGTGGAGACACCAGTTCGTGTATGCGCGAAACTCACCGTTTATCCGGAACAGCGCGATCTCACGGCCTTCGAGTTCGATCAGTTTCCGATCCCCGTCGTCGAGTTCTTCCACCGTGGCTACCGTATGCTCGCTCATTGTTACAGTGACAGACCGAACGCCTCAACCGGCGTCTCGTACAGGATCTTCCGCCGTTCTTCCTCAGTGAAGTAGTGCTGAAGGTACTTATCGAGCTCTTCGAGATGGTCGAAGTCCCAGTGTGGATAGTCAGTCGCGAACATCAGCATATCAGCGCCCAGCGTCTCGATCATCCGCTTCATATCGTCGGACGTATTCGGCTCGCCCAGCGGTTGGGAGCCGATATAGAACTGGTCACGGATGTATTCTTCTGGGGACTTTTCGAGGAGTGGCACCTCGCTGCGCCGCATTCGATAGATCTTGTTCATCCGGTGCATCATGTACGGCACCCACCCGATTCCGGCTTCCAGGAAAACGAAGTTGAGATCGGGGAACTTCGCGGGGACACCTTCACCCAGCAGGCTCGACATCGTGGCCATCTGTTGCCATGGATGACCGAGCGTTTGCACCTCGAAGTAGTTGTTGAACCCTTTGTTGTGATGTGGAAAGTCGAACATAAACTCGTCCCCATTTCCGTGGAAGACGACCGGGAGATCGTTATCCTCGGCGGCTCTGTAAATCGGATCGTTGACGGGATCGCCCAGGGGCGGGTACTCACCGCTCGTCCCGATATAGATCCCAACGATCCCATCCTCGTTGCTGAGGCGGTCAATCTCAGCCGCCGCCTCCTCTGGCTTTTGTGTTGCGACTGCTGCGAGGCCTAAGAAGTCATAGTCGTCTAAAAACTGATCCAGTAGCAGGTCGTTGTACGCCCGCATGAGGCTCATCGCCAGGTCGGGCTGGGGAAACTTTCCCAGGGGTTCAAACGTATTGATGATCGGATAGTCGATATCGAAGTCAGACTGGAATTGCTGGATGTCCTCGGGATCGGTGAAGGTCGAGAAGTGGTCGTCAATCTTGCCACCCATTCGTTGATCCCAACTGCTGGAGGGAAACATCGCATGGGGCGAATCAGTGATGCTTGAACGGTACGGCTCATCGAGGTATTTTGCGACGGTCTCTTCTTCGACCGTAATATGCACATCCGTGTCGACAACGGTAGTATCCGCTAACGCGTGGGACTTTGCTTGTGACATCCAGCTAATCATATTTGCAGTGGCCATATAATCCTTTTTCTCAGTTACTGATGATTCCGTAATAACGATTCCAGGATATTCCAGCTCTCTGTTCTCAATACCGGGGATTCGGACCATCGAAGGCGTCCCAGGGGACAGCCACTGTTCGGAATGAGTGTAGTTGCGAGGACTCTGTCGATTCCTGTCCGCTACACATATCGTACCGGATCGAACCTGCTGTATTTCTCCGCTTTGACGAGGGCGGTCGCAAAGATTAACTTCCGTGCTATATGACCCTGTGGTGTGATGTCACATGAGCGACCGCAGTGGTGGCAAAAGAACGCTGCACTTCGGGAACGGATGGGTCTTCCGGAGTACGAACCGTCGCGGCTCACCGACGGGACGTACGTTCACGAGGTCCTCGATGAAATCGAAGCCAAGTATGATGCCCAGATCAATCTTATAAGTGAGGATCCAAGCTATCCCAGCGTCTGGGTGTTCCGTCTTGACGGGAGCGACTGTGTGGCGGTCGAACGGCATCGCGACGAGAAGGGAAACAACGTCTACCAGATCAGCGCCAGTGAACTACGCGAGCAGATTGTCGCGTCGATAGAATCATAATACAGCGATTCGAGCCAAACTCGACGCGCCTGCTTGCATTGCCGTGGCCTCACAGGCTTGGTTCGTCGAGGTTCACATAGACGCTCTTTGTCTGTCGATAGTGATCCAGCGCCTCCTCACCGAGATCCCGTCCGATACCGGAGTTCTTGAACCCGCCGTATGGCGCATCGGGGAGAATCGGGCCGTAATCGTTTACATAGATAAGACCGGCATCGATATCCGCCGCTGCATTGTGCGCCAGCGATGTTTTTTCCGTTCCGATCCCCGCAGCCAAGCCGAACTTCGTATCGTTTGCCAGCTTGATCGCCTCTTCGTAGGTCGAGAACGACTGGATCGTCTGTACCGGGCCGAATATTTCTTCCTGTGCGATCCGCATGTCGTTGGTCACGTCGCCGAACACAGTCGGCTCGATGTACCAACCGTCCTGTAACTCCGGATCTGTCGGTATATTGCCGCCGGTGAGCAGTGTTGCACCTTCGTCCAGTCCGGTCTGTATATACTCTTGCACAGTCTCCAACTGCGCGGCGGTGGTCAGCGGTCCCATTGTGGTTTCGTCCTTCAGTGGGTCTCCGAGTACGTGGGACTCTGCCTTTTCGACGAACCGATCCGTGAACTCGTCAATGATGTCCTCGTGAACGATTGCGCGGGAAAGCGCGTCACAGATTTCGCCCGTACTATAGAAGACGCCCTCGGCGACGGCGTCTACGACTTTATCCATGTCGGCGTCGGGAAACACGACGAACGGGGATTTGCCTCCCAGCTCCAAGGTGACGGCAGCGAAGTGGTCTG
This sequence comes from Haloarcula terrestris, assembly GCF_031624315.1. Taxonomy (NCBI): domain Archaea; kingdom Methanobacteriati; phylum Methanobacteriota; class Halobacteria; order Halobacteriales; family Haloarculaceae; genus Haloarcula; species Haloarcula terrestris. The sequence continues at coordinate 182,249 of NZ_JAMQOM010000005.1, read as the reverse complement.
CCGCTGACTCCATCACTTGCTTTCCGACTGCTTCGCTCCCAGTGAAGGAAATCTTGCGAACGTCGTCGTGTTCAGTAAGATGCCCACCGACCCGTGAGCCAGACCCAGTCACCACGTTGACAACGCCATCGGGGAGGATGTCAGCCGTGAGCTGCGCCATCCGGATTGTTGTTAGCGGGGTGTTCGCCGACGGTTTCAGTACGGTACAGTTACCCGCCGCGAGCGCAGGCCCAAGTTTCCATGCAGCGGCCCATATGGGGAAGTTCCAGGGGACAATCTGTCCCACAACGCCGTATGGTTCCTGCCGAGTGTACAGGTGGAGATCATTCTCTGCATCGATCTGTTTTCCTTCGTTAATCCTCGCTGCTGCGGCGTAGTACTCTAGCGTTTCGATTGCACCCTGTACCTCGGCCCGCGCGTGAGCCCGTGGTTTCCCTGTATCGAGACATTCGAGCAGGGTCAATTCCTCGGCATGGCTTTGCAGTTCGTCTATCCAGTTAGAGAGCATTCGCGACCGCTCGGCTGGTGTCGTTTCGGACCACGTTGTCTCGAATGCAGTCCAGGCGACAGACACCGCAGTGTCGACATCGCTGCGTCGAAATGCCGGGATTTCAGCGATTTGCTGGTCGGTCACAGGGTCCGTAGTCTCAATACGCTCGCTGCCTTCGCCACTAGTTGATTCGCCACCGACCCAAGCGCCAAATTCCCTAAATTCAGTAACCTCCTCTATCGCTGTCCTGTGAGCAGTTGCTGGGTCTCCGCCGTACTCGTTCACATTCATCGTGCCAATCACCTGCACGCAGATATAAAAAACTACTGTGGCACTCATCGATTATATTCTCACTATGCGAGACTCATTTTGAAATTCTACATTGGGGAATATCTTTGATTATTTAGCCCGTTCTACTGTTAATTACTGTAGATGGAATAAAATATCGGCTACATTTCCCACGGTGGTCATTTTTTGCTATACTTGAAGGTTATATTAAGGGATACAGTTAGCGATAGAGCGTTTCAACCAGATACTGATTCTGTATTGCAGAATAAACCGCTCACAAATAGGAGATAGCTATGTCGACTGTGTCTCAGTCTGCTCTGTGCGGTTGTCTGTGCGCTTGAGAGATGCGAACCGACGGCGGAACTGCACAGCCGGTGACGACTGTTCTGTCACGAGATCGGTGCCACCAATAGAAATCCATCCCCACCCAGTAGCTGCAAATTGCGGCGGTTTCAGGTAGTGAACCTGGAAGTAACTGGACTTGACATCAGGTGGCCTAACGTCGTTTTTCCACGAACAGTGACTGCAAAAATACCTACACTGAGAAACTGGTTGAGGGGTGCAGTATTGAAACGAAGACCGAGAGTGTATTGAGATAACTGACAACCGTCCCCTCTAATAACGCTTGTACAAGTGTTAGTTGACGATGGTCCTGCTATTGAAGCAGCAGTAGCAATCTCCGTTTGTAAGGCTATGTTTAGTTAACAGTATTGGACCAGACAGCAACTGTTTATATCTCGATTTGGCTGGGTCTTGTTTACCGTGAGTGAAACAGTTTGAAACTGTATAGGTTAGTGTCTCTGTCGTCTCAATTATGTCTGATAGTATTTATAATGGTTTGTCTCTACAATCGAATCAATTTCGTTGCAGAGCGGCTTGGGTAAGTCTCCATTATTGACAAGAAATCCGGTGTCGCAAATGTGGTGTTTCTCCCAGTACTCTCGGCGATCATCGATTCAGTGGGTTATCTACGTGATGAGAAGACAGATACGGAGGGACTTATTTGTGTCAAGATGGGCCGCAGCGCACACCTAGCTCTGGTGATTGCCGTCCGAATCACAGTCTCATCCAGTACAACTTGCTTCTATGCTTTCGCTATCTGGGTGAAAACAGTCGTCTGTGTCCTATCATAGGCTGGGATTCAGGAACGGATACCAGCTATAATATAAATATGAAAGAAAGTATTGTAATTCGATATATTTTCATCTATATCTGAATAGCAAGCGTCCTTGCTCACGGGATCCGCTCGCGTTCCACATACCAAATCCAGTCATCGCTCCCGCCACTCTAGCGTGACCGCTGCTACTGACCAGCATGAAATTCACCACGCCACTTTTTCCGATCTATGAAACACGGCTGTCAAAATTACGTTGTGCGGTACTTTTCGATTTGTTCTTCCTCAAACTGAATCGCGTCCGTAGTTTCGAACACAGAATACAAACATTCTAACCATTTGCGGGTGGCAATAACAATAGTAACATTGTGATTCCAGTGACGGAACCGCAGGGACAGAGGATTTTTACCTTCAGCTCTCCTGTAGGAATATAATGGATTCACGGGAACAAGAGCCGACAACTGGACATAACGCGGCGACGCAACCGACAGACAGTTTTGACGAAGAAAAGGCGCGACGTGGTGCTCGTCTCTTACTTGAAGCCGCTGGCCGCGATCCCGATTCGACAGGGCTGTCCGATACCTGGAGCCGACGTGTCCCGGAAATGCTTGAAACGCTGACCGAAGGGTCACGGACGGAGTCCAAGCCTGTAATGCGGACCTTCGAATCGGAGACTGACGGACTAATCGTCAAAACAGGGATCCCGCTTCAAAGCATGTGTGAGCATCATATGCTTCCGTTTCAGGGTGTCGCCCACGTGGCGTACAGGCCTGGGGAGGAGATGGTGGGTCTGTCGAAGCTTATCCGGTACGTCCGTTGGCAGTCGCGCCAGTTGACGACACAAGAGACGCTCACGCGAGACATCGCGGTTGGACTGGCTGAGGAACTCGATGCACACGGAGTCGCCGTCGAAGTGACGGCAACGCACATGTGCGAGGTAATGCGCGGCATCGAAACGGAGACCGAAACGACCACTAGAGAACGCGTCGGCACGATCAGCGAGGCCGACCGCACACAGTTCAGAGAGTCTATCCGACGCCACGCCGGCGGACCCAATGGCCGCTGAGTGCCAGCAACTGCACCCTGGTTGCCGGAGTTGCCGATCCGAGTGATCCAGTCGTCACATTGTTTCTATCGTCAGCCTACTGTTTGCAATCATCGGCATCTCAAAACACAACGTATTAGATAGGCAATAGTATGAGTGGGTTGTCTCGGCACCTTCACCCGCAGAACGCGAACTTGGGGTCTGTAGGCCTGTCCGGCGTTCGGGCGTGGTTTTCGATTAGTAATTCTTCTATAGTAACAATTGAAACGAGTTACACATTGATCGCACTGCTGTCGTGCGATCAGGTGTGTATTGATTTTCAATGGCTACTATAGGTAGTGGCCATCTAATGGGTGGCAACGGGACCGGGGGTACTTAAATCGCCCCAGAACTGTGGACGCTGCTTCATTCTGGCATCACACCACCCTCAAAACGTACGATACGATGTTGAGAGCTATTAGCACGAGAGTAGAGCAGACGGTTCGGCACACCAGCACACGGGTGAGACGACGATGAGTTCGGACTCGCTGCCGTCACAGGCCAGTACAGTAATCATCGGTGGCGGTATCGTCGGGAACAGTCTGGCGTATCACCTCGCCCGAATGGGACGAGATGACATCGCAATTGTGGACAAGGGGCCGTTACCCGACCCTGGTGGCTCGACAGGCCACGCCTCGAACTTCCTGATGCCGGTGGAACACTCGAAGGAGATGACCCACCTCACCCAGCGAAGTATCGAGCAATACAGGGACATGGACACGTTCACCAACAGCGGCGGTATCGAAGTGGCCCGCACCGAGGAACGGGTCGAAGAGCTGAAACGGCGTGTCCAGTCGGCGAAGGCGTGGGGTGAACCGGCGGAGCTGTTGACGCCCGAAGAAGTCGAAGACCTCGTCCCGTACGTCAACACTGACCTCATCAAAGCCGGGTTCTACAGCACCGGTGCGGGCACCTGTGACCCGCTCCGGGCCGGGGAAGTGATGCGTGCGCGGGCAGACGAGTACACCGACGGCGGGCTCCACGTCTCGCCCAATACCGAGGTGCTTGACCTCCACGTCGAGGACGGATCGATACAGGCGGTCGAGACCGACCGAGGGACTGTCACGGCCGATGACGTAGTCATTGCGGCCGGGCTCTGGAGCCCGAAAATCGCCGAGATGGCCGGCGTCGAAATTCCGCTGACGCCGGCAGTCCACCAGATGGTCAGCGTCGGGCCGATCTCCTTCTTCGAGGACTACGAGGGCGAAATCTCGTTCCCGGTCGTCCGCGACATGGACACCCAGATGTACGAGCGCCAGCACGGGAACGACCTCGAAGTGGGGTCCTATCAGCACCGGCCGATACTCTGGGATGTCGAGGACATCCCGTCCATCGACGAAGCGCCGCTGTCGCCGACGCAACCCCCACTGACCGAGGACGCCTTCGAGCAGTCGATGGCCGACGCGCTGGAAATCGTCCCGGAACTCCTCGACGACCCCGAAGCCGGCATCCGCCACGAAATCGACGGCCTGCTTTCACAAACACCCGACGGTGGGCCGCTTCTGGGGCCGCTGCAGGACGTTGACGGGCTCTGGTCGTGTGCCGCGGTCTGGATTAAGGAGGCCCCGGCCATCGGCGAGGCGGTCGCCCAGTGGATGACGCGTGGCTGGTCGGATATCGACCTCCACGGGGCCGACGTGAACCGGTTCTACGAGTACGGGAACTCCCGCTCGTTCGTCAAAGACCGGGCCAGTGAGGGGTTCCAGAAGATATACGACATCGTCCATCCGGCCGAGCAGTACCAGTCGGCGAGGGAACTCCGGACGAGCCCGTTCTACGAGAAACAGGCTGATCTCGACGCGGAGTTCCACGAGGCGGCTGGCTGGGAGCGGCCACAGTGGTACGAGTCAAACAGCGACCTGCTGGACAGATACGAGGACGAACTCGCCGAGTTCCAGCGGCCCAACGAGTGGGACTCGCGGTGGTGGTCGCCGATTATCCTCGCGGAGCATCTCCACACCCGCGAGCACGTGTCGATGATCGGTGACATGGGCTTCAGCATCTTCGACTTCCGCGGGTCGGATGTCGTTGACTACCTCGAACGGATGGCCGTGGGCCGCGTTGATGTCGAGGTCGGAAAAACCGTCTACACCCCGATACTCGCCGAAAACGGCGGTTTTGTCTCGGACCTGACTATCGCTCGCCTCGGCCCCGAACACTACCGGGTCATCACCGGCGGCGCGGCGGGCGGAGCCGACCGAGCCTGGTTCGGCGACCACATCCCGGACGACGCCGACGTGACCCTCATTGACCAGTCCGAATCGCTGTGCACGCTGGGCGTCTGGGGGCCGAACGCCCGCGAGATGGTGGATAGTGTCACTGAAGAAGACATGTCCCACGATGCGTTCGAACCGTACACGGCACAGAAAATCACGGTCGGAGAGGTCGACGCCTGGGCGATGCGACTCTCCTACATCGGCGAGCAGGGCTGGGAGATTTACGCCCCGATGGGCCAGGGTCGCCGCCTCTGGGACGTGCTGTGGGAGGCCGGACAGGACCACAATGTCCGGCCGGCCGGCATGGGCGTCTACGGAACGACCGGACGGCTCGAGAAGGGGTACCGACTGTTCGGCCACGAACTGGAACTGGACTACAACCCCGCAGAGGCCGGGCTGACGTTCCACGGCGTCAAGGACGCTGACTTCATCGGGAAGGAGGCCTACGCCGAGGCGATTGACGAGGAGAACACGGCCACGCTGTGTACGCTGTCCGTTGACGACCACGCCCCCGATGGCGGTGAGCGGCGCTTCATGCTCGGCAACGAGCCGGTCCTCGACCAGAACGGAGACGTACTCGTTGACGACGAAGGCCGTCGCTCGTACGTGACCAGCGCTGGTACCGGTCCGAGCGTCGGGCAACACCTCCTCATGGCGTATCTCCCGCAATCCCACGCCGAGGAAGGGAAGCGCCTCCAGGTCGAATACATGGGCCAGCAGTATCCGGTGACGGTCGAGGTCGTCGGGAGTCGGCCGCTGTTCGATCCCGAGAACGAACGCATCAGGAGCTAGTACAGCCAGTGAACCGACCACACCCAATACAGAGAGACAGGATATGGACACCGTAGCTTGCATCAAGCGCGTGCCGGACACCGGCGCGAAACTCACGCTGACCGACGACGAACAGCAGATAGACACGAGCCATCTGGGGTTCACGATATCGCCCCACGAGGAGTGTGCGGTCGAGGAAGCGATCCAGGTGGCCGACGACCACGACGGCACGGCCACCGTGCTGTCGCTCGGGCCGGAGGACGCAGACGAACAGCTCCGGACCGGGCTCGCGATGACAGCCGACGAGGCGACGCTACTGGAAACTGACGGCGAGGAATGGCGACCCCGTAAAACGGCAGCCGCCCTGGCTGACGCCCTGAGCGGGGACGCCGACGATCCCGACTTCGATCTCTGCCTGTTCGGCAACGAGTCGGCCGACGTGGCGAACCACCAGGTAGGGATTCGTGTTGCAGAACAGTTGGATATCCCGTTCGTCGCCGGTGTGACGGACCTGACGATTGAAGATGGGAAAGTCGTCGCCGAGCGCGACGTGACCGGCGGGACCGAGGTGTACGAACTCGACCTCCCGGCGGCCGTCGGCGTGAAAGAAGGGATGAACGAACCCCGCTACGCCTCGATGCGTGCCAAGATGCAGGCGCGCAAGCAGTCCATCGAGCGGCGGGAACCGGTTTCCGGCGAGTTCGACGGGGGGATCGAGAAAGTCCGGCTGGAAGCGCCGGAGGACACGGATGGCGCGGCCGACGTTCTCGGCGAGGGACCGGACGCCGTGCCTGCGGTCGTCGACCTGCTACGAGACGACCTGGAGGTGGTCTAACCGTGATATTAACTTTCGTCGAACACGCGGGCGGGAGTCCCGAAGAAGCCTCGCTGGAATCGCTCACGCTGGCCCGGGAACTGGCGACGGCGACCGATGCGTCACTCGAAGCTGTCGCGTTCGGCGCTGAAGCGGCTGCGCTCGGGGACACCCTCGGAGACTATGGCGTCGAGACGGTCCACCGAGTCGCCGACGAGCGACTGGACACGTACGCACCAGAGGCCTGGGCGGAAAGTATCGCCCAGTTGCTCGACGCAACTGATCCAGATGCAGTCGTCGCCCCGGGGACTGACCGCGGACAGGAGGTGCTAGCCCACGTCGGAGCCAAACGCGACTTGCCGATGGCGGCTAACTGCCTCGATGTCGAACCAGGCGACGTGTACGAACTGTCGCGCCAGCGGTGGGGCGGCAGCCTTGTCGAACACGCACGCCTGGACGGCGACACGAAACTGCTGACCGCGGCGGCACACGAGTTCTCGCCGGAAACGGTGGCTGAAGCAGCCGATACCGCTGTCCAGCCGTTCGAACCAACGCTCGAGGAACGCGCGTTTCGGGTCAGCGTCGACCGCGTCGAGGAGTCCGACGAGTCCGGTGTTTCGCTCGGCGAAGCCCGCGTCGTCGTCGGTGGCGGACGCGGCGTCGGCGGACCCGAAGACTACGACAAACTGGAGACGCTAGCAGAGAGCCTCGGTGGCACCGTCGGTGCATCGCGTGCCGCCGTCAACGAGGGCTGGCGACCGCACGACGACCAGATCGGACAGACGGGCACGAAAATCAGCCCGGATCTCTACGTCGCCTGTGGCATCAGCGGTGCAGTGCAGCACATGGTGGGCTGTAAGGGTGCGGACAGCATCCTCGCGATCAACACCGATCCGGAGGCGGCCATCATGCAGAAGGCCGACTACGCCGTCGTCGGTGACTTACACGAGGTCGTGCCTGAGTTGAACGACACGCTGGCCGACGAGCGCTGATACGACTCGCTCTCAGTTCGACGACGGCCAGATTCACCCGCACCATAGTCCGGGCATAGCCTTTGTGACGGGATGGCCCACGCGGAGGCCGAACACCTCCAGGGAAATCATTAGGCGAGTGGGCCGAGAGTCCCGCAGTATGGACAATCAATCACCAGAGACGACCGGCGGTGTGCCCGATCAATGACGTTTGCAAACCAGCCGATCGGGGAGTTCCTCGACGACGTTGCCTCGGGACAGGTGACCCCCAGCGGCGGTGCGGTCGCGGCCGTCGGCGGGGCGATGGGTGCGGCACTCTGTGAAATGGTCTGTATCCACACTCTGGGCTCGGATCAGTCTGAACGGGAGGCGGGTGAGCTACGGGAGGTCAGTGACGCGCTGACCGACCACCGGGAACGGCTCCTCGCACTCGCAGACGAGGACGCGGCAGCGGTCGATGCGGTCGGGGCCGCATTCGAGACCGGTGATGACACCCAGATTCAGGCGGCCGCGAAACGCTCTACAGAGGTCCCAATGGCGGCCGCCGAGGTCTGTCTTGCCGTTCTCAAGCACGCTCGAACGGTCACTGCGAAGGGGACGCCCGTCGCCGTCCCCGACGCGGCTGTCGGGGCACTGCTTGCGATGGCGGCCCTGCAGGCGTCGGTCTCGACTGTTCGGGCCAATCTCGACATGATAGACGACGAATCGGTTGTGGCAGAACTGTCTCAGCGAGCAGACGAGGCGGAAGCGGCCGGCGAAGCGGCGCTCGACGAAGCAATCACGAACGCAGAACGCTGATGACCCTGCGCTCGCCGAAAGTCAATCAGCGTCCTCTAACTGTCGGCCGGTCGTTGCATGGGCGATTCGACGCTGTCTGACTGCTCCTCGACCGCTTCGACGAGTAGCTCGGCCACGTCGACGATCTCGATGTCGTCCTCGTAGCCGCCGGTCTTGCGGCCGTCCTCGTACATCGTCAGGCACATCGGACAGGCCACGACGAATTTCTCGACCGCATCGCCGGCAGTGGTGTCCTGTAATGCCTCGCGTAACCGTTCCTCACTCGGCTTCGGTTCGTCGTCGAAGTCCAGCCAGAGGCCGCCGCCACCGCCGCCACAACAGAACGAATCGTCCCTGTTGCGGGGCATCTCGACGAGGTCACAGCCGGTCGCCTCGACCAGGTCCCGCGGCGCTTCGTACTCGTCGTTGTACCGGCCGAGGTGACAGGGGTCGTGGTAGGTGACCGTGTAGTCGAGTTCGTCCCCGGAGAGTCCGAGTGCACCGGATGTCACCAAGTCCTCGACGACTTGCGTCCAGTGGAACACCGGCGCACCGTCCCAGGTCCCGTCGACTGGTGCGTCCATCATGGGGTCGTCCGCGAACTTCCCGAAGTCCACCTCGGGGTACTCGTTTGTGAACGTGTTGTAGGAATGGGGGTCCGTACAGACGATCTTATCGAACTCACAGTCTTCGAACGTCTCGACGTGGTGGCTAGCCTGCTGCAGGAAGAGGAACTCCTCGCCGGCCCGTCGGATGTCGTTCCCGTCGTACTGTTCGTCGTCGTAGAGGATCCCGTACTCCACGTCGGCGTGGTCGAATAGCGTCGCCAACGAACGCGCCACGGCCTTGTTCCGTTCGTCGAAGCTCGGGTAATCGCCGACGTACCAGAGGTATTCGACCTCGGTTTCGCGGGCGTCCGTGACATCGAACTCCAGCTCTGCGGTCCACTCTCCGCGGTCCCGCTGTGGGTTCCCGAAGGTGTTGCCGTTCTGCATCACATTCTGGAACGTATCCTGTAGATTTGAGTCGACCTCACCCTCGTCGACCAGCTGCCGGTTCAGCCGTGTGAAGGACTTCAGATGCTCGATGTCAACCGGACAGGCGTCCATACAGGCCATGCAGGCCATACATGACTCCATTGTCTGGCTATCGATAACGCTCGTCCCGCCATCAGCGACGATTGGGACCGGCTCGCCGCCCGAGTTCCGGTTCTCGCGATATTCTCTAAGATCGAGGATCACGTTCCGCGGGTCGAGATCGCGGCCGGAGGCGTTGGCCGGACAGGCCGAGGAACAGCGCCCGCACTTGGTGCAGGCGTCCTGATCGAGGCGGTCCTTCCACGTGAAATCGTCTATCGACGCCGCGTTCGTCGCGTCCAGGTCCGACGGGATACCGGGGAGCCGTCGCCCTGCGTCGTCGTCGTTCGCAACGACGTTGGCGAAGGAGGCGAGCATGTGAAACGGCTTCCCCTGCGGGATTGCCGCGACGAACACGAGCGCGAGCAGCGAGTGGGACCACCAGATGACAGGGAACACTGTCGCTGCGAGTTGTGGCGTCACTCCAGCGCCTTCGAGCGCAACTGCAAGCGCCCAGCCGACGAAACTGACGGTCTCGAAGCTGGGGAACCCCTGTCCCAGAATGCGGATGCCCTCGGTGAGATAGCCCCCGACACCGAGGAGAAACAGAGTCCACAGGAAGAGGTCGTCTTCGAGGCCTGTGTGTCGACCCAGAAGTCGGTCGGTTCGGACGCCGTACCGGCGATAGATTGCGACACCAAGGCCAACAACGAACAGCAGTCCCATGGCGTCGACGACAAAGGAGTACGAGAGGTAGAACTGTCCCACGAAGAACGACTCGCCGGTGAGTGGCCGGTATAGGTCCATGTCGATACCCAGGATCGTCGTGGCGATAAGTAGCGTCAGAAACCCCCAGAGTATCATCGCATGCATCGCTCCGGCGACGAGATCTCCCTCGAAGAGCGGTCGATTCGAAAGGACGGCCCTCGCAGCGTTGACCACCCGACGTGGCAGGTCTGCAAGTCGGGGGAACTCGTCCGGCCCGCCGGCGAGATACTGCTGCACTCGCTGATAGCTACTCACGAGGAAGACAGCGATTGCGAGGGCCGCGAGGTAGTAGAAGAGTGTTTTTTGTATCGGCCCGATACGCCAGAACGTCGGCCGTGTCACCTCATCCGTTGCCTGGAGTAGTAGCACGTTGTGTGGTATCATGATTGAGATGCTAACAGCTCTGGACGCAGCGCTTCTCGCGCTGCTGATGTGGGATTCTGCTGGTCGGGTGCCGAAGGACCTGCGCCCTCAATTCTGTCGGCTTTGATAAGGGAGCGCTTACCGCCGGACGCCTACGCACCGGTACTGGGGGCCAAGCCGGTGAAAACGGAAACCGCTACGACGCGAAAAAAGAACTGGGGCGCGAGTCCGATCCGCTAGAACAATCCAGAGATGTTGCCGTCTTCGTCGATGTCCATGTCGGCGGCGGCCGGACGGGCCGGCAGACCGGGCATGGTAAGCGCGTCGGCCGTGAGCGCAACGAGGAACCCGGCTCCAGCAGACGGGTAGACCTCACTGATTTCGAGCTCCCAGCCCTCCGGTGCGCCCTTCTTGCTCGCGTCGTCGCTCAGCGAGTGGAACGTCTTGGACATGACGACCGGGTAGTCGTCGAAGTCAAGCTCGTTCATTTGCTCGATATCGTCGAGCGCGCTTCCAGTGTATTTCACGTCGTCAGCACCGTAGATTTCGGTCGCAACGGTGTGGATCTTATCCTTGATGCTGTCCTCATCGTCGTACAGCATCTGGAAGTCTTCCTCGTTGCTCTCCTCGGTTGCCTCGATGACGTTCTCCGCCAGGTCGACGCCGCCTTCGCTTCCGTCGGAGAAGACGTTCGACTCTGCGGCACGGACGCCGAGGTCGTCGCGGCAGTGGTCCAGCACGGCCTGAATCTCCTCGTCGGTGTCGTCGGGGAAGCGGTTGATCGAAACGACGACCGGGACGCCGAACTTCTGGAGATTCGTCGCGTGCTTGTCGAGGTTCGAGAAGCCGGCCTCGACGGCCTCGACGCCGGCCTCGTCGATCTCGTCGTAGTCGACCGGCCACTGGTCGAGTCCGTGGTACTTGAGTGCGCGGACCGACGCCACGAGGACGACGGCGTTGGGCGTCATGTCGCCCATGCGACAGACAACGTCCATGAACTTCTCTGCGCCGAGGTCGGAACCGAAGCCGGCCTCGGTAACGAGATAGTCACCCATGCCGAATGCGGTCTTGTCGGCGACGAGCGAGTTCGTCCCGTGGGCGATGTTGGCGAACGGGCCGCCGTGGACTAACGCCGGCGTGCCTTCGATGGTCTGGACGACGTTCGGCTTGATGGCGTCTCGGAGCAACATCGTGGCAGGACCGGTCGCCTCGATGTCGTCGACCGTGACCGGGTCACCGTCCTCGTCGTAGGCGACGATGATACGGCTGACTCGTTCCTTGAGGTCGCCGATATCGGTGGCCAGACAGAGGACGGCCATCAGCTCCGACGCGGCGGTGAGGATGAAGCTGTCCTCTCTCGGGGTCCCGCCAGTCTCGCCGCCGAGGCCGACGACCGTCTCTCGGAGCGCGCGGTCGTTCATGTCAATCGCGCGTGGCCATGCGACATTGTTGATATCGATGTCCAGTTCGTCGCCCTGTGAAATCTTCGCGTCAAGCATCGCCGCGATGAGGTTGTGCGCGGAGGTGAGCGCGTGCAGGTCACCAGTGAAGTGGAGGTTGATGTCCTCCATCGGCAGTACCTGTGACCGGCCACCACCTGCTGCACCGCCTTTGACGCCGAACACCGGGCCAAGTGACGGTTCTCGAATCGCGATCATCGCTTCCTCACCGACGTGATTGAGCGTCTGCCCGAGGCCGACGGTCGTTACCGTCTTCCCCTCGCCTTTGGGGGTCGGCGTCATCCCGGTTACCAGAACGAGGTTCTGCTCCTTGTTTTCGGCCTGGTCGCGGAGGCGCTCGATGGCGTGTTGTTTGACTTTCGCGGTGTATTCGCCGAAGTACTGGAGGTCATCGAGCCCGAGCCCCCACGGCTCGACAAGCTCCCAGATCGGTTCCATGTCTGTCGACTGGGCGATATCGTAGTCTGTCGGGATCGGCTCTTGTGTCTCGTCGGTCGCGGATTCCTCATCCTGTGAAGACATCTCGACTAGTCCTTCCCTACACCACCGTAATAATGTTAGTGAACCTGACACTACCGGAATAGGATGTGTTCCAGACGGACAAGTCCCACATCATGTCGCTCCGCTTACGAGAGTGGTTATACCACGGACCGAATAGACAGTTCAGGCGTCCCGCAGATACTCGACGACAGCCTCGGGTTCGGCGTCCAGACCGCCCCCCTGTGCGAGGGTCGGTCGACCGCCGCCGCCACCGCCGAACTCATCGGTCACGTCATCGATAACGGTGTTCGCGTCCGTCTCGCCATCCGTCCCGACAACGACAAACGTGGCCCCATCCTGTCCGGCGAGGACGACGATGTCAGCACCGAGTTCTTCCCGGTCGCCGAGGCGGTCCGCGACGGTGTTCGGGCCGACAGCATCGACAGTGCCCACGAGCCACTCGGTGCCGTCCCGGTAGTGGGTGTCCTCGGCCAGCGCGGCCAGTCGGGCGTCGAGGAGCTGCTCGCCGAGTTCGTCGAGTTCGCTCTGCAGTGCCTGTTTCTCTTCGAGCAGTTGTTCCGCTCGTCGTGAAAGGGAGTCAACGCTCGTATCGAGTGTGTCCGCCGCGCGGGTGGCGTTTCGCGTTTCGTCGATCTGTCGTTGGATCGCCGACGGACCGACGGCGTACTCGACTCGGACGAGGTTTGCGCCTGGGTTGGAGACATCGAGGACCTTTATCGGGCCGACTTCGCTGGTAGTTCGGACGTGCGTGCCGCCACAGGCGGCGATGTCCCAGTCCCCGATTTCAACGATACGGACAGTGTCTGTCGGGTTAGCGTCATCGCCGAGGTTGAACACGATGTCGTCGCGCTCACTTGCTGCCGCAACGTCCATCTCGTACCAGTCCACGTCCAAATCGTTCCAGACCGTTTCGTTCGCCATCCGCTGGACGGTCAGCGGGTTCACGTCGCCGCTTGCCGTCGTCTCGAAATCTAGCCGGATGGTGTCTTCACCGATGTCAAACCCACCGTAGGCGTGGTCGTCGAACAGTTTCCGCCCCGCGCCGTAGATGACGTGACTCGCGGTGTGGGCCCGCATACTGTATGTCCGGGCCGAGTCGTCGATCTCGCCCTGAACTGTGTCACCCGCTTCGAGGTCCGGTTCGGCAGCGAGCGTGTGGACGGTCACGCCCTCCTGTTTCTGAACATCAACCACGTCGACGCCGGCGAGCGTCCCCGTGTCGGCCGGTTGTCCGCCGCCTTCCGCGTAGAAATACGTCTCATCGAGAGTGATTGTCCGGCCATCGACAGTTCGCACTTGCGACTCGAAGGACCTGACATACGGCTCCGCTGCTGCGAGGTTTACTGGTTTCGCTTCGCCCATAGGGTCTCTCTCTGGGCGTACGCAAAAAATTCCGCGCCTCCCGGGAGCCGACCGATTGGCGATACATTAATCAGGCCGCCGCTGACCAGTTATGGTATGGACTACCACGAGTCGGCGGCCTACCTGCAGTCGCTACAGCGTCGGCGGCCTAAGTTGGGGACCGACACGACGGCGCGGATGCTTTCACATCTCGAGGACCCGCACGACAGCTTTGACAGCGTTCAGATCGCCGGGTCGAACGGCAAGGGCAGCACCGCTCGCATGACCGAAAGCGTCCTCAGAGCCGCGGGTCTTGATGTCGGACTGTTCACTTCGCCGGGCCTGAACGGATTCCGGGAGCAGATTACCGTCAACGGCGGCCGGATACCGAAAGAACGGGTAACGGAGTTCGTTGAGCGAATGGAGCCCTGCATCGACCAACTGGCCGCTGAGGACGACAAGCCGACGCATTTCGAGGTACTCACTGCGCTCGCGCTGTACCATTTTGACGCTGAAGATGTCGACGTTGCCGTGCTGGAGGTCGGTATCGGCGGTCGATACGACGCCACGAGTGCTGTGGACCCGGTTGCAAGTGCCGTCACCAGCATCAGTTTGGAACACACTGATCTACTCGGCGATACAGTCGAGGAAATCGCCCGCGACAAAGCGCAGGTCTCACCCCGAGACCGCCCGCTCGTGACAGGAACCACCGGCGCTGCCCTCGAAGCGATCCAAGAAATCACCGACACCGTCACCGTCGGCGGCGAGGACGCCGATGTCACCGCCGTCGAGAACGGCATGCGCTCGGCCGTCGAGAACCGCATCTCGCTCACCGGGCCGGACTGGGCGCTCGAATCGAACCTCAAACTGCTCGGCCAGCATCAGGCCGAAAACGCCGGCGTCGCAGCAACGTTGGCCCGCCAGCTACTTGATATCGACACGGCAACGATATCCGATGGATTGCGGGCGGCGTCGCTTCCGGGGCGGTTCGAGGTCCGTTCGACCGACCCGATGGTGGTTCTCGATGGGTCTCACAACCCCGGCGCGATGGAGACGTTGACCGAACTCATCGAGCGGTATGACTACGACGACCTCCACGTCGTCTTCGCCGCGATGCGCGACAAGGAATACGGGCAGATGATCGAGACGCTGCCTGCCGTTGAGACTGCGTTTGCCGCACGGCCGGATCTTGACCGAGCAGCGAGCACTGGATCTCTGGCTGGGGCGTTCGAGGGGCACGCGTCCCGAATACAGCAGGTCGATTCCGTTCCCGAAGCCACCGAGCGAGCGATAGCTGCAGCCGACGCGGACGATTTCGTACTTGTGACCGGCTCGCTCTACGCAGTTGCCGAAGCCAGAGACCGATGGAGCCGACTGGTCGTTCCCAAAGACAACTGCCAGCGGACCCCAACGGGAGGGCCAAGTGAAACTGAGATCGGGTCCGGCGTTCGCCAACGCGTTCTCTCAGTCACGATGCGGCGCACCCAGGCCGATGTCGTGACACAGCAGCTAGAGGACTGTGGTGGCACCTGTACCTGCTCGACGCTGGGGACTCCGGAGAAACTCGTCGAGACGACCCTCTCGGGAACGCCACAACAGTTGCAACAGCTGATCGACCGACTGCGTTCAGCGGGGCACGGACTCGGTCGGCTCGCCACGCAGCTCCAAAACACGCTGTCTAACAGGGACTTCCCACCACCCTTTGACGGCGAGGAAGCAGCCGTAATGGGCATTCTCAACGTGACGCCGGACAGTTTCTACGACGGCGGCGAGTACAATCGTCGTGACGTTGCGGTCCGTCACGCAGAGCAGATGATCGAGGCCGGCGCGGATATCATTGATATCGGCGGCGAGAGTACCCGCCCCGGCGCAGAGCCGGTGCCCGTCGAAACGGAAATCGACCGCGTGGTGCCCGTCATCGAGGCCGTTTCGTCGCTCGACACAACTGTTTCTGTCGATACCCGGAAAGCCGCCGTCGCCGACGCGGCGCTGGACGCCGGTGCTGACATCGTCAACGACGTGTCGGGGCTATCGGACCCCGAAATGCGGTTCGTAGTCGCCGAACACGACGCGTCCATCATCTTGATGCACAGTCTTTCGGCTCCGGTGGACCCGGGGCGGTCCGTGACTTACGACGATGTCGTCGGAGACGTACTCCGGGATCTTTCGGAGCAGATCCTGCTGGCCGAGCAAGCCGGCATCGACCGTGAACAGGTGATCGTCGACCCGGGCTGTGGCTTCGGGAAGAACGCCGTCGAGTCGTTCGAGCTGGTCGACAGACTCCACGAGTTTCATGCCCTCGGCTGTCCGGTGTTGCTGGGACACTCGCGGAAGTCGATGTTTGCGGACATGAGCGGCCCGAGCGCGGACAGGCTGCCGCCGACCCTGGCCACGACAGCGCTGGCCGCTGAACGCGGGGCCGATGTTGTCAGAGTCCACGATGTCGCAGAGAACAATGCCGTGCTCAAGACGGTCTCAGCAACGGCGTCAAGAGCATCAGGGTCCCGGAAACACTGATGCCTGTGCCGCCCGTACGTCCGGTATGCTACTGTTTCAGATCCAACTCGGTTCGGGCCTGCTGGAGTCCGTCGGTCAGATAGCGGCCCTCGCCGGGACCCTCGTTCTCTTGCTGATGATTGTCGGCCTTGGGGCGTTTGCGTACAAGAGCCTCAGGGGAGACGGTATCCGCTGGCCCGACGACACAGAGGAGACAGAGGGCCCGGAAGACGGCGGCGTCACCCAGGGGAGCAACGACGACGAGTGGAAGTACTACTGACGGTCGGCCACTGTTAGGGAGCGACTACGGGTTTCCGTCCGTGACCCACGCCCATAGCCTGTATCAGTCGTCATAAGAATGTTCGAACTCCCAGTGGTAGCGACAACCCGTACAGGTCGCCCATTCGGGAATATCGAATCGCTCGGGGTGGCGCTGCCCGTGTTCCATCCGGTTTCGGCAGACGGGACAGGTGAGATACAGGAGTTTCAGGTCGGGGAACTCGTCGTGACTGTACTCGCCGACACACCGCGGGCAATCAATGTTGTCCCGCACGTTGTGTTGAAAGATCTCCGACTCACATCGCGGACACTCGACCGTCGCCGGTGGTCGACTGGCCCACCCGATATCGCCGTCGTACGTCGTCGTTGCCGTGTCTACACTTGACAGCCTGAACTTGTTCGGCCCGTCACTCCGCTGGAGTGGCGTGGCGACCCGCTTGCCAACCCAGACAAGCTTCGAGAACAGGACTCCGAGCCATCCAGACACTGTCACATGGTATGTATTCTGACGGCTTAAATTTCCGGGACCCCATCGCTGACCCGGTGGTGGCGGTCGGTAGGTTTTCACGGCGACCCACGGTATGTGTGGTATGGGTTTTGATGCAGTCGGCAGTCTCGCACTGAGCGTCCTCGGACTGCCAGCAGAGCCAGGCAGTCTCGTTGTCGGACAGCTGGGGCCCGCCACCGAACTATCCAGGCCGCTCCGCGCGCTCGTCTCGTTCGTTGTCGTCCTCGTGATCGGCGCACTGGTCCTCAGGCTGCGCCGGGACTCCCTCGACGAGGCTATCGATGCGATCTCGGACAGCCCGGCAACTGCCGTCCTCTACGGCGTCGCGGGGTACGTGATAGTCGGTATCGTTGCTCTGTACGGGACAACGACACTGGCCCAGATGAGTGTCGCCGGCGGCATATTGGTCCGCCTCGGAATCATCATCGGGGGCGCGTTTCTCCTGATACTCACTGCGTTTGGGTTTTTAGTGGTCGGAACGCTCCTCACCCAACTTCTGCGCGGCCGCCACCCAGCACGCGGGCTCCTTCTCGGCGCGTCGCTCAGTGCGATCACGTGGGTCCTGTTCTCGCCCGCTGGCAGTATCGTCTCCAGTCTCGCCATCGCCGCGTTCGGAATCGGGGGCTCCGCACGCGTCTGGATTCATTCCGAACGGACGGTCGAGACAGAACTAAACGGCCGCTAGTGGGAGTGTTTCCGGCCTCGTAGACCTACGAGTGCCGCCGCTACCGGGCGATAAAAACTGAAAAACGAGAGAGAATTAATCGGTGCCAGTCGCCGTCTCGTCACCTGGGTCCGAGATATCTGTTACCATCTCGTCGCCGGCGGTCACGACATCCACGTCCTCGCGTTCAGAGAGGTCCTGGATGGTGTCCGCGAACTCCTCGGATTCGAGTATCTGGTACTCGTTGTCGAGCCCCAGATACACCGTATAGCACATCAAGCACAGGATAAGCGCGAACGGGAGCCCTGTGGTGATTGCGGCCGTCTGCAGCGCCGTCAGCCCACCGCCGATGAGCAGGATGGACGCGACCAGTCCCTCGGTGAGGGCCCAGAAAATCCGCTGAACCCGTGGAACGTCGTGTTTCCCGCCCGAGGTCAAGTGGTCGATGACCAGTGATCCGGAGTCAGATGACGTAACGAAGAACGTGATGACCAGCAGGGTCGCGAGTAGCCCGCTAATCACGCCAAGCGGGAACTGCTCTAGCAGTGCGAACATCGCGACGGTCTGGCCGAGTTCGTTGTAGGTCGCCAGGGCCTGTCCGTTCCCCTGAAGCGAATTGAACAGCGCGCTGCCGCCAAACACTGACAGCCAGAGCGTCGAGAACATCGACGGGAGGAACAGCACGCCTAGGACGAACTCCCGAACGGACCGGCCCTTCGAGATACGCGCGATGAACATCCCGACGAACGGCGACCACGCGATCCACCAGCCCCAGTAGAACACGGTCCAGGCGGTCGGGGTCCCGTTTGCCGCTTCGTTGAGCGTCCCGGTGAAGAATCCGAGGGCGAGGATGTTGCCGAAGTACGCGCCGAGTCCCTCAACCCACGTCCCGAAGATGTACACCGTCGGGCCGACGATGACGAGGAACCCGAGCAGTGCAAACATCAGGTAGAGATTGAGCGTGCTCAGGCGTTTGACCCCGCTGTCGAGCCCCGCCGCAACCGAAAGCGTCGCGATGAGCGTGATCCCGGCGATGAGCGCGACCTGCGGCCAGGTCCCTGTTGGGATACTCACTGCGCCGAGCATGTCACCGCCAACGTAGGACAGCCCCGTGTTGACCTGTGCGACACCGAGCCCCAGCGAGGTTGACAGCCCGAACAGCGTCGCGAACACCGTCACGAGGTCGATAACGTGGCCCGGCCAGCCGTAAATCCGCTCGCCCAGCAGCGGCCAGAATATCGACCGGAAGGTGAGCGGGAGCCCGCGATTGAACGAGAAGAACGCGAGGCCGAGTCCCACTAATCCGTACACTGCCCAGGGATGGAAGCCCCAGTGGAAGAACGTCTGTGCCATCGCGGCGGACGCTGCCGCACCGGTTCCAGCCTCGGCCCCGAAGAAGCTCGGGGGAGTCTGGAAGTAGTACAGCGGCTCTGAGACGCTGTAGAACATGAGGCCGATACCCATGCCGGCGCTGAACAGCATCGCCATCCAGGAGAAGTCGCTGAACTCCTTTTCGGCTTCGACGCCACCGATTTTGATTTTACCGTACTTGCTGAACGCGAAGTACAGCAAGGTGACAATAAAGATGTTGACGGCCAGCAGGTAGAACCAGCCGAAGGTATCCCCGATGGTGTTGAACAGCCAGGTGTAGGCCGATGACGCGGCGTCACCCATCAACACCGTCACTGCGATGAACAGCGCGATTATCACGAGCGCTACCGGGAAGACAACCGGGTGAACGTCGAAACCGGCCGCCTGAATGTTCGTATCGCCGGGTTCGCGGTCGGATTCAGGGTGGAACAATTCGACCTGAAGTCCGTCCGACATTCCGTCGGTTGAGTCATCACTGTCTGGCATACGTTACCCCTCTCGAACGCGGTACTGGTCTGCGTTGTCTCATTGTCATGATCGCGGTTTTGTTCTGTCGTAATGTGTGGCCACCTTCACGCAAGGACATCCCAGCGCAGTATGCCTGCGTCACTCACATCCCGATTGTTTGACTGTGCTCGACTCGTCGGGCGCACCGTGCCCGCAGTTGAACGTTTTATGTGCTATACACTCTCATACACATCAATTGATGCAAGTATTATAAAAGTTCACCTTAGACCCCATATTTGACGGACTGCAGTGGGATGCTGGTCCGTCTCGCCAAATTTGTAGGGTAGTTGAGAGACTGAGTTTCCAAGGTCGCTGCCAGCGTGTTACCCGGCCTTGCAGCATGGCGCGTTTTTATTTCGGCCTCGGTCCTACAACGACTATGACACGGTTACTGGCGACAGGAGCAGCCGCACTCGCAGCGCTTCTGATGGGCATCGGTCTCGTGGGGATGACGGTGGGCGACTTTCGACTCGCGGGATTCAGCTTCCTCAGCGCGAGTCTGGTGATCTACGTACGTGAGACCCGGCTGGTAGATGCCTAATGGTGGTCACAGATCGTTGATGTCCATCCGCTGACTGATGACCGGAACACGCGACGTTCGGACCACTTTGTCCGTCGTTCCGCCGATCAGGTTCCCGAGTTTGCCACGGAACGCCGAGCCAAGGACAATCGCGTCCATGTCGTTTTCCTCCGCGAATTCGACGATTTCCTCGCTGGGTGCGCCGGTCCGGAAATGCGTCTCGTAGGCGACCCCGTGGCCCTCGGCAATCTCCCTGAGATTTGCCAACATTTCTTCGCCGTAGTCCCGATACTCCTCGCGCATCTCATCCTCGTCGTCTCTGAGCCCAAGCGCCCGGGGAGCGCCTGGGAGGTCAATTACGTACAATGCATGGACTGTCGCATCGAGTGCGGCGGCGAGTTCGATGCCGTGTTCTGCCCCTTTCTGGGATTCGTCGCTGCCATCATACGGAACGAGTATGTGTTTGTACATGCTAGCTAACTCGTTTGTATTTCCACGACAAACTTGTTATAGGTTTCCCCGCGTAGATAGTGGTGTTTCGTCTAGCAATAATGAAGTAGAGAGCCCCCGCGTTCTCCGCTCACGCTCCGGTAGGTGGCCTCTCCGCCGGGGTTCGCTGAGAACGCGGCTCCTTTCAGCCCCATCGAATATGGCGTGTCCAACCGGCTAGGGGGACTTTCTGGTCGTTTGTGATTCGTAGCCACTAACTAAACACTAGCAGAAGAATTCGGATCAGCGGTCTGACGGTAGTTTCTAGGGCTATAGCGGTCGGTTACTCCTTCCGCGCGATGTTGTCGACTGTGTAGCCCTCGTTGCGTATCGCTGTGATGATCGACTGCGCGTGCTCAGCACCGCTCGTCTCGACGTTAAACACGAGGTACGCCTCGCCGATTTCCAGATTATCGACGGACCGCTCGTGGCGAACGTCGTGGATGTTGGCCCCCTGGCTGGCAATGACTCCCGAAATCTCTTCCATCACGCCGGGGCGGTCGTCAATGCGAACACGGAGCTGCAGGAGCTGTTGGCGTTCCGCCAGCGCGTGTATGAGTACCTCACGCATCTGGGTCATATCGAGGTTGCCGCCACAGAGCAGCGGCATCACCGTTTCACCCGACACGTCGAGACCGTCGCTCAGGATGGCTGCCACTGAGGCGGCCCCAGCACCTTCCACGACCTGCTTGGCCCGTTCCATCAACAGGAGTATCGCCTGTGCGATATCGGTGTCCGAAACGGTCACGACCTCGTCGACGTTCTCTTGGATGATGGCCAGGGTCGTTTCCGAGATACCGCCGGTAGCGATGCCGTCGGCGATGGTGTTGACCTCGTCGAGAACGACCGGGATCCCCTTGTCCAGGCTTTCGTGGACGGTTTCCGCGCCGGTCGCCTGCACGCCGACGACGCGCGTTTCGGGCGAGAGGTGTTTGATCGCCGTCGAGATCCCGCTGATGAGCCCACCGCCGCCGATGGGAACCACGACTGTGTCAACGTCGGGGCAGTCGTGGTACATCTCCGCACCGAGCGTTCCCTGTCCGGCGATTATGTCCAGGTCGTCGTAGGCGTGGACGAACTCGGCGTCGGTCTCCTCGACGACGGCCTGGGCGTGTGCCATCGTCTCCTGGAAGTCGTTGCCGACCAGCTCGACGACCCCGCCGTAGCTTCTGGTCGCGTCGACCTTGGCCTGTGGGGCGTTTTCCGGCATGAAGATCGTCGACTCCGCCCCACATTTCGTCGCGGCGAGGGCGACGCCCTGCGCGTGGTTGCCGGCGCTGGCGGCGACGAATTCGTCTACGCCGTTTGCGACTTCCTGTGAAATCTTGTTGTACGCGCCCCGCGTCTTGAACGAGCCCGTCCACTGGAGGTGTTCCATCTTCAGGTACACCTCCGCGTCGACAAACCCGCCCAGCGATGTGCTTTGCTCGACCGGTGTCTTCTTCACGACGGTGTCGTCGTCGAGGCGTTCGCGGGCTCGTTCGATATCTGCGTACGTGACTGGTAGCGTGTCCGATTCGGATTGTGTCATGAGTTCGTTTCGTATCGGGTCTTACCCCGGAGTCGTCAGTTCGTTGCTCGGTCCCATCATTTGAGGATGCGGTCCCGGCCAGGGTCAAAGAGCGGCTCGTCGCGCACCGTGGCGTCGTATGTCTCTCCCTCGCACTGTATCTGGACCGACGTGCCGGCCTCGGCATACTCGGACGGGACGTACGTGTACCCGATGGACTCGTCGATGCTGTAGCCGTAGTTCCCGGCCTGCACGTAGCCGATTGCCTCGCCGTCTTTCAGCACCGGGCGGCCACTCAGCATGATATCGGTCGAGTCGTCAAGCGTGAGCGGCGTGATCTTGTTGTCGATGCCCTCGCTTCGTGCGGTCTCCAGTGCCTCCTTGCCGATGAACTCGGTGTCCATATCGACGGCAAAGGGCAGGCCGGCCTCGAAGGGGTTCGAGTCCGTGTCGATGTCCGTGCCCCAGAGCCGGAAGCCCTTCTCCAGGCGCATCGAACTGAGCGCGCCGCCGCCCATCGGTCGGACGCCGAGGTCCTGTCCGGCCTCCCATAGGGTCTCCCAGAGGCGCTGGCCGTACTCCGTCGGCGTCCACAGCTCCCACCCGAGTTCACCCACGTACGACACTCGTAGCGCGATGACCGGCACGTCGCCGACGTACATCTGCTTTGCTCGGAAGTACGGGAATCCCTCGTTGGTCACGTCCTCGTCGGTACACCGCTGGAGGAGGAGACGCGCGTTTGGCCCCCAAAGGCCGATTGTGGATTTCGCACCTTCCTCGATGTGGACCGACACCGTCTCTGGAGCCTCGTCTTCCAGGTGGCCGCCGTGGATGCCGGGGGAGTTGCCGCCGCCAGTCGTTACCATGAATTCCTCGTCATCGAGTTTGACGACGGTGATGTCGGCGAGGATGCCGCCACCGTCGTTCAGCAACAGCGAGTAGCGGACTTGCCCGGTTTCGATGTCCATGTCGTTGCTACAGACCCGCTGGAGGAACGCCTGGCTCCCCTCGCCCTCGACCATGATCGAGCTGAACGTCGTCATGTCGAACATCGACACCTTGTCGCGGGTGTGGAGATGCTCGGCGGCCTCGATCTTCGAGCGGTTGATGCCCTGCCAGCCGTCTTGATCGGGAATCTGATCCTCGTAGCGCTCGACCAGATCGCTGTTGGACTCGTACCACTGCGGGGTCTCCCAGCCGCCGCTCTGGTAGAACTCCGCACCGAGTTCTTTCTGTTGGTGGTAGAACGGGCTCGTCCTGATTCCCCGGTGGTCGTCGGGCTGCCACCGCGGCTCGACGATGCTGTAGACCTGTTCGTAGCGCTTGGCTCCGCGGTCGACGAAGTAGTCTTTCTCGCCCGCGTGGGGCTCGAATCGGCGGACGTGGATGCCACCGGTGTCGACCGGTCCGGACGGCAGTCGTGGCGTGCCGTTTTCCATCCATTCCGCGAGAATACGGCCGTAGCCGCCGGAGTGGGTCCACCAGATCGCCAGCCCGGTCCAGAGCCCCTCGACCTGTGCGGTCTCACCAACGGCCGGCATGCCGTCGGGCGTGAACACGAAGATGCCGTTCTCGGTCGCTTCGTAGTCTACGTCCTGTGTCGCCGGCAGCAGTTCGTCGAACGCCTGCTTTGCGGACTTGTCCCGCCCGCGGTGGCTCGGCGTCTCCCAGTGTTTCTTCGTGAATCCGCGAACTGAGGCCTGGTGCTCCTCGGTGTTCTTGCCCATCGCCTCGGGGTCGACGGAGAGCGTCTCGTGGTTGTACGACCCAAGACCGAGTGCGTTGCCGTGCGTCCGGAAATACAGCGAATGGTCTTGGTCGCGGCCGACCGGCTGGTGTGGACCCTCGCTCATGTACTCCGCGATGGAGCGGTCACCCGGCACGTCCAGCCCGGTCGTGTTGTCGCCGACCGAGGTTTCGACATCGAGTTCGTCCATCGGTTCCGTGACGACGTACTGGTGTTCGACTGGAGCGATTGGCAGGTCCAGCCCGGCGAGTTGGCCGGTCTGGTAGCCCCAGTTATTCGTCGCAATGACCGCTCGTTCGCAATCGATGCGGCCCTGATCCGTCTCGACGGCATTGATTTCGCCGCCCGACACATCCAGGTCAGTAACCTCCGTGTTCCCGTAGAACGACGCCGAGGAGTTCTCCATGTACCACTGGAGCGCACTGATGCCGTCAACACGGCCGTCAGTCGGGGAGTAGTAGCCGCCGAGGATTTCGTCCTCGTCGACCAGTGGGAGATGCTCGGTCACTTCCTCCGGTGAGAGCAGTTGCGGCTCCGGCAGGCCGTAGGAGGTGGCCCACTCTTTGCGCCGCCGGAGGAAGTCCATCCGCTCCTCGCTGCGGGCGATTTCGATGCCACCGACCTCGTCGTAGACGCCGGCATCTGAGAGCAGTCGGCTGGTGTAGTGGGCAGCCTTCGTCTGAATCTTCGACGGCGACGTTTGGAACATGATGCCGGGCGCGTGGACGGACGAGCCGCCCGTCACCGGGAGTGGTCCCTGGTCAATGACGGCCACGTCCTCCGCGCCAAGCTCCGTCAGATGATACGCGACGCTACACCCGACGGCTCCGGCACCGATAACAACGGTATCCGCCCGAGATGGGGGAGTCTCTGTGCTCATATATCTCATTTTGGACTGCTTCTGTCACAGGGATAAAAACATCGGTGGCCCGAATACCTTCTCAGATAATTCCGTACGTAGAGGTCTCCTATGGTGCATAGATGCCAGAATAGGGGTTCGGAGCGAAACGATCCAAAGCGCCGGTCACGACGAACCTCAGCATTCTACGCAGCTTACAGTTTCTGGCAGACGGCTAGAGGACAGGCCATTGCGAACAGAGTGGCTGCTGCTGTGAGTGTGTGACCAAATCAAGGCAGTCAGGTAGGTCACCGTGGCCGATATGACGGTCGGCGACCCGTCAGACCGGTCGGAGGTGATCGGCGCGCGGTTCCCAGAGCGAGCCGCTCATCCGCAGTTCGTACACTTCGCTCAGCGTGTCCCCGACAGTCCAGCCCTGTTTACTCATCGCGGCGGCGAGAACTCCCAGCGGAACCCCGTTCTTGAAGTAGTCGTCTAACCCCCGGAGGACAGCGTCGATACTGTCCGCGCCCGGGGCCTCAGTGACTGCTGGATGCTCCGCGAACACCCATTCGAGATCCGTGTCCATCAATCCCTGCTGGCGTCGATAGAACGCAATCACCTCGTTCGCTGTCGACGCTTCCACGCGGGCACCTGTCTCGGTGGCTCGAGCGACGAAGGACACGTCTTCTCGCTGGTCTGTCTGTGACACCGAAGTCAAGCTTCGTAGGCCTCCTGTGCGAGTCGGTGCAGTTTGTGGACGGTGTGTTCGTTCGGCCCCAGTTGTGCCTGGGCGAGCGCTCCGGACTGCAGCCCTTCGTACTGGCGTTCGACGAGTTCGAAGTCTTCCTCCTGTAACTGGCGGCTCGTCTGGACGAACTCCTGTTCCTCGTCAGTCATCTCCGCGGAGCTGAAGTAGTAGTCAGCGATTAACTGGAACCGCCCTTCGTCAATCGGGTCGATAATGTACGTCCCGTACCCGTCGGCTGTCCCGTACATGTTCACCGTGAAGTTCGGCCAGAAGTAGTAGAACTTCGCCTCCTTTTCGTCGTGGATGCGTAGCTCGTCGTCGACATCCTCGTCGTGGGTGTAGTGCAGGATCCAGTGGTAGTCGTTGACTTCGAGGTTGGACCCGTCGAGTTCGATGTCGGTTATCCAGTCCTGATGGTTCGCGTGGCAGTGGTCGCATTCGGAGTAGTTGCCCGCGAACGTCTTCCAGTTGCAGTCGACTTCCGACACGTACCGCGCTGCGTGTTCGTACTCCTCTAGGGGCATGTCTTCCAGCTCCGTTTTCAGCGTCCCCGCCTGCTCGGCCAGCGGCATTGGGTCGTCGGCGAAGTTGAGGAAGACAAACGGTCCGATCCGGTCAGTCTGGACCTCGTTGAGTCCGTTGTCGCTGGCATCTAAACTGCAGACCTCCTCGTCATCCAGGTCCGGGTTGAGCCCCGCCTCCTCGAAGCTCTTTGGCGTGCTTTCGAGGTCGCCGTCCAGGTCATACGACCACATGTGATACGGGCAGCGGATGCGGCCCATGTTTCCGGGGTTGGTCATGGGCGTATCCTCGACCATCTTCGAACCGCGGTGTGCGCAGACGTTGAAGAATGCGCGTATCTCGTCGTCGTGGTCGCGGACGATGATCACTTGCTTGTCGCCGATCGTTCGCGTGAAGTACGCTCCTGACTCCGTAATCGCGTTCGCGTGTCCGGCGTACACCCAGTATTGACCAAATACTTTCTCTTTTTCGAGTTCATGTACATTCGGATCTGTGAAATATTTCGCCGGGAGTGCGTTATTTTCGTCAGTTATCTCGGGGCTTACTGCCATAACATCATCACTTGTCTGGCTCCAACTTGTCATGCGTATGTATGCCCACTTGCCAGACCCATCATCGTTGACTATGGATAGCACACGTGTTTAAATAATACTGAAAGAGTACTGAGATACTTGCGTCAATCAAAAAAAGAACGGCCCGCAGTCACGGCATCTGGCGTTCGTTTCCCAGTATCAGGATACTAACGGTTCCTCGCGGACAGTCGCGTCGTAGCGCTCGCCCTCGTAGAGGATTTCGACGCTGGTACCCGGTTCGGCGTACTCGGGCGGCAGGTAGGTGTAGGCGACACATGCGCCCTCGGTGTAGCCGTACTCGGCGCTGTGGAGATACCCGATGGTCTCGTCGCCGTCGAGCACCGGCTTGTTGTCCAGCACGACAGCCTCCTCGTCGTCGAGGGTCAGACAGGCGACCTTGTGGTCGATGTTGTCGCCGTCGGCGGCCGCCGCGACGGCCTCCTTGCCGATGAAGTCGGTTTCGAGGTCGACGGCCCAACCGAGACCGGCCTCGTAGGGGTTGTGCTCCGTGTGGAGGTCCTTCCCCCAGAGGCGGAACCCTTTCTCGATTCGGAGCGAGTTCAGCGCGCCGTTGCCGTAGGGGCGGATGCCGTACTCCTCGCCGGCCTCCATGATGTGCTCCCAGAGTTGTTCGCCGTACTCCGAGGGCGTGTAGAACTCCCAGCCGAGTTCGCCCGCGTACGAGACGCGGAGCGCAGTCACGGGAATGTTCTTGATGAAGAACTGCTGGCTCGTGAAGAACGGGAATGCATCGTCCGAGAGATCGACATCGGTGACCTTCGAGAGGACTTTCCGGGCGTTCGGTCCCGTACAGACCATCGCCGCCAGGCTGGAGGTCACGTCGTTGACGACCACGTCGTCGGGCGACTGCTCGCGCACCCACGCGACGTGGTTGTTTCCGACTTCACGACCGGTAGTCAGCAGGAGGTATCGGTCCTCGTCGGTTCGCGTGACCGTGATATCCGCACGGACGCCACCGCCCTCGTTACACATCAGCGTGTACTTCACGTCGCCCACGTCGATGTCCATGTCGTTCGTACAGAGGTACTGGATGAACTCGCCGGCGTCGCTCCCGATGACCTCCATCTTGTTGAAGGAGGTCATGTCGTGGAGACCGACGTTCTCGCGGACGTTCAGTGCTTCAGCGCCTTCGATTGGCGACCAGTACTTCGCCTCCCAGCCCTCGCGGTCGGGAATCTGGTCGCCGAACTCCGCCAGTAGGTCGGCGTTGGACTCGAACCACTGTGGCTCCTCCCAGCCGGCCTCGGCCCACAGTTCGGCGTCGTACTCCTTGTGGGTGTGGTACATCGGGGTCCGGCGGATGTCGCGCTGCTTGTCCGTCCAGACCCACTTCGGGTGCATGATGTTGTAGACGATGCGGTACTCCTCGCCGCCGATATCTCGGGCGAAGTCCCAGCTCCCCTCGTGCTCATCGAAGCGGTTCACGTCGCAGTGGGCGAGGTCGATTGGTCCTTCGGGCAGCCGCGGAACGCCGTGTTCCATCCACTCGGCGAGGGCCTTCCCGGCTCCACCGGCGTGGGTGACCCAGATCGCTGCCGCCGTCCAGAGGCCGTCGTACTCCTGGACCGGCCCCATCACGGGAAGCCCGTTGGGTGACTCCGCGAACATGCCGTTGTACTTGTGTTCGAGTTCCTTCCCGGCCGTCGCGGGCAGCAGTTCGTCGCTGGCCTGTCGGGGGGCCTTGTCCGGTCGGTCCGGATGGGTCGCGTTGTCCATGTGATAGTCGGTAAACTCGTGGACCGACCCCTGCTCACCGTCCGGGTCGTTCCCGCCGAGTTCCATCGGATCAGGGACGATGGGCTCGTGGTTGTACGAGCCGATACCGTAGGCGTCCCCGTGGTTCCGGTAGTACATCGCGTTGTCCTGGTCGCGGAGAATCGGTCGGTCTGGACCCACCAGAAGCCGCTTTGCCTTCTCCCCGGAGACGTTCTCGTAGTTCTCGAACAGCGGGTGGTCGGTGATGTCGACCGCGCTGTCGGCCAGTTCGTCGAGCGATTCCGTCATCGTGTACTGGTGCTCGACCGGCGTGACTGGCAGGTGCACGTCCAGTTTCTCACCGAGTTGTCGGGCCCAGATGTTCGTCGCGACAACGACCTCGTTACACTCGATGGTGCCGTTTTCAGTGACAACAGCCTGTACTCCGCTGTCTTTCGTTTGTACGTCCTCGGTGCGCGTGTGCGGGACGAATTTCGCGCCTCTGTCCATCGCTTCTCGGGCCAGTGCGTCACATGCGACGACGCCGGACACCTGCCCGTCTGTCGGGGAGTAGTAGCCGCCCTTGATCTGGTCAGCGTCGACCAGTGGGAGATGCTCGGTGACTTCCTCAGGGGAGAGCAACTGCGGGTCCTCGATGCCCCAGGCCTCGGCATACTCGACGCGGCGCTGGAGGAAGTCCATGCGTTCCTCGCTGCGTGCGACTTCGATGCCGCCCGTTTCGGAGTACGCCTGGGTCCCGTCCGCCCCTTCAAGATCGGAGTACAGACGGCGGCTATAGTCCGCAAATTGGCCGAGTACCTTCGGCTCTGCGGTCTGGAACATGATCCCGGGGGCGTGCGTCGACGATCCACCCGTGGTAGGCATCGGTCCCTGATCGACCACGACAACGTCCTCGCGGCCGAGCTCAGTCAACTGGTACGCAATGTTGCAGCCGACGATTCCGGCACCGACGATGACGGTGTCGGCTTGGGTCGGCAGGCTATCGGTTGGCTCCATAACTCTGTATGAAATCTACGATGGCGTGGCAATATAAGTACCGCCTGGCCGGTTCTCTTTGCAACCGATCAGAAAAACGTCATATAGTGTTTCAGAATAACAGGGGTACCGTTGTTAATAAATGTATGTCCCCTATGGTGGTTTGCACTCCTGCCCAGAGTGAAGTCGCATCTCACAATTGCGTATTTGTGAATCAAGTTATGTGTTATCACTCCTCCTACTAAGCAGTTGGGCAGATTGTCGCTTCGCTCCGTCAGCAGACCCCCAATCGGATGGCGGCGACATCGACTAGCCCCACTCCCGGTGTTTTTTGTTCGCGCGCTGCTGGGCTACGGTATGGAATACGCGTCCGTCACACACACAGCGACTGACCGGCGGCTCGGACGGCTACCGTCGGGGCGGGACGTGTCCGTGACTGTCCACCGATACGTCGGTGGGCCCGGACCGACAGTGTACATCCAGGCGGCGCAACACGGTATCGAACTCAACGGCCCGGCCGCGTTACGGCGGCTCCACGATCACCTGATCGACGCGACCATCGCCGGGACGGTTATCGTCGTTCCGGTGGTGAACCAGCTTGCCTTTGACCACCGGTCGTACATGACTCCCGGCGAGTACGACGTGATGAACCCGAATCTGAACCGTGTCTGGCCGGGAGACGAATCCGGCAGCTTACAGGAACAGTTAGCGGCTCGCCTGTGGGAGCTTGTCGAAGACGCTGATGCGGCGGTCGACCTCCACACCGGCACGGCAGACATGCTGGCACACGTCAGGTGTCGCGCGGGTGACCCGGTCGCCGAGCGCCTCGCCGAAGCGTTCGGAACCGACTACAGGCTCATCGACGGCACCGAAGACGATAGCGGCGATGAGCCCGATGGGACGTTCCGTGCCGCGGCTGCAGCGGCCGGTATTCCGGTCATCACCGCAGAGTTGTCGAACAGCCGCCGGATCGCACTGGGGGCGGTCAAAGACGGTGTCGATGGCCTCCAGAACCTCCTGCGTGAGCAGGCTGTCCTCCCAGCGGCGGCGGACGTGCAGGCCGACCAAACAGTGCTCCGAAACGACGGGGAGCCGGTTACTGCGACAGCATCGGGGTTGTTCGAGTGCCGGACGGATATCGCCATCGGCGACACCGTTGACGAGGCGGAGCGACTTGGAACTATTTACGACCCGTCCTCGTTTGAACAACAACAAGTCGTTTCAGCGACAGAACGAGGCGTGCTATATTCGCTCGCTAGAGAATCTGTCGTCGTGAAGGGCGAACGTCTCGCCGGTATCGCGACACCGTGCTGACCGGTATCCGTTCGATAATGTGTTCGGCAGCAGGTTTAACTTGATCCAATAACCTCAGTTCCACGGCTGTTTATAAATGGGTTAGCTATTCCGCACATATCTCTACACCATAACGTGTCATAGTCAATCAATAACATGGGACTCCACACGGCCTTTACGGCGCTCGCTGAGATCATCGATGCATACGAATCTCGTGGCCGATCCGTCCGGACCGTCGAAGCATCGCCAGCCGATACAGGTAGTGCAGTCCTCGAGGTGACGGTTTCGATGCCGGTCTCAGTCTGTTCTGGCGGCGGCGCAGATGACGGGCTCACGCCAAAGAGCGCGATGCTGACCGACAGTGGGGATCTGCAAGTCGAATTCTCACCAGCAGCCACTGAACCGCCGTCGACTGCCGCTGCATCGGTGTCGGTCGGCGACGCCTCAGCCGCTGTTACCGACGATGGGTTGCTCCTGACGGTTGACCTGACAATCGACGCCACGACAGCAGCAGCCGAGGAAGCTAGCGTCGATTCCGGACCCGAACAGGGTGAAACCGAGGAATCGGCACCGATCAGCTCCGTGGGTTCTCCCGACACTGACGACAATAATTCACTCGCTGCTTCGGATGTCGCGGACACGGAGTCCACGCTCGCTGGCGACGACGAGTCACAAGCACGCGGACAGTCTGACAGCACGACGACGGACGAGACACAGTCTGAGCCTGCGTCCGAGGGGGAATCGGACCCTTTCGCCGCTGTTCGTGACGACTCCGTGCCCCCATACGAGGACACCGGCTACCTGCAAGCTCTCTACGACGAATGTGACAATTTCAAAGAGATCGCAGCGCAGATCCAGATGGATGTCTCGTCCGAGACCGTTCGCCGGTACATGATCGAGGCCGACATCCACGTCCCGAACACGTACAACACGTCCAGTGACGACGTGGAATCGGCCAGCAAATCAGGGACCCCGGATGACGCGGCGAGCCAGTCGGGGGCCGACGACGAAGACGAGCAGGTCAGTGTGGCCGAACCCGTCGCAGCCGAGTCACCAGGACCCGGGACCGACTCTGTCGGGGACCTCCCTGACGACCAACTGGTCACCGACGGTCTTGGACTCCCGGCCGATGTGCAACTCCGCGACGTTGCGGAGGCGGTCGTTGACTCGGATACGGTGTACGAGATCCAGCGGTACTTGGGCCTCAACCGGTCCCAGACCCGGGACCTGCTGGAGGAGCTCAATCTGTTAGATCTCGTCTTGTGTCGACTCGCCGATGAGCCAGACCATACCGTTTCTTACGGGACCGTAGCTAGTCGAATCCGGCAGTGTACGCCCCACAGCGCGTGAGAGAGGGGCGTCGTTTATAAATGGGTTCGATGCCCCACCCACAGTACAAAGTACGTTTATATCTTATCTCTAGTAACTCATGGCCCTCGGAACACGCGCTGTCTCAGATTCACAAGGTGTCCAGACGCTCCTGACGGGCGCTCGGTTCGAACTGATGCCGTTCGAGAGCTTCGACGAGGAGATTACCCACCTCCCGGACAACGCCACCATCGCGATCACGACTTCGCCGCAGCTCGGCATCGAGCGGACCGTCGAAAAGACGGAGGAAGCCGCCGAGATGGGATACGATGTCGTCCCGCACATCGCAGCCCGCTACGTGGAAGATCGGGAGCAACTCGAAGCAATCGCCGAGCGACTGAAACAGGCAGGCATCACGGACATCTTCGTTCCCGGTGGTGACCGCGAGGAGCCGGCCGGCGAGTTCGAGTCGGCACACGATTTACTCACGGTGCTTGCGGAGACCGAGTATTCCTTCGAGGAAGTCGGTATCACTGGCTACCCCGAGGGCCACGATTTCATCGACGACGAAACGCTGGCGGAGTCGATGGCACAGAAGGCGCCGTACGCGACCTACATCGTCACGCAACTCTGTTACGACCCCGAGACCGTTCTGGAGTGGGTCGAAGATATCCGTGCTCGCGGTATCGCACTCCCGGTCGAAATCGGGATCCCGGGCGTGATGAACTACCAGCGCCTGATGCAGATCTCGCAAAAGGTCGGTGTCGGTGACTCGATAAAGTTCCTCAGGAAGACCACGGGCATTCTCGGGTTCGTCAAACAACTGGTCGGGTCTCGCGGGACGTACGAACCCGATGACCTCATTGACGGGCTCGCACCATACGTCGACGACGACGAGTACAACATCCGGGGCGTCCACATCTACACCTTCAATCAGACGCCCGACACGGAGAAGTGGCGACACAAGCGGCTCGAAAGCTAGTCGCCGGGCAAGCGATACTGGCTGCTGTTGAACTGGGTGGGGCCAGCGGTACAATTACCTGATGGAAAAACAATATTTATTTGGCAGGTACACGTCTCGCGTATGGCGCCGTCAGTCGGACTGTTGAACGCAATTCTGACTGGGTTGGTCACGGGTAGTATCATTGCGCTGGGTGCAATCGGGTTGGCACTGGTCTATGACATTGCCGAGGTTCCGAACTTCGCGCACGGCGACCTGCTGACACTGGGAGCGTATGCCGCGCTATTAGTGAACAAGCCACAGTCCGTTCCGCTGTTCGACGTGTTCGCCACGGGTCCGCGTGCGGTCGGTCCCACGGGTATCGGACTGGTGTTCGCTATCTCAGCGGTAGGTGTCCTCGGTTCAGTGTACCATCTCGGCGGTGTCGACGCGATACGCGGGGGCTGGTGGGGGATCGACGTATCACCGACAGTGGGGACCACCACGCACGTCGGGCTCGCAGTCGTCGTCGGCGCGCTCGTCGTCGCCGGCCTGCCATCCTATCCCGCAGCGCTCCTGTTCTCCGTTGTCGTCCTTGGAGCTCTCGTCCCGCTGACCGAGTCGGTCGTGTTCCGCAAGTTCCGGGAGAAAGATGTCGAACTGGCGATGATGCTCATCGTCTCCCTCGCGATGGCGTTTATCATCCGGTTCAGCATCCAGACCGTCTTCGGGGGCGACATCCGATTCTACGAGGTCGACACGACGATTCAGGCGGCCGGGTCGAGCGTCAACTTCACGTTCGCGAAGTTCATCGACCTCCTGGTATCGGCCAACGGGGTGGTCATCAACGTGCTCGAAACCCGTGGGACAGGGACCCCTCAACTGTTCACCCTGGGCTACGGCTGGCTGGAAGTGATTGGCATCTTGGGCGTCGCAGCCCTGGTCGCGGGTGGGGCGTACCGACGCCGTCGTGACACCGCGGGCGTCGTCGGCCCACGCTTGGCTGCGGGACTCGGTGGCGTCGCCGTACTGATACTCGGTGGTGCACTGTTCGCTGGCGGCGGGACGGTCCCGTCGGCGACGCTGTACGAGACGCGTCTGCGAACGTCGCCGCTCAGGCTCGGGATCATCCTCACCGCGATGGGACTCATGGGATTCCTCCATTACCTGTTGCAGGCGACAACGCTCGGGAAGGCGATGCGGGCGACCAGCGACAACCGGGAACTGGCGATGATCCGCGGTATCAACACGCGCCGCGTGATGATGGTCGTCTGGATACTCGCGGGGATGTTCGCCGCGGTCGCCGGCGTCTTGCTTGGCTTCCTGTTCAGTAACATCACGATCAACCTCGGGTTCTTCCTGCTGCTCCCGATGTTTGCGGGAGTCATCCTTGGCGGTATCTCGGTGTACGGGGCGATCCTCGGGAGTTACGTCGTCGGACTTGCGATGGAGGTCGGTATCTTCGCTATCCCGGGGCTGAGCGCGACGTACAGGGTTCCCGTCGCGTTCGTCGTGTTACTGCTCGTCTTGCTCATCAAGCCTGAAGGAATCGTGGGGGACTGACAGATGGCAGTCTCAGACGTTGTCATTTCGTTTATCGTGCTGGTCGCCATCTACGGCATCCTCTCGTACGGGCTGACCCTGAAGTATGGCCACACCGGGCTGTTGGATTTCGGCCACGTTGGGTTCTTCCTCGTCGGCGCGTACACGTCGGCGTTGTTCGTCCTCCCGCCCGACGAACCCGGCGACTTCACGGCCTACGTCGTCGGCCTCGGCGATGTCCCCGTCGTCGGAACCTGGGTCGTCGGAATCGTAGTCGCAACTGTGCTGTCGGGGATAATCGGCGGCTTAGTCGCACTACCGACCATCCGCCTGCGGGAGGACTACCTCGCCATCACGGTGTTGGGCGTGTCGGTCATCTTCCAGCGGTTCATCCAGGCCGAGTCGTGGTTCGCAAACGGTCCCGACGCGCTGCGCGGGTACAGCCCACCGCTAAAGAGCAGCTTCCCGCTCTTGCTGGAGGGACAGGTCGGCGTGCCGTTCCTCGGCGTGTCGCTCCCGGCCACACCAACGCTGTTCGGTGTCATCACAGCCGTCGTCTGGGGCATCGCTCTCGCTGTGCTCGCCGGAGAGCGCGGCCGTGGCTCCCCGCTACCCGTGTCGGCGCTGTATCTCGTGGGCTCGTTCGGCCTCTCGACGCTCAGTCGGCCCGGCGGCCCGCTGGGAAGGGTTCAGGTGGCCGCCGCTGGCGGCGTCGTTGCCGCCGGCCTCATGGCGGTGTTGCTAGCCGTCGCGGACCGCATACTGCTGGTCGGCGTGCTGGTCTCCGCGTTCACCTGGCTCGTCTTGGTCGCCGTCCTGGCTCGACTGTCCGGACGATTCACCCGCCGCGAGTGGCTGAGTGGGATCGCCCTCGGGACGGGCTTCCTCGTCGCCTTGTTGCCGATTCCTTACGCCGGAGCCGTCTCGGTCAAAGTCGCCGGCAGTCTCCTCCTCCTCGGTATCGTCATCGGTGGCTTCTACCGTGCTGTGCAGTCGCTGGACTGGTTTGCAACGGCGAAAGTACAGATAATCGGCGTAGCGACGCTGTGGTTCGTCGGGATCTGGTACTTCGTCATTCCGCTGGTCGGCCCCTTCAGTGGCGGCCAGCCCGGGGCGGCGCTCAAAGCGTTAGTCCAGAACCTCGTGTGGATACTGGCCTTCGGCGGCGATGTCGGCGTAGACTACATCGTGGCTTTCGCCGGGACGCTGACCGTGCAAGTTGACTACCAGCGGTTCCTGCTGGCCGGCTTTGTTCTGTGTCTGCTCGGTGCGTACTACCTGCTGGAACTGACCGCCCGGTCGCCGTTCGGTCGCGTGCTTCGGGCGGTTCGGAACGACGAAGACGTGGTGCGCTCGCTGGGCAAGGACCCATTCGTGTACAAGATACAGAGCATGGTCATCGGCTCTGCGCTGGCCGGCTTTGCGGGCGCGCTGTGGGCGATGTACACCCAGGGCCTCACGTTCGTCACGTTCGCGCCGCGCGTGACGTTCATCGCCCTGCTCATCGTCTTCATCGGCGGCCCAAACAACAACAAGGGGACGATCCTCGGTGCCGCCGTCTTCTGGGCCTTCCAGCAGGCGACGACCCAGATAGCGTCGTTTTTCCCGCCGGCACTGCGGGTCAACGTGGTGGCGTTCCGCCTCGTCGTCATGGGGATTCTGTTCCTCATCGTTCTGTACTACCTTCCGGACGGATTGCTGGGGAAAGCGAACTACAGCACGCCCGGAGGGGTCAACGAAACCAGCAACCCACAGCGAGAGGGTGGCGTGGCCGCCCGTGCCGACGGGGGTGAGGACGAATGAGCGCGATCCTTGAAGTCGAGGACCTGCGAAAGACGTTCGGCGGCATCGTCGCCGTCGATGGCGCGACCTTCGACATCGAGCAGGGGTCGATAACGGGACTCATCGGGCCAAACGGGGCCGGCAAGACCACGACGTTCAACCTCATCAGCGGCTTCTACAAGCCTGACAGCGGGACCGTCCGCTACGACGGGGAGCCGCTACAGGACCTCATGACAGCAAGCAGCGACGAACGGTTCATCTGGGGGAGTGCGTCCGGCCTCACTTTCGGGAGTGCCGGAGCCATCGCGGCCTTCGGCGTTGCTGGTCTGGGCACAGCGACCAGTCTGGGCGCGGGCGCGCTGGGCGCGGGACTGGGGGCCGGCGTCTACCTCGGGCAAGAGCGACTCAAGGCCGCGTCCGACAGCCACAAATTCAGTCGACCGTTCATGCTGGCTCGGGAAGGGCTGGCACGGACGTTCCAGATAACGCGGGAACTGAGCGATATGACTGCCCGGGAGAACCTGATGCTCGCGCCTCAGCACCAGGCCGGCGAGAACCTCGCTAACGCGTGGG
The DNA here is from genome assembly GCF_031624315.1 of Haloarcula terrestris. NCBI lineage: Archaea > Methanobacteriati > Methanobacteriota > Halobacteria > Halobacteriales > Haloarculaceae > Haloarcula > Haloarcula terrestris. Next base: position 145,291 of record NZ_JAMQOM010000005.1, on the reverse strand, counting down.
TCCGCCGTGACGCCGTCGCCGAGGAGGAGACGGCGCTGTACGAGCGGGCGACGGAGATGCTGGAACTGCTTGAAATCGACCACGTCGCGGATGAGTTGGCTGGCAACCTTTCGGGCGGCCAGCGGAAACTGTTGGAACTGGGCCGCGTCCTGATGCTCGACCCGAAGCTCGTCCTCCTCGACGAACCGGTTGCGGGCGTCAACCCGGCGCTGACCGAGAAGCTGACCGACCGCATCAGGGCCTTGCGGGACGAGGGATACACCTTCTGTATCGTCGAACACGACATGGATGTCATCATGGACCTCTCCGATACGATCATCGTCATGAACGAGGGCAAAAAACTGGTCGAAGGCGAACCGGCCGCGATTCGAAACGATCAGCGAGTCATCGACGCCTACCTGGGGGTGGACTGAGATGGCACTGCTCGAAGCACGGGGCGTTGTCTCCGGGTACGGTGACGCCGAGATCCTCCACGGCGTCGACATAGACGTGGGGGCGGAGGAGATCGTCACGATCATCGGCCCGAACGGCGCCGGGAAGTCGACGCTGATGAAGGCCATCTACGGCCTCATCGACTGCTGGGCGGGGCAAGTCACGTTCGATGGAACCGACATCACTGCGCTCCGGGCCGACGAAGTGACCGAACAGGGATTGTGCTATGTCCCTCAGCGGGAGAACGTCTTCCCGACGCTCACCGTCCGGGAGAACCTCGAAATGGGGGCTTATATCGACGCAAACGTGAGCGAGTCGGACTTCCAGGAGGCCTTCGAGCGGTTTCCGGTCCTCCGTGAGCGACAGAACCAGAAGGCCGGAACCATGTCCGGCGGGCAACAGCAGATGTTAGCCCTGTCCTCGGCGCTGATGGTCGACCCGGCGCTCATTCTTGTCGACGAACCCTCTGCCGGCCTGGCTCCGGACCTCGTGGACGACATGTTCGACCGCCTCGTCCGGATCCGCGACGAGACCGACACGGCGATTCTCATGGTCGAACAGAACGCCCGGCAGGCACTGTCGGTCTCGGACAAGGGCTACGTGCTGGATATGGGGGAAAACAAGTTCGCCGGAAGCGGGCAGGACCTGCTCGACAGCGACGAGGTCGGTGAGCTGTATCTCGGTGGCTAAGTACTTGTCCTGAGTACCGTATCCGGGAGCAGTTCTCGACGGTCAGTCGGGTCGTCGGGGAGCGCCCGCTGTTCGAGAGGCCCGTCACCGCGTGCCCACAGCAGTTTCGTCGTCTCACTGTGCTCCCGATACGCCGCCACCGTCATCGGCGAGACCCGGCCCACGTCCAGCGTCCGGTCGTCTAGCTGGATCCGTTCGAGAGCGGCTAGCGGTTCGGTGTCGGGTTCGGCCTCGAAAACCGGAAACAGGTGAGCGCCGGCACCAGCGGGTTCGGTTCCGATGGTAAGCGCTGTCGCGCCCACGGAGCGGAGCTGTGAGACTAGGTCCGGGAGCGAACGCTCCACACCCGCGAGGGCCGTCCCGAGTCGATCAGTCCCGTCTGCGACCGGAACCGGCGGATCCGCTGTCCCAGCGTACACGACGAGATGAGAATCCGCGTGGACAGGGTCTGATTCCTCGCTGATAGTGAAGTCGTAGGACTGCCCAGCTACCCGCAACGCCGCGGCGTCCGCGACTACATCCGGTTCTGTCCCGGCGTCGGATACTCCGACGACCACGCGCAGTTCGGCGTCCCAGTCCGGGTAGACGGTATCGACCGCCACGTAGTCGGCACCCCGCTCGGTTCGATAGGCCTCGACGAACGTCTCAAGCGGGATTGACGTGCCAGACTCGTCCAGCAGCCGCGCGAGGCAATCGCTGAAGGTTTCGTTCGCACGCCGGTATCGCTGTAGCCGCTCGGCGACTGGCGCATCGACCCAGAGCATGGCGGGGTCATCGTACACGTCGTCCGGGTACGGCGGCGGTCCGGTCCGCTTGACCGTCGCCTCGGCTCGCTCGACCTTCGCCTCGGCCCGGTCGTAATAGTCTGTCACGATGGTTCGTGAGAGCGGGTCACCCTCCGTCGCTCGGCCGATGGCCCAGATGTACAGCCCGATAGCCTCGTAGGAGAGCGGTTCGGTGCCGTCGTGAGCGAGGGTCCGGAGCACCCACGTCTGGGCCTCCCGCTGTGAGAGGGTGGTCTCAGCGACGATCTCGTCCACGTAGTCGCCGTACAGCTCGCGGACCGTATAGCAGATTTCCTCGATCTGGTCCCGAGTGACACCCTCCGGGAGCGGATCCAGCGCCGTGAAATCCAGCGCCCCGCCGATGACGTTCAGCTTCGTCGCCGGCTGCCATTCCGGCTCGATATCGACGCTCATACCTGTCGTATACCCGTCGGCGAAATAAAGCCACACACCGTCTGTGTCTTTGGTGTCGGCACTCGAGAGGCCGAAGGCGGAATGCCGCCGGCTACATCTTGCCCTCGAAGTAGCTCAGGGGGACTTCTTCGATGACTTCGGCTTCGCCGCTTGTCACTTCGAGGATCCGGTAGGGAACGACCGGTTCGAGGTTCTCGTTGAGGTCGACCGAACCGGAGGCTCCGTCGTAGTTCACGCTCTCGTCGTTTGCGAGTGCCTCCTTGCCAGCCTGGAACTCCCCGACACCGACCGTCGTCCCATCGCCTCGGGAGACGCTACGGATGTTCTCCGCGATAGCCGTCCCGCTGGCTTCCCCGGCCTGCTGCATCGCCAGCGCTTCGAGGTAGGTCGCGTCGTAGGCGTGGGGCGCGAACTGCGTGACCGCACTCTCCCCGCCCATGTTGCTGATAAACGTCTCGCTGTTGGCGGTCTGTGGGGACGTAATAAACATGCCCTCGACGATGTCCGAGAGGTCCGACAGGAGCTGGGGTGCGAGGATAGCCTCGGCGGCGACCCACTGTCCGCCGTAGCCGCCCTGGTTCCACTGGTTCAGTATCGTCCGACCGTTCCCCGGGTACATCACTGCCCCAACAGCGTCGGGATCGCCTTCGAACACTGAATCCAGCGTCGAGGTGTAGTCGTTCGTCTGCTGGGAGTACCCGACCATGTTCAGCGTCTCACCCTCGAAGTTCTCGCTGGCCTGTTCGGCGAGCCCCTGGCCGTAGGGGTTGTCGACGTAGAGGAACGATGCTGTCTCGGCTTCGAGACGCTGGTTCAGTATCCGACCCATCACCAGTGCCTGCTGGACATCGTTCGGTGCGGTTCGGCCGTAGTATTTCACGTCGTTGTCCTCGTTGACGCCAGCGGTCGCAAGCGCCGGGGACGTGTTGCCGTTGCTCACTTCCATCACCCGGTTGTCACGGGCGACCGGGGCGAGCGTGGTCCCGATACCACTCGAATACGGGCCCACGAGTCCGACGATGCCTTCTTCGTTTATCATCGTCCGGAACTTCTGGGCCGCCCGCGAGGGATTCCCTTCCGTGTCGCGGTTGATCGTCGTGATCTCACGATCCAGTGGACCGCCCGCCGCGTTGATTTCCTCGGCCGCGAGGTTCGCGGCATCTTGATGGCCGCCGCCGTACGCGCTGTTGGTGCCGGTAACCGGGAACAGCGTCCCGATTGCAATCGATTCACCACCACCGCTTTCACCGGCATCGCTTTCCGTACTCGTCGACTCGTCATCGGCCTCCGTGCCCGTCGTCTCGCCGTCACCGCCGCCGTCCTCTGACTGCTGTGCGCATCCGGCGAGTGATGCGACTCCGACCGTGCTTCCGACCCCGAGCCGTTTCAGAAGGTCACGTCTGGTCTGCTCTGACATGTCCGTTGGTATGTATGAACAAATCACTTATCAATCTATGTTGCGATGCAATATTGACCTCCCAACAGCACCCCGCTCGATAGCTGGTCCACGAATCCACACCTGCACAGTGGTGAGCGTTGGCTCCCACAACCACTCACCAATCTGGTAGGTTGCGCCAGCACGCAAATTATTACGTTACCAGGCCGTTGACGGCAGTATGACGTACGACACTGTTCGAGAGGCAGACCCAGCCGTCGCTGATGCGCTCGAAGGTGAGCGCGGGCGACAGAACGACACACTGGCGATGATCGCCAGCGAGAACCACGTTAGCGAGGCCGTGATGGAAGCCCAGAGCTCCGAGTTGACGAACAACTACGCGGAAGGATATCCGGGCGAGCGCTACTACGGCGGATGTGAGTACGCCGACGAAGTGGAGCAGTTGGCCATCGACCGCGCGAAGGAACTGTGGGGTGCGGACCACATCAACGTCCAGCCACATTCGGGCTCGCAGGCGAACATGGGCGTCTATCTCGGCATGCTCGAACCCGGCGACAAGATCCTCTCGCTGGATCTGACCCACGGCGGCCACCTCTCCCATGGCCATCCGGCGAACTTCGCCGGCCAGGTGTACGAGGTCGAACAGTACAAGGTCGACGAGGAGACCGGCTACATCGACTACGAGGGTCTCCACGAACACGCCGAGGAGTTCGATCCGGATATCATTGTCTCGGGCTACTCCGCGTACCCACGCGAGATCGACTTCGAGCGTATTCAGGAGGCCGCCGACGCGACCGATGCCTACCACCTCGCGGATATCGCTCACATCACAGGCCTCGTCGCTGCCGGCGTCCACGAATCACCCGTCGGCATCGCTGACTTCGTCACCGGCTCGACGCACAAGACTATCCGCGCCGGCCGTGGCGGCATCATCATGTGTGACGAGGAGTACGCCGACGACATCGACTCGGCCGTTTTCCCTGGGTCACAAGGCGGACCAGCGATGCACTGTATCGCAGGCAAGGCCGTCGGCTTCGGCGAGGCGCTGGCCCCCGAGTTCGAGCAGTACGCTCAACAGACCGTCGACAACGCAGCCGCTCTCGGGAACCGTCTGCAAGAGCACGGCCTGGATCTGATCTCTGGCGGCACGGACAACCACCTCGTCCTCATCGACCTCCGGCCGTCCCATCCCGATACGACTGGCAAGGAAGTCGAGGCAGCACTAGAGGATGCCGGCATCGTCCTCAACGCTAACACCGTCCCCGGCGAGACCCGCTCGTCGTTCAACCCCTCGGGCATCCGTGCCGGGACCCCGGGCCTGACATCGCGTGGCTTCGACGAGGACGCTTGTCGCGAAGTCGCCGACCTCATCTACGAGGTCATCGATGCCCCGCACGACGACGCTGTCGTCGCAGAAGTCAGTGACCGCGTGGACGAACTGACTGACGAGTACACCCTGTACGAGTAGCGCGGGCACAGGAAGCTGCATCAGTACAACAGTTTTGTACTAGGGGTCGAGGATTGCTGCCTGTCGCCTCGTAACAAAGGGCCGACGTGTTCTCGCAAATTCGGTTCTGGAAACCAAAGCAACAGAATGTAAGCGGCCGCTGAACACGCGCGGTGCCCGCACCTGTCATTGCTACGAGAGACCCCCTCTAACACAGAATTTCGCTCAATCCAGCGGCCCAAAGAAGGTCGGACAGGTGAGTAGCCCTGTGCCCGTACACAACGATATCGAATAGATGTCTGCGGTGGGACTGTCCGAGAACACAATCCGGGAACCGGAAACAGAAGATAGCATCTCGGCGACGTTCAAACGACAAGCGTCAACTCCTGACCGTCGTGGGACTTGCAAAAAACTGGGGTACCCATCACGCGGGTACGAACCGAAGGTGGGACAGACCTACGGGATTAGTCGTCGCTTTCGGCTTCTTTCCGGGCGTTAAGCTTCGCCTGCTCTCGGGCGCTCGGATTGACCGACTCCTTGAACGGGACCTTGGCTGCCGTCGCGAACACGGGCTCGCCGGGTTCTTCGGCGTACTCGTCGGGGAGGTGAACCTGGAACTCCAGATCCAGTTCCTCGTCGTAGACGTCGTCGTTGAGCGGCGTGTCGGTGACTTCCTCGATTTTCTCGGCCGGGACGAAGCCCATACCGATGTTGGTCTCGAGATCCGGGTTGTACCACGGTGAGGTAAGGTACCCGCATTCCTCGCCCGTCTCCGGATCGGAGATGAGCCAGAAGTCCGGCGCGTAGTCGCGGATCGGCTCGCCCGCGATTTTGAGGCCGATGAGCTTGTGCTCGAACGGGTAGTTGCCGTTCTCGATCTGCTCTTTCTGCTCTTCGAGCGTCTCTTTTCCGATGTAGTCCGCTTCCTTGTCGTCAGGGACGTGGTAGCCGAGGTTGACCTGGAACGGGGAGGTTTCGTGGTCGAGGTCCTGGCCCCAGGACATGATACCGGCGGCGATGCGGCGGTGATGGCCCGGCGCAATCTGGCGACCGCCGTGTTCCTTGACCGTCTCCATAACGGGGTCCCACACCTTCTCGGCGTCTTCGTGTGCGTTTCGAACGTAAATCTCGAATCCTGCCTCTCCGGAGAAGCCGGTCTGGCTGATGAGGACATCGGCGCCGTTGATCTCGGCGTCCATCAGGCCGTAGTACGGAACGTCGCTGACTTTGTCGCCAACAACGTCAACCATGACATCTTCCGAGAGCGGGCCCTGAATCTGCATCGGGGCCACGTCGATCTCGTCGATTTCGACATCGAAGTCGTTGTCGACGTTGACACCCTGGAGCCACTGCATCAGGGTCGAGTCCGAGATGGAGAACCAGAACTCATCCTCTTCTGGGCGCAGCAGCACCGGGTCGTTCAGGACGCCGCCGTCCTCGTTACAGAGGATGACGTACTTCCCGTCCATCGCGTCCATATCGGTGACATCACGTGTGACAACGTAGTTGGTCAGCGCCTCGGCGTCCGGGCCCTTGACCCGAATCTGGCGCTCTACGGCGACATCCCAGAGTGTGACGCTCTCGGTGAGCGCCTCGTACTCCTTCATTGCGCCGCCGTCTTCCGGCTCGACGAGTCCGCGTGGGTGGTAGAGCCGGTTGTAGACGGTACACCGCCAGGCGCCTTCCTCGTTGAACGACTTGTGGAAGAACGGAGACTTCCGAACGCGCGTTGACACCAACATCTCGATGTTGGGGTCACCGGTCTGGCGAAGGTTCCGGGGGACGGTTCGATCTGACTGGTCGACACTAGGATAGTTAGGGTGTTCCTCGTTACCGCTCATGCCTGTGAAAGATGACCAGAAATAGTAATAAAAGATACTGCTACTTGCTTCTGGGTTTTATATACGGATGGGTGTTTTATCCGGATAGCAATAGTTCTCAAATCTATCGTCTACGGTCAGCGGGCATGACAAATCAACGTATAGCTGCGATGTGTATCAGTCGGCCGATAGTGGAAACTGCGTGGTCAAAGGATGGACCACCGGAGAGACGAGACGGCTGCTGTTTTTGTACGGGCGCCAATCAGTCATGTTGACCCGCGCTCAGTGTGCGTGTATTTGACAATGTCGAACGCATCGTGTGACGTTCGTTCCCTCTCAGTCCAGCGAGACCAATCGACGGTCGGAAAGACCGTATCCCCGTTGAAGGCTGTGTCGATTTCCGTCAGGAGTAGTTCGTCGGCCTGTGGGAGAAACTGTTCGTAAACGGTAGCGCCACCGATAACGTACGTTGTAGCCGCGTCACTGTCGTCTGCCTCCCTTAGCGCCGCCGCTGTCGACGTAACAGCAGTGACAGCATCAGGAAGTCGTTGTGGCGTCGTAGTCAGAACGATGTTCGATCGATTCGGTAGCGGGCCGCCGAGATCACGCTGGATGCTCTCGAAGGTCCGCCGTCCCATGACGACTGGATGGCCGGTAGTCGTCTGCCTGAAATGTGTCAGGTCTTCGGGATACTGCCACGGAACACCGCCGTTAGCACCGATCACTCCGTTTGCCGCAACGGCGGCGATCAACGAGAGCTTCATAGACATTTCTTTGTTCGGCAGATGGAAATAAGTCCAGTCTAATGAATGCTACCTCGACACGCGCTACCGCGTGTCGCGCGCGACTTATGAGGGTCAGCCATATAAAATGTCGTATGGATACGATTCACCTTTCGCCCGGTCCCGCAGCTGCTCATGCGTATCGACTGGGGATCATCGCGAGCGCAGTAGCCGGACTCACTGGTATCGTGACGCTATACTGGCTCGGCGTATTGGAACCAATTTTCGCTGGGTACGCACTCGTTCTCCTGTTTCCCGTGTATATGGTCTTCGCTGCGACGGTACTGAGTGTCTGGCTTGGGTACAACAAAGACCCGACATCGTTGCGGCCTGTGTACCGCAAAAAGGAGTCAAGTAACCAATCCAAGTAATCGAATCCGGCTGTAGATGTATAAAACAGCCCGTAGAATCCGTGTTGACGAGCCTTCACAGATAAAAGCCGACTATCGAGTCGTATATCCGACCGATGCTTCGAGAAATTGAGTCAACCGATTCTCAGTGTACTGGTCCGTGAACTCATTCCTCTCTGTCGATAATCGTTGCCGCAACGAGGTTCCGCATTCCCCGTCGGAGCCGACCGCTCATTGCTGTCGACGAGAGCCCGATTTCCTCCGCAACCTCGTTCAACGAGATGTCTCTGGGTTCTCTGAAGTAGCCGTTTTCGTAGGCGGTAACCAATGCAGTCCGCTGTTCGTCAGTCAACCCGTATGATTGCTCACCGCCGGTGTCTGTGTTTCCATATATCTCGATAATCTCGAGCGAAATATCATTTGAATGTGCGTACTCCCAGATCGTGTTCAGTGCCTGCCGGTCAGGGAGAAGGAGTCGGACGAGCCAGCCGTTGCCTTTCGTCTCTGTATGGACGAGAAATCCGCTAACATCGGTCACAATAGTGCTGATGAGCTTCGTTTCCGGCGTGTGTTCGATGTAGTAGATTCCTGTCTGGTCGGTCCAGTCGACAAGTTCGTAGCTCTGAACGGTGGGGTCGGTATCGAGCATCTCTTCGAGGTATTCCCTATCGTGATACTCGATGAGGAACGGGAACACAGTTGACCCTGGGTCGGTGTTGCCCTGCGTGATCACACGGATCGTTACGTCTTCGAGGCTCTGTAGCGTCGGGACGAGAGCGAGGCGTTCGTGTTCGATGTGAATTTTTGTTGTTATTGACATGTTGTGCGTTGGTCTTGCTATCGACGCGTCAGAGACAGGCGATAGTTCGACATTGTGGTGTCACCGTCTATGGCTTGGTGTATGTATGCCGCGTGCTCACGTCAATGTTTACATACACAGGTGTACGCACGAAGGCAAAAAACAAAAGCTGGCTACAGTCTCAAACTACACCTGGCCGATCATTATTATCAGTGAAAACGTATTTACCAAGGGGTAGAATGAATCAAACAATGGTAGACTAACCCAGGTGGTATATTTATGATCTACCTGATCCGGAGGGTAAGACACGTTTCGACAGGAACATATATTAACAATCATTTATATTTTACCGTAATAAAGACCCGTAACTATCCCCCAATGAGGTTAGGACGATACCGCCAGTATGTTAGATTGAAATGAGAGAACCACAAAACCGAACCACTGAGAGCGAGAAGTTGTCAAGCGACGATTTCTATCTGCCGGCAGTTACACTCCCGCCGGACCTCGGTCGCATTGAAGCGGCCGTTACCGACCTCTTCGATGTCCACGGCGTCGTGCTGATTCCGGACAGCTACAACAAGTAACTCCTCTTCGGAAATATAGATCCATTTCTCTTTTATTCTCATATATACGGCATTATTCAACTATATTCTAATATCCACACCCAAACTAGCTACATTTGGACTGATATCCCGCTAATCCAGCTTGTTCAGCACCCATTACGATTCTAAACTCATAGGCTCTGTTGAAATCCTATTGGTTCGACACCTTTCCAGCTGAAACAGCCGTTAGTTAGAACTGCGCATCTCATAGTATTCATTCCCACCCCTTGCAGAGGAATCGCGTATCACGGGAGAGGACGTTCTGCTGGGACGCACTGAGGCATTGTTTTGTATCTCGAGCAGAAATGCGTCGCTCATGGTCCCCAATATCAGCGAAGTGTTGTTCAACGAGCCACAAGGCCGTCGAATCGGACTTTTCCAGTTCGGCCTGTCGCTTACCTTCTTGTGTATGTTCGTGTATGCCTGGAGTGTCGGCGACGCTGGCGAAACCCGATGGTTACTATTTATGATCGTCGGAACTGCGCTGTCGGGAATCGCTGAATCTCTCCCAGAGACCCAGCTACAGGCGGTAGGCGTACTCCGTTTTACGGCGGGTCTCGTATTGCTGTGCGTCGTCGCTGCCCCGTTCCTCGGTCTCGGATTTATTATCGGAGGATAACCGCTGGTGTTGACGTTCTCTATATCTAACGTTCAGAGTGCCTTGTCGATGTTGTGAGTGAGACAGCCGACAACGAGTTCACGGAACTGCTTCCACCAGTGTCGTGAGCGGACGAATGCGCCATATTTCCGTTTGAGACTGGAGTTCACTGTCTCATTCTGACTCCGTTGGCCGTAGAGGTTGGCGTCCAGCCGAGCATTCCACGCCTTGTGGAGCGACGAAAATTCTCGGTGCTTGATGAGGGGACGAACACCAGCGTCACGGGCTAACGCGCGAACCTTCTGGTCGTCGTCACGTGGAGATCGAGGATAGCATTCGCTCTCGTGTCCACGAGCAGTGTCACTTTCAACTGCTGAATCGTCAGCTTCGTTCGCTTCGTGTAGTGTTTCGAGGCGTGACTCCGGTCGAATCCAGTTGCATCAATCCCGACGACACCATTGGTCGGGTGAAGGGTGATCGAGAGGTTAAGTAGAACACGCCAGACTGCCATATCGAGCCGGTTGAACGCTTTACACAACGTTGAGGGTGACGGAAGTTCGTCCAGATTGATGGCTTTCCGAATGCGGGGCATTTCGATGAGTTCATCGAGAAGCGTCCTGTACGTCGTGTTCTTCCGCACTTTGAGACAGAGGAGAACGATGTGCTGGTGGAGTGTGTACCGGCGTTTAGAGAACTTCGATGAGTAGCGAGCGACAGCTCGGCGTGCCACGTGCATCGCTTGTTCAACGAACCGGAGCAATTGCGATTTCGGGAGGGTTTCCATTCGGTCAGACTACCGGACGTTCCCGTAACCTCTTGAGGATTTCAACAGAGCCAAGTCATAGTTCTGTGGATGACAATAACCGCAACACTGCCTTGCTGTCTTGATACACAGCGCCCGAGTTGTAGAGACTAATACTGGTACAGTTGTTATTGGTAGTGGGAGAGACGACGGCGTCGCTGGTGACTGGAACCACCGTGGTCCGCATAGATTAGGGGCGGCAACTTCCATAAGACGACAATCCACGAACACCTTCGGTTTGTCCAGACCTGCAGCCGGGAGCGGCTTGCTGCCGTAGCGGAACTGCTCGTCGGAATCCAATGAGCGGTGCGTGCGCCGACCCTATCTTGATTCAGCGAGAGAATCCCGGCTTTCAGGCCGGGGTGGATGTCATTCGGTTCGTTTCCGCTCCTGTGTCGGATGGTCAGTGACGTACACTTTCGTATCGTCCGGAACGTCGTCAGTGATCCATGAGTTCGCACCGATGCTGACGTGGTCGCCGACGCTAATAGCGCCCAGCACTTTCGTTCCAGCACCGATAACGACATGATCACCGATGTCCGGGTGTCGTTTGTACCCCTTTTTTAGTCTGTGTTCATCGCTCTCGTCGCTCTCGAAATGGAGCGCCCCGAGGGTCACGTCCTGATACAGCCGGACCCACTCCCCGACGGTTGTGGTTTCGCCGATAACGACACCGGTTCCGTGGTCGATAAAAAAGTAGTCCCCGATTTCAGCACCGGGGTGGATGTCGATACCGGTCTCGGTTTTGGCGTATTCAGTGAGTTCCCGAGCGTATTCGGCGGCTCCGGCGTCGTAAAGGACGTGTGCGACGCGCTGAACCAGTATCGCCATAAACCCCGGATAGGATCGGATTATTTCCATGTACGTTTTCGCCGCCGGGTCGCCTTTGAACGCGGCTTCGACATCTTTCTTGAGCCGTGTCCGAACGGTCGGGAGTTGGTCGATGACAGCAGCGACTGTCTCCGCTGGGTCCGACCCGGAGTACGGTCTGATGCCCGAAAAGAAGAGCCCGCCGAGGGTGTCGAGGTGATCCAACACAGCGAGCTTGTCTCGAACCAGTGCGGCAGCGTTCCAGCAGGTCGGGAAGAACAGTCGTTTGAGGATGTCGACCTCCGCCCGTCGGTGTTCCCGCCGCGGGAACTCCATCTGGGTCTGGGTTGGGAACGGGTCTTCGTCGGCCTGGTACGCCTCGAACAGTTCTTCGTGTGTGTCTCCGGTGTAGCAGTAGTCCATATTACAGTGTTGTGCTGGAAGTGTTTAGTTTTGAAACAAGACTTGTCGACTTTCCACTATATTATGTTCTCGGAGTCGTAGCGACATTGGAAACACGGACAGACACTCTCAGGAGAGATAGTTATTTGATATTGGATTGTCATCGGATACGTATGAACGGCGAGTGCTACTTCTGTCATGGCATCGTTTCAGCACCGGAGGAAGGCCATATCTGGTTGCGAGAACACGACAGCCACGAGGTGTACATGCACGAACAGTGTGCTAGCGGCCACAACGTCATCGAAGGGGAGCAGAACCCGGCCGGTGAACTCCTGATTACGTGCCCGGAGTGTGGTGAAGTCGAAACCGTATAGCAACGCACCCCCGCTGACCGACCAGCAGTCCCAGCCTACGGGAGCGAAATATCGATGCCTGACTGCAGGCTAGCCGCTTTCACGGTGTTGTACATCAGCATCGCGATAGTGAGCGGCCCGACGCCCCCCGGGACCGGGGTGATGGCGTCCGCTTTCGCTTTCGCGCTCTCGAACTCAACGTCACCAACGAGTTCGTATCCCTTGTCGTTGTCAGCGTCGACCCTGTTGATGCCAACATCGATGACGGTCGTGCCCTCCGAGAGCATCGACCCGTCGATCATTTCAGGCACGCCGGCGGCTGCGATGACGATGTCCGCGTTGCGGGTCTTGGCTGCGAGGTCGTCGGTCCGGGAGTGACAGACGGTTGTCGTCGCGTTCCCGCCTGATCCGTACTGCACGAGCAGGTTCGCCATCGGTTTGCCCACGATGTCCGAGCGACCGACGACGACGGCATCTTTCCCTTCCGTTTCGATACCGGTCTCGGCGAGTATCTTCTGGATCCCATGGGGTGTGCATGGTTTGTATCGAGCGTTGCCTGCGACGAGACGGCCGACGTTTTCAGGGTGGAATCCATCGACATCTTTCATCGGGTCGATCCGTTCCAACACGTCCCGCTTGTTTACGTGATCGGGAACGGGCATCTGCACGAGAATCCCGTGGACGGCCGGATCAGCGTTCAGTTCGTCGATGGTCTCAAACAGCGTTTCGGCCGGTTCGTCGGCGCTGATCTCGTGATGGAACCCCTCGATACCGATTTCTTCACAGGCCTTCTGTTTCATCGAGACGTAGGTCTCGCTGGCCCCATCGTCGCTCATCAGCACTGTCGCCAGCCCTGGTGTGACACCTTCGCTGACGAGTGTGTCCGTACACGCTGCGACACCATCTGTGATCTGGTCGCCGATCTCGTTACCGTCGATTATTGTGGTCATAGTTGCTGTGTTCGCTGTCGGCCCGGATTTTCCCGATTGTCCGCCGAAGGGGATCACACTGCGTCACGCTTGGCAGATGGGGCCAGACACGCGTTCGATACACGTCTCGGACCCTGCTAGCTTAGTCGGCAATGTGGAATAGTGCAGCCTTTGAAATAGCCCCTGCTATTCGTCCACTGAGCAACCACAAACGGACGGTATGTAAACAGTAATAGCGCCATTGGTAAGACGTACCGAAGGTTTTTGTCCGGACCCGTGAAACGTCTACATAACCATACTGGGGGGCATAGGCCTCTCGTTTAGGAGCGACTGCACGATGACCAACATTCGGTTCAGCACTGACGAGGAATCGTTCGTCGAAACTGCGAGGGCGGCACCGGACGGCGCTCGTGTGCCGGTCGAAGCGCGCGTCACAGTCACCGATCCGTTCGAGGCGTATCGGCGCGCACGGAGCGAGAACAGCGAGGGCTTTTACCTCGAAACGACTGGCGGGCAGTCCGGCTGGGGATACTTCGGTGTAGACCCAGTCGAACAGATCGAGGTAACACAGGACGCAACGCCCTCACGGGACGGAAGTAGCCCGAGTATCGAGACCATCGAAGAACTACTCGACCGTGAACACCTGGAACGGGGCGACTGTACGGTTCCGTACCCGTGTGGTGCCTTCGGCTGGCTATCGTACGACGTAGCCCGGGAGCTTGAGGATCTCCCGGAAACGACCGTTTCGGACGGGCTTCCACGGCTCCAGCTGGGCGTGTTCGACTGTGTCGCCGCCTGGGAGGAGCCACACGACGGGGCAGTCGAGATGCACGTGACGGCGTGTCCCATCGTTGATGGATCGCCTGAAGAAGCATACGAGCGCGGCCGTGAGAAGGCGTACAATTTAGCTCAAAACGCCATCGACGGTGAGACACACGTCCAGTCACAGCCGACTGCAGCGAGTCAGGCGACGTTCGAGAGCGAATGCGGCGAAGCGGCATTCGCCGAGCGCGTCCGACAGATAAAGCAATACGTCAGGGACGGCGACACGTTCCAGACGAACGTCTCACACCGCCTGACCGCTCCAGCGGCAGTCCATCCGGTCGACACCTTCGACGCTGTCCGTCGGGTGAACCCGGCCCCGTACTCGGCCCTGCTTGAGTTCCCCGGCGTCGACCTCGTCAGCGCCAGCCCGGAGCTGTTGTTAGATGTTGAAGACGACCAGTTGCTGACGGAACCCATTGCCGGCACCCGGCCGCGGGGCGCGACGCCGGCGGAAGACGAGGAACTGGAGGCAGACCTCTGTAGCGACGAGAAAGAGCGGGCGGAACACGCGATGTTGGTCGACCTCGAACGGAACGACCTCGGCAAGGTCAGCGAGTACGGGTCCGTCGATGTGGCTGAGTACCGCCGCGTCGACCGGTATTCGGAGGTAATGCACCTCGTGTCCCTCGTCGAAGGGGCGCTGCGTGACGGTGTGAGTATCGCTGATGCGGTGGCGGCGGTGTTCCCCGGCGGAACCATCACCGGCGCGCCGAAACCACGGACGATGGAGATTATCGACGAAGTGGAGCAAACCCGTCGCGGCCCCTACACCGGTAGCATCGGCGTGTTCGGCTTCGACGACCGAGCGACGCTAAACATCACCATCAGGACGCTGGTTCACTACGACGGCGAGTATCGGCTTCGCGTGGGAAGTGGCATCGTCCACGACTCCGTCCCGGAAGCAGAGTACCGGGAGACACTGGATAAGGCCCGCGCGCTCGTTACCGCCGTTGACGAGGCGCTCGGCGAACAGGGATCGTTCGCGGTCGAATCCACGACCGAACCGATGGAGGGGACGCGATGATACTCATCATCGACAACTACGATTCCTTTGCCTACAATCTCGTCCAGTACGTCGGCGAATTCGACGATGTCACCGTCCGCCGGAACGACGCGATAGATGTCGATGGCATCCGTGCCCTCGACCCGGACGGTATCATCGTCTCTCCGGGTCCCGGGACACCGGCGGACGCCGGCGTGTCTGTCGACGTGTTCGCCGAGACGGAGTACCCCGCACTGGGCGTTTGTCTGGGCCATCAGGCGCTCTGTGCGGCCCACGGCGCGCCTGTCGGCCACGCACCGGACGTGGTCCACGGGAAACCCTCGGAAGTCCGCCACGACGGGACGAGTCTGTACGACGGAATCACCGATCCCTTCGAGGTGGGCCGGTACCATTCGCTGGCTGTCGAGGCCACGGATCTCCCGGAGCCTCTGGAAGAAACGGCCCACACGAACGACGAGCAGGGTATCGTGATGGGCGTTCGCCACGTCGAGCGACCGCATATCGGCGTCCAGTTCCACCCGGAGAGCATCCTCACTGCCGCCGGCAAACAGATCGTCGAGAACTTCTGTACCGATATCGCCGGGGCCTGAGCAGGCCAGGAGACGGGCGGATCACTTCTCGTCGGGCGGATCGATGTCGTGGTGACCCTGAACGTGTGGGAACCGGTCGAGAACGCGTCGAACGACGGACGTATGGCCCTCTTCGTCTCTGTACCATGTCACGGTCAGTCCGCCCGCCGCCACGAGCGAAATTACGGCGAACGGTCCGCCGGTCAGGACAGCCAGTGCCTGTAGCGTCTCAGCGCCGCCCAGCAGCAACACTGAAACGCCGACCGAACCCTGAAAGACGCCCCAGAAGGCGATGTGTGGCATCGACGGTGCGAGTCCCCGGCGTGTTGCCAGCACCGAGACGACAAGCGTCGACGTGTCCGCAGAGGTGGTGATGAACACGACGATGAGCGCGAGAAACAGGAACATCAGGAGCTGTCCCAGTGGCAGCGACGCGAACAGGGGGAACCCAGCGACGGCCTCCGAGCCGCCGCGTTGCGCGATGACGGCGAGGATGTCGGCCTGTCCGGACTGCTGGACGAACAGCGACGTGCCACCCAGCAACAGGAACCAGACCATCGTCGCCGTTGAGGTGGCGACGACGGTCGTGAACACGACAGTCCTGACACGCCGACCGCGGGAGAGCGCGGCGACGAACAGTCCCGCGAAGGGAGCCCAGGAGAACCACCACGACCAGTTCCAGACCGTCCACTCGGCGACCCACTGTCCGCCCGTGTGGAGGCTCAGCGGAACGAACTCCAGCAGATAGGTCCCAACCGCCTGTGTGCCCTGTCGGAGGATGAACGACCGCGGACCCACGGCAACGATAAGCAGCGCGAACAGGCCGAACAGGACGACGTTGAGGCCGGCGATACGGCGGATGCCGCGGTGAATCCCGGTCACGCTGGAAACGACGAATATCAGCGTCAGTCCGCCGACGAACAGGACCGGTCCGAGGTCGCCCGCCGCCACGTCCCACTGGTAGTTGATACCGGCGAGGAACTGCTCGCTCACGAGTGCAACGGACGTGGCGATACCGCCGATAGTGGCGAAGACGGCCAGCGTGTCGACCAGTGTTGCCCATCTCGAGTCCAGTCCGTCAACGCCGAGAACCGGTGCTAACACCGTCGAGACGCGAAGCGGCGCGTCCCGCGTGAACGCGAAGTACGCTATCGGGACGCCCAGGACAGCGTACGCGCTCCAGGCCGAGATACCCCAGTGAAAGAGGGTGTACAGCAGCGCGCCGGTGACCGCGCCCGGGGACTGTGCGGTTGCGCCGACGTACGGTGGCGGCTGGTCGTAATGAAACAGGGCCTCTGTCGGCCCCCAGAACACCAGCCCGGCCGCGATGCCGGCGGTAAACACGAGCGTGAAGTACGTCGGATAGGTGTAGCTGGGCTCCGTGTCCGGACCGCCGAGTTTGATGTCGCCCCACGGACCCAGCAACAAGACCAGACAGTAACAGACGGAGAGAAAGACGGCGGCGAGAAACAGTGGGCCGCCAGTGCGTAACACCGTGGCTGCCGCGGCGTTGACGGCGCTCGTCGTCCGTGTCGGGAATGTCATCTGGAGCCCGAAGAACGCGACGAACACGAGGACCGGGAACGCGAGGATCGCCGGCTCGTGCTGTGTGAGGAACTCGCGGACGGCCTGCCGGGCATCGGTCTGGCGGACACGGAGGAGGACATCGGCCGCAGTCCGCTCAGTCTGGTCTTCTGAAAACGGAAGCAGCGCAATGTAACACAGCCCCGAACTGAAAAACACGAGCGCGATAGTGAGCCACGCCGGGCCGGTCACGGCTTCGCCGACCAGCGTCGGAAAAAAGAACCCCGCAAGCACGAGTGCCCCGGACGCGGCACAGAGTGGTACCAGTAGCCGGCCGACGAGCTCCGCAATACCACTGGCGTCCGAAGTGGCCATGCCTTGACATTTGGTACCGAATGCGTATATTACTATCCCACAGCCTGGCTCGCGTGGGTGGCACAGGCACCCCTCAAACGATATCGGGACGAATCACTCGGCACCGTCAGTCCTGCCCGCTTCGTCTCTCGGTCCGAGTCCGTCCAAGAGTGATTCTGTCTCTCCGCCGCCGAGTACCGACTGCCCCAGGAGCCGCCCGCCGATAGACCGGGGGTTGATGACCTCGTCGGCGCCGACAGTGCGGAACTTCTCGACGTGTTTCTCGTCGGTCGCCGCCGCGACGATACGGATGTCCGGATTGACGTTTTTCGTCGCTATAACTGCCAACACGTCGCGTGCGTCGTCGTTGCTCCCCACCACAACACCGCTTGCAGTTCCGACACGTGCGTCCCGAAGGACATCCTCGTCGGTGGGGTCGCCGGTGAGCAGATTCACACCTTCGCCCTGGAGCGACGCGACCGTTCCCTCGTCAGGCGTGACGACGACAACCGCCGTCTCGTCGCCGAGTTCCTCAAGCAGCGATGCCGTAACGTCTCCGTACCCGAGGACGACGATGTGGTCCTCAAGGAGTGTGAGTTCTGATGCAGTCATGACTCCGAACGCTGTCGCCATTCTGGATTCGATAGCCGGCCCGATGAGCGCGCCCACGGCGACGGTGAACGCGCCGGTCCCGAACAGGATGATCGAAAGCGAAAACCACCGTGCTTCCGCCGTCACCGGAGTGATATCACCGTATCCGACTGTTGCGATAGTGACGACGACGTAGTACACGGCATCGCCCCAACTGTCGAGTTCGAGAAACTGGCCCCGAAGTCCGTAGGCACCAACGGTCCCGTAGAGGACGACTCCGAAAATTGCCGACAGCGACGCGATCTGAATCGGCGAGAGATCGAGCGACTGGTCGAACCGGTGGCGGTTTCGGACGAGCAGGGGATACGTGAGCAGCGTCGTCACCAGTAGCGGGATGTCTGTGGGCTGCAACGTAGCAAGCGGCAGCAGTACCAGCCCGAGGAATACGACTGACGCCACGCGCCAGGCGAGTCGTTTGCGCCGCTGGAGGCCGACCGTCACGAGTCCAAGCACGAACGCGAACAGGACACCGCCGAACCGAACAACGGCCAGTGGCAAATCGACAGCTACTGACAGCGGGCCATCGAGTATCAACGGCGTCTGGCTGAGGTTCGAGAGCCCGGTTACGAACGCCAGGAGCGTGACGACGCCGGTCAGGACGACTGTCGGCTTCGCACCGGAGAACTCGTCCCAGTCGACGAACGGAACCCTGTCGGCCGGGTAGAACACGTCCTCTAGCGCCTTGTCCGTCGAATCTTCCGGCGCGTTAGCCATTACCACGGTCTTGTCGGAGTCGATATAAAAAACACGCGGCGAACAGGCGGCGAACTCAAGGGCTCGGGCTGTGTAGCATTGGCCAGATGTACCGATTATACGATTCAAAACATAGCTATATGCACGGCTTACCCGCATGGGACCGGGATCAATTCGCCCGAGGGCCAGACAGATGAACGCGGCCGTCCTGTTCGGGCTGGGGACGATGATCTCTTGGGGGTTCTGGATCGCGCTTGGCAATATCGCGTCGAGTACAATGGACCCCGAAACCGCGGCGTTCGTGTCGTATGCGACCGCGGCGGTCGCCACCGGCGTCTACGTCGTCGCGTCCGACGCCTCACTCGCAGTCACCAACCGCGGGCTGGTGTTCGCTGGGGCGGCTGGCATCGCGGCCGCCATCGGGGTCGTGTCGACGTTCATCGGCGTCACTGTCGGATCGACATCGGTCGTGTCAACCATCGGCGGGATGTACTTCATTACCGCCGCTGTCATCGGTATTATTGCCTTCGGGGAGTCAGTGACGCTGACGAAAGTCGCCGGCATCGGCCTGGCACTGACCGCGATTGTCATCATCAACCAGTGACTGACATCGCTTGGACACAACTAGTAAGCTCCGGAGAACGTTGTGCGAAAACGCCCCGATACGGCTGGGATTTATGCGATGGGGTCGGATAGGTCCGGGTATGAAGCGTGCAATCAGCACCGACGAGGCACCGGCCGCGGTCGGCGCGTACAGTCAGGCAACCACGAACGGCGATCTGCTCATCACCGCCGGACAGCTCCCGCTGACGACTGACGGCGAGCTGCTCGACGACGAGTCGGTCGCCGACCAGACACGACAGTGTCTCCGCAACGTCGAGGCGATTCTGGAGTCAGAAGGGCTCTCGCTGGACGACGTACTCAAGACGACCGTCTTCCTCGACGATATCGACGACTTCGACGAGTTCAACGAGGCCTACAGCGAGTTCTTCGAGTCGGAGCCGCCGGCCCGGAGCGCCGTCGGTGCGGGAGCAGTCCCGAAGGGCGCGGCCGTCGAAATCGAAGCTATCGCCACCACCGAGTAACCAACGGGCGGGTTCGGTCCCGGTTTTATCGCAGTTCCATTTGTTCGGCGCGCTCCGCCGCGAGGTCCGTGAGTTCGTCGACGCTACTGTCCGAGCGATCCGCGAGGACGCGCAGCAACATGCCGAGCTGTATCGTCGCCGCCTCGCGGAGTTCGGCCGCTTCCTCGGTGTCGTTGCCGAAGTAATACTCGTGGCGCCCGTCCTCGTGAATGATGCCGGTGTACGCCGAGCGAAGATCGTCCTCGGTGAGCGCGGCTGAGGCTTCCGATTTCACGTCTTGGAATCGCGGATTCATTGGTCCGTGTCCCCACTCACACTGCATCCACATTGTTGCAACGAAACTGTCACTGGACTCACCGTGTTATCGGAGCGATCTGTTGAGGGAGCCGTCTCTCATGGCTCGTCAGTGGGGTCCGCCAGGCTGGATTTTTAACCTTTCAGCACGACGCTCAATCTATGACACAGGAACGGTCGGCTCTCGCCCACACCACTGTCGTCCGCGTGGCGACAGGCGGGCGGCCGACGAGCGGGGACCGTGTCCTCACTGCGGCGCGTGATACGGCAGACTCGGTCCCGGTAGTCAGAACAGGACCGACAGGCCTCACAGCGATGACACCGCTACTGCTGCTTACGAGCGACGGCCGGACCGCGTTCTACGGTGACCCCGCGCCGTCAACCGTCCGCGAGGTGGTCGAGGAGTTAGAAAAAGGAGCCGTGCCGACGGCAGAGGCGGACGCCGTCGCCGAGCACGACCCTGGGACGGCGTCGCTTCCGAAGCCGGAGCGTGGACCGCTCGCAGTCGGTCGGCGCGACGTGCTGGGTCCCTGTGGTTGGGTGGCCCCGCTTTCCCCGGCCGACTGGTCGTTTGTCTCGACGGAACGGACAGCCGATGCGGCGACCGAGGTCGGTCTACTGGGCCGCGGCCGCGGGGACGCAGCCACCGACGACCCCGTCGCTGATGTCTGGGACACAACCAGAGCGGCCGATGGTGACCCGGTGGTCGTCTGCAACGCCAACGACGCTAGCGACCGCCCGGCCGCCGACGGCACGCTCCTGTCAGGCGCACCGATGGCGGTCCTCGACGGGATAGCCGCTGTCGCCGAGTACGTGAACGCCGCCGACGCCGTCATCTACGTGAACGAGGCCGAGACGGAACTGCATCAGGGACTCCGTGAGGCGATCGACGCGGCTGCCGACACCCTGCCCGTCGTGCCACAACTGGTGGCCGGACCTGACGAGTTCCGAGCGAGTGAACCGACGGCCGCACTCGAAGCGCTGGAAGGAGCCGACCGCGTCGAACCGCGACTCCAGCCGCCGTCGCCGGCCAAGCGCGGCCTGTACGGTCGCCCAACAGTCATTCACACCCCGCGTACGTTCGCGCACGTCCAGCGAGCCATCGACGACCCAGGAAGCATTGACGCCGACGCCACGGACCCCGGCACACGTATCGTCACCGTCGCCGGTGACGTGGCCGACCCGGCGACAGTCGAACTCGGGCCCAGCGGGAGCCTCGCAACTGCCCGCGAGACAGTCGAGCTGGACGGCCCATTCAAGATGGCCTGCGTCGGCGGCGTCCTCGGTGGCATCACCCGGAGCCTCGATATCGCACCGACCGCTCAGTCCCTTCGAGCGGCGAACTTGGGGACTGACGGCGTCGTCGAACTGTTCGATAGTGACCGGTGTGCCGTCGAGACAGTCGGCCAGCGCGCCCGGTTTGCCTCCCAGGAGAACAGCGGCCGCTGTGTCCCCGGGCGCGAAGGGACGAAACAGCTCACCGAACTGCTGCGTGACGTATATGACGGCTCCTTTGAGAGCGACAAGATACGCGAACTCGGCCGTGTGATGCGCGAGTCGAGTAACTGCCAGATAGGCGCACACGCGCCGCGCCCGGTAACCACCGCCATCGACGAGTTCGAACCCGAGTTCCGCGCTCACACGAACGGCCGCTGTCCCAGCGGCACCTGCACGGAGAAACTATGAGCACTGACAAATCGATCCCACGCGTTCCAGACCTGCACGACCCACAGCCGGAGACACCAGTCACCACGGAGTTCGAGACCGGCACCGCCAACGACCCCGATGTCGGAACAGACAGTGACGACCCGTCGACGCTTACCGTCGACGGCGAATCAGTCACTGTCGCCCCGGGGTCGACCATCATCGACGCCTTGCAGGACCTCGACGACGACATCGTCAGCGTCGACCCCGGTGCCGACGGCGTCGAAGACGACGCCGACGTGCCGGCACTGTGTTACTACGACCGCGACGGCGACTGTAGCGACGAAATCGGCCCACGAAGCGAGTGTCGCACCTGCATGGTCGAAACCGAACAGCACGGCCTCGTGCCGTCGTGTTCGTTCCCCGCCGAGGACGGCCTCTCCGTCTCGACGGACACGCCCGACGCCGAGGAGGCCCGTAGCGTCAATCTCGACCTCGTGCTGTCGAACCACAACCTTCGGTGTACTACCTGCAACGGCAACGGCCGCTGTGAGTTGCAGGACGCCGCCATCAGCGAGGATGTCGACCACCCCCGGTACGGCGTCTTCGACGAGCGCGACCAGTACGAACCCATCGACGACACCTCTTCGTTTATCCAGATCGACCGCAACAAGTGCATCCTCTGTAACCGCTGTGTCGACGCCTGCAACGACGTGCAGGTCGAGGGCGTCCTCCGAATCGAGGGCCACGGCGAGGACACCCGCATCGGCTTCCAGTCCGACGCCGAGACGATGCACGACTCGGAGTGTGTCTCCTGTGGGCACTGTGCGACAGTGTGTCCGACCGGCTCGCTGACCGAGAAGGGTATCGACGGCGTGGCGACGCTTCCACTGCCGGGATTCACGCAACGGAACTCGATCGGGACCGTCATCGAACACGAGGACGTGGAAACGATCGACGACACAACCGCCCCCAACCGCGCGTTCGAGCCCGGCGATCCGAGAGCGGCGAAAGGGAAAACCGGCCTCGCCAAGTTCGCGTCAGCGGCGAAACGGCGGGCCGGCGACATCGCCAAAGACTACGGCAAAAAGGCGTTCCTCGCCGGGGAGCACACCGCCGAGAGCATCGCGGCGAACACGATGCCAGAGGGCCGGCTGTTCGACATCGCCAGCGTGGTCAGCGACTACCGCCTCTCGAAAATCGACAAGCAGGAGACGACTTGCGGGTTCTGTGCCGTTGGCTGCCGCTTCGAGATGTGGGGCAAAGACGGCGACTCACTCGGCGTCGTCCCTGTCGACGACCCCGATGACGCGCCCGCGAACAACTTCTCGACCTGCGTGAAAGGGAAGTTCGGCCACGAGTTCGCCAACAGCAAACAGCGGGTCACCGAGCCGCTCATCCGCAACGACGACGGCGAACTCGAACCAACGAGCTGGGACGAGGCGCTCGATTACGTCGCCGAGCGCTTCACCGAGATTCAGGACGACCACGGCATCGATTCGCTGGGCTGTCTGGCTTCCTCGAAGGGCAGCAACGAGGAGGCGTACCTCGTCCAGAAGTTCGCCCGGCAAGTGCTTGGCACGAAGAACATCGACAACTGCGCGCGGCTGTGTCACTCATCGACAGTTGCGGCACTCCAGCAGACGCTTGGCTACGGCGCGATGACCAACCGCATCAACGAGGACATCGGCGAGGCCGACGCCTACCTCATCAGCGGCTCCAACACGACCGAATCTCACCCGGTGCTTGCCACGCGAATCAAGCAGAACGTCCGGGACGGGGCCGACCTTGTCGTGTTCGACCCACGGAAGATCGGCATCGCCGAACACGCCGACCAGTACACCCGGACCAACCCCGGCTACGATGTGGCCTGGCTCAACGGTCTGATCCGGTACATCATCGAACACGACCTCCACGACGAGGCCTTCATCGAGCGCAACACGAAGAACTTCGAGGAAGTCAAGGAGAAGGTTCAGGCGTTCACGCCGGAGAAAGTCGAGGAACTGGCGGGCGTCTCGCCCGAGGAACTCGCCTCGGCTGCCGAGACGCTCGCCGACGCTGACAGCGTCGTCTTTGGCTGGGCGATGGGGATGACCCAGCAGAGCCACGGCACGGAGAACCTCATCGCGATGGCCGACCTTGCGCTTGTGCTGGGCCAGGTCGGCAAGCCCGGAGCCGGTCTCTCGCCGTTCCGCGGCCAGAACAACGTCCAGGGCGGCGGTGGCGACATGGGTACCCTGCCCGGCAGTCTCCCGGGCTATCAGGACCCCGCAGACGACGAGGTCGGCGAGAAGTTCGCCGACGCGTGGGGCGAGCGACCGCCCGAAGAACCCGGCCTGAAAGTGCCGGAGATGCTCGCCGAGGCCCACGCTGGGAATCTCCGTGGGATGTACGTCGTCGGTGAGAACCCCGCCCTCTCCGAGCCGGATATCCAGCACGCCGGGGAGGCGCTGGAAGACATGGAGTTCCTCGTCGTGCAGGACATCTTCATGACCGAGACCGCAGACTACGCCGACGTAGTGTTGCCCGCTGCCACGTCGCCGGAGAAACACGGCACGTTCACGAACACTGAGCGACGGGTCCAGCGGGTCCGGCCCACGTCTGAACCGCCGGGCAAGGCCCGCCAGGACTGGGAGATCACGCAGGCACTGGCGCGTCGTCTCGGATACGAGTGGGACTACGACCACCCACGCGAGGTCATGGACGAAATCAACTCGCTTGCGCCCATCTACGGCGGGGTGACGTACGACCGCCTCGAATCGGGCGACGAGCACGGGTTGCAGTGGCCTTGCTGGGACGAGGACCACGAAGGCACGCCGTACCTCTATGACTACGAGGAGGGGAACTTCAACTTCGAGGACGGGAAAGCCCGCTTCGTTCCAGCGGACGGCGGCCACCCCGGCGAGATTCCCGATGAGGAGTTCCCGCTGACGCTCACCTCCGGGCGCGTGCTGTATCACTGGCACACGGGTCAGATCACCCGCCGCGTCGAGGGGCTGATGAGCCACGTCGGCGAGAGCTTCGTCGAGGTCCATCCCGAGACGGCCGAGAAGCTCGGCATCGCCGACGGCGAGTACGTCCGCGTTGAGTCCCGCCGGGGCGACATCGTCGTCAAAGCGCAGGTTACCGACCGCGTGGGTCCGGGAACCCTGTTCATCCCGATGCACTTCGCAGCGGGCGCGGTGAACAAGCTCACCGGCGAAACGTTCGACCCCACGGCCGGCATTCCGGAGTATAAGGTGTCCAGCGTCCGCGTGGAAGTGCTTGGACCGGACACGGACGAGACGGTGCTCCGGACGCCAGACGCCGGTGGGAAACAGATTCGGAAGCGAGGCGCAAGCGACGACTGAACCGACCCGCCTGCTTTCGGAGTACTGCTATTTCAGGTCCGATGTTGGGGTCACGCCTCGAAAGTACCCACAGATATAGTTACTACAACTACAATTTCAGCGATAACTGCTGATTTATCCTCAGTAGTAATTCTAAACAATCATATTTATTACCACTTGTGCTAGCCGACTCCCCGCCAATACCGCTTTAGCCATTAAAAGGAGCGAAACGACCTGAAAGCCCTATTTCGTCATGCTCCAGTGCGTCTTACAGCCGGTATGACTGCCTTTTTATATCTACCTGCCAACACATCATCCGCATGGTCGAATCCATCCCGCTTGCGACCGCAACGGAACTGATTGAAGCAGCAGAAGAGAAAGCCACCGAGATCGAGAACCCGATGGTCATCACAGTCGCTAACAGCGAAGGAAACCTCGTCGCACAACACCGCATGGACGGGGCCTGGCTTGCGTCTGTAAGCATCTCGCGCAACAAGGCCTACACTGCGGCGGCGCTCGAAACACCGACACACGAACTGGCCGAGCCATCGGAGCCCGGAAATTCGCTGTACGGGTTACAGAACACCGATGACGGACAACTCGTGATTTTCGGTGGCGGCTACCCGCTCGAACAAGACGGAGAGATCGTCGGAACCATCGGTGTATCCGGCGGTGCAGTGGCCCAAGACCGAACGGTCGCAGAGGCCGGCGTCGAGCGATGGACGGAACTCACGGAGTAAGCAACTCCCCGTCAGTCACGCACGATACGCGACCGGTCGACCCGCGATAGTATCGAGGTGTCCAACGAGCGACACCGTCACCAAGTCGAATACTGTTTCACCGTGTTTGGCGCTTCCGTAGGTGAATCCCGTAGTTTGCGTTATTTTTCGTCGCCTCGATGTGCCGCTGAACCCCATCTCTATCGGAACTGGGCAAGCTGTCGCCCCGAACCTATGTGCGAACTGAAACCAATGTCCGAGCCAGTCACCAATATCGACTGTTCTAGGATCAAGACGGAGTAATACAAGCACGCATTCGACGATATACTAGAGTATTATGGTATCTGAGTTTATTTACCGATAAGGTATCCACACTCTCTTTTTGAATATAACTACATCTTCCCAATACTGCACTGACTCCCGAGCACGCTGGCACTCCCTACGCTGGTGAAGGGGCTCTCATTGCTGAGTTAGGTCGGCCTAAAGTTCGGAACTGTTTTGTATTGTTAGGGAGACCTAAAAATATGCCAGGCGATTCCAACGGTCCACAGGTATTGACGCGGCGTGATTGTTTGAAGTACGGCGGGACAATTATCGGTAGCGGTCTGCTTGCAGGCTGTTCGGGTACTTCCCAGTCAGGGCAGGACGCTACAGGGTCACCCGTTCCTTCGTCACAGACAGGCAACTCGGAAACGGATGCCGGGACCGAATCTGAGGGGTCATACACTGTTGCAATGGAACCAATGGGTCCAGTCGAGTTCGACGGACCACCTGAGCGATGGACCGCATTATTACCGACTTTCGCGGATATGGCGTTTGCACTCGGCGGTGGACAGACACTCGGCATTCAGAATCACGATCGGTTTGCGAACGAGGTCTTCGAAAACCTTCCTGAGGTAGAGTTCCAGGCGGATGAGATCATGGAACTCGTCGGAGACGGTGTGAGCAAGGAAGCGTTCTATAAAATGGATGCGGATGTCCATTTCATAGACCCACATATTCTGCGACTCTGGTATGACTGGGATCAGGCTGATATCGATGAGGTTACCGAAAATCTCGGTCCGTTCTTTGGGAATTTCATCCGTCGACACAGTGACGACTGGCACGATTACCGCTACTACAGCCTGTATGAGGCCTTTGGAGTGATGGCTGAGGTCTTTCAGGCACAGGAGCGCTACCAAGCATTCGTTGACCTCCACGAGCGGATGCGCACGTTGATCAATGAAAGCCTGCCGCCGGCCGACCAGCGACCGACTGCCTTACTGATCTTCCCAGCGGACGGATCGGGGTTCCAATTCTATCCGTTCCGGTTTGATGATGGCGGAGTCAGCACCAAGCAGTGGCGCGAACTCGGTCTGACCGATGCACTTGCAGCGACGGATGTAGGACACTATAGTTTCTCTGACAGGGGGACACTCGATCTGGAAGCCTTGATTGAAATCGATCCCGAGATACTGTTAGTGCGAAATCACGGCGGAGCGTCCGAGTCTGAGTTCCAAGCGGAAGTCGTCGAGCCATTGCAATCAGAGGACGGATCTAACGGTGTACAGGCAGTTCAGGACGGTAATATATACAATGCTGGCTATCTCGATCAGGGACCAATTATCAATTTCTACCACACTGACCGTGCGGCGAAGGATATCTATCCGGATTCGTTCGAGGATGTGACGTTGTTCGACCGTGAACGCGTGGCGGAAATCGTTCAGGGGAATATCTGAGACACAGTATCGACCGGGGCATTGTTCGTTTGCAGTCCAGGCGTCCCGCTCTGGGTTTCTCGACGAAACAGTTCGTGTAGCTGGTGAGGATACGCTCCCTCTCAGGGAATAGTTGTCGCCAACGGGGACAAGAAGCGGGTCCGGACGGCGGCCCTTTGTTACATCAACCGCGGCATCAAGGATAGTGTTCTACATTGCTGGCCGACGGTCCTGAACCTACCGGCAGCCAAAACTCCGGGCCGTGGTGGGGTGACAGGACATCCACTGAGTTGATGGGCACCACTCGTTAACACGGGTACCGTTATAATAACTCAATCTCAGTACGACCGTATAAATTATGTATACTGGCGCGTTCATACCAAGGTATGGGTACGATAGTAGTCGTATTAGATAGTGATACCCCAAATGAACAGTTACTCAACGCAGCAAAAACATATGCGACAGGTACCGAAACAGAAGTTTTGCTGTGTCGAGTCGTTGACCGGGATCAGTACGAGGATGAAGTTCTGACCAAAGCCGAAGCCAGAAAACGTGGTGACAGTATCGAGGACATAGAATCCAAAGCAGAAGCTGAAGCTACCGAGATCGGCGCGGAGTACTTTGGCGATGAAGTTCAGTACGAATCACTCGGAGTTGTTGGGACAATACCTGAAGATATTCTGGAAATTGCCGAGAAGTGGGACAGTGACCACGTCTTTACGACTGGCAAAAAACGGTCTCCGACCGGGAAGATGCTCTTTGGTGATCAGGCACAAAAGCTGGTACTTGATTTCGATGGCCCGGTCACGATCATCACAGAACCTGCTGAGTGAGTGCCCTTCCTTACACATCCTGACGCTCGGTTGTTTAGGACGGTAATCACCGGATGGTCTTGGGGTGGCCGGTTGCCAAAACGTCTCTTAACTATAGTAGCCATTGAAAATCAATGCACACCTGATCGCACGACAGCAGTGCGATCAGTGTGTAACTCGTTTCAATTGTTACTATAGGGCTGTGACTCACATGCTCCGTATCGCTGCGATACTCTACTTTTCAACCAAACTTACGAGACCGCCCCATATCACACGATATCATTAATCCACACTTGAGGGGGCGAGAATAATTCGTTCTTGTCTGGTATTTATTTCAAGACCTATACTATCAGATAGTACACGCCACCCAAAGTTTAAATATTTGTTCGTCAATTTCGAACTATGCGAACATGTGTTCTCTCCGATGTTGGGGAGCTTAGCGTAGTTGAGCGGGAACAGCCGAGTCTCGATCCGGATGAAGTACTCGTCCGTATCAGCCGTGTCGGTATTTGTGGATCTGACCTCCACTATTACCAGCACGGAGAAAATAGCGGTAACGTCGTTGACTTCCCTCACGTGCTGGGACACGAATCTTCGGGGACTGTTGTAGAAGTCGGAAGCGATGTCTCGACCGTGTCCATCTCGGACCGAGTCGCCATTGAGCCGGGCATTCCCTGTGGGGACTGTTCGTACTGCAACGGCGATAGCACGTACCACCTCTGTGAGCAGATGGAATATATGTCCTCGCCACCGGTTGATGGGGCGCTAACGGAATACGTCGCGTGGCCGGCCGATCTCGTCTACACACTGCCGGAAGGCGTCTCGCTACGCGAAGGGGCACTTGCCGAACCGCTAAGCGTTGCCATTCATGCCTGTGATCGAGGGAACGTCTCCGACGGTGACACAGTTCTCGTCACCGGTGGTGGTCCCATCGGACAGCTCGTCTCGGAAGTCGCCCTTGATCGAGGCGCAGAGGTCATTCTGACCGATGTTGTCCCGGAAAAACTGGAGTTGGCTGAGCAGCGAGGCGTGGACCACACCGTTGATGTCTCCACTGAAGATCCAGTTGCTGCGATCCAAGAGTATGTCGATGGTCACGGTGTCGATATCGTCTTGGAGAGTTCGGGCGCAAACAGTGCGATTGAGATGACAACTGAAACCACCAAACGAGGGGGGAGTATCGTCTTTGTGGGGATTCCGATAGATACGGACCTCCCAACAGATGTCATTGGCCTGATTACCGATGAATACGACCTGTACGGGTCGTTCCGATTTAGCAATACGTACCCAGAGGCTATCGAAGGAATACGGGCGGGTCGCTACAACGTAGATAGTATCGTGAGTTTCGAGCAGTCGCTCGCCGAAACACAGGCAGCATTTGACAGGGCGATAGAACCAGAGAGCGTGAAAGGCGTTGTCCGTCTCAGCGATGAGTCAGAGTGAACTGTCGTCGTAGCCACCGTCAATCTTCAGCGTTTCACCGGTCGTGAACGAGGCCGCATCACTGGCGAGATACACTGCAGCACCGGCAATTTCATCTGGTTGTGCAACCCGTTCGAGCGGCGTTCGCTCGTCGATCTTTGCACGCAGTTCGGTCCCCTTTTCGAAGGCATCGCCAGCAAGCGGTGTTTCGACAAACCCTGGCTCTATCGCGTTGACACGGATCTCCGGGCCGAGGTCGGCGGCTGCCGAGCGGGTGAGGCCGTTGACACCACTTTTCGCGGCACAGTACGCGGGCCGCTGTTCTCGGGCTTGTCCAGCGGACATGGACGAGATATTGATGATGCTCCCAGTATCCATTTCGCGCCCGAACACCTGACACGCACGGAAGACACCGGTGAGGTTGGTATCGATATCCAGGTCCCACTCCTCACTTTCCATCTCGGTTATCGGTGCCTTCCCGACGGAGCCAGCCGAGTTAACCAGGATATCGATGTCACCCAGCTCGGCAGCGGCCTCAGTGTAGAGCCGTTCGATGGATGCCATCTCGCGCACGTCACAGGTGACTGCCACCGTTTCTGCACCATGGGATCGCAGCTCCGCTGCCATCGCTTCCACGGCCTCCTCATCGCGGCTTGATGCGACGACGTTTGCCCCATCGTTTGCGAATGCTAACGCGATTGCACGACCGATACCACTCGTTCCGCCGATAACTACTGCGTTCTTGTCTTCGACACTGACAGTAGGCGTCGCTGAGTCAGTCATACACTGATTCCAACTGGTGCCCACGTCCTTATTCTTACGGTTACCCTCTCGTCGGGAAAAATAGCGCCGGGAACTCAGAGAAGTCCCATCGCTTTCGGGAGCCACAGAACGATAGCCGGGAATACAATTGCGAGAATGAGTGCCACGAGGAGTGGGATATAGAACGGAATCATATTCCGCGTAATCCGTTCGAGTGAGACACCAGTAACGGCGTTAAGGACGAACAGAATGACGCCGAACGGCGGCGTTAGCAACCCGATCATCAACGTGATGATCATCACAACGCCGAAATGAATCGGGCTTATCGCCGTCTGTTCGATGACTGGCAGGAAGACCGGAGTGAGAATCGTGATAGCTGCGATAGTCTCCAGCATCAGGCCGACGATGAACAGCACACCAGCGATCAACAGGAGGATGATGAGCGGATCGGTCGAGACTGTTGTGACCGCCTCTGCCAGGACCTCCGGTAGCTGTGCTCGCCTGATGAGAAACCCGTACAGAGCAGCAGCAGCGACGATGAACGTAAGCGACGCAGTTCGTGTCATCCCATCGTTGAACGATTCCACCAGTTCCTCAATGCTAAGCGAATCGTAGAAGAGCGTCCCAATAAGTAGCGTGTAGAACAGCGCGATAGCGCCTGCCTCTGTGGCTGTAAACAAGCCACCCAAGATACCGCCGATAATGAGAATCGGCGTTCCCAGTGCCGGGAGCGCACGGTATCCTGTTTTGGCGATTTCGCCAAGGGACCACCAGTCACCGCGTTCATAGCCACGTTTGTTCGCATAGATGGTACAGAGAACCATCAGGCCAAGTCCCATAATGAGCCCTGGAACGAGGCCCGCGATGAACAAGGTCCCGATAGAGACCTGTGCGA
The DNA here is from genome assembly GCF_031624315.1 of Haloarcula terrestris. NCBI lineage: Archaea > Methanobacteriati > Methanobacteriota > Halobacteria > Halobacteriales > Haloarculaceae > Haloarcula > Haloarcula terrestris. Next base: position 113,602 of record NZ_JAMQOM010000005.1, on the reverse strand, counting down.
TAACCCCATAGATGATAAGTGGAACACTCGGGGGAATGATCGGACCGATAATCGATGACGATCCCGTGACCGCAACACTGAATCCTTCATCATACCCCGCATCACGCATTGCCCGGTATTCGATAGCACCGAGCCCGGCTGCATCAGCCGCTGCTGTCCCGGTCATACCCGAGAAGATGATGCTCGCCACGATATTGACGTGGGCCATTCCACCTCGAATCGGTCCGACAATTGCCTTCGCGAAGTCAAAAATAACGTCGGTAAGACCGAGTGAATTCATCAATAGGCCGGTCTGGAGGAACAGTGGAATCGCCAGTAGGACGAAGGAATTGCTTCCACTGACCATCGTTTGGGCCACAAGCAGTGGTTCGAACGGAATCGATGTCGTCCACATTAGGATGAGGCTTGTCAGTCCCAGCCCGTAGACGACGGGGACTTCGATGAGATAGAGTCCAAGCAGTATCCCCACAAAGAGAGTTAGCAGGACGATATCTTCCATTACGCCGCCACCTCTGTTGTGCTATACATCTCGCAGTCTTCACCGAGTTTCTCAATTTTCATCTTCAGTCCCCTGTTTGCTATCTCCCACGAGATCATCCGGTGACATGACTACTGCCCACAGGTCACGGATACTGTAAACGGCAATGATGATTCCACCAATAACCACTGGGACGTAAAGCCACGCCTGCGTGAACGGTGGATGAGTCGGTAACGCTCCGATAACAGAGCCCTGGTTCTGTAGATACAGCGGGTATGCTCCCGAAACGAGAACTGAAATAAAGACCAGGACAAGTACCGACTGAATCCCGGCAAGAACCCGTACTTTGTTGTCCGAAAGCCGGGAAGACAGCAGGTCCAGGGAGATGTGCTCACGCTTGCCGCTTGCAACTGCGGCACCGATAAACGTGATATACACGAGCAGCATCTGTGAGAGATTGACAGTCCACGGCAGGCTACTGCCAATGATTGATCCGATCACCCACCGAGTCAGTATCTGCAACCCGACGACTAGTATCATCAGCGTGTACAGAGACAGGGCTGCGATCGTGACAGCCCGGTCTACGTACCGCATTGGTCCCGATTTAGTACTATGCTCAACCATAATTCAGTGTTTCCAGCCTGCCTTTCAAATGTTTCGCACTTCTTCCAGCGATGGGTTCCAACTCTCTTCGAACTGCGCACGGAGTGGGTCTTCGGCGGCGGCCAACCACGCATCGCGGTCCGGTTCGACGAGAGTCATCCCCTCGCTTTCCAGTTCGTCAAGCGCCTGTGACTCGGATTCCTGGATATTGCTACTGAGATCCTGGATGCTCTGGGTCAGAGTGTCTCTGACGACGCTTTGGTCGTCCTCTGACATCCCACCGAAGGTATCCGTATTGAGCGTAAACCAGCCAGTTGAGGCCAGGTGTCGAGTCAGCGTGTAGTGACTCTGCACCTCATAGAGCGACGCGGAAAGAACGGTTTCAGCTGGGTTTTCCTGCGCCTTGACGACGCCTTGCTGCAGCGCGCTGTACAGTTCGTCGAAGGCCACGGTTGTGGGGCTGGCACCGATTCCTTCCCAGATGTTAACCCAAGGCGAAAGATCCGGCACGCGGAGATTGATTCCCTGGATGTCCTCGGGGGTCTCGAAGGCCTTGTTACCGGTGGTGTGTCGGTAGCCACGGTACACTGGTTGGTTGATCAGGAGTTGATTGCCCTCTTCACGCAGCTGCTCCCGACCGTTGTCCAGGTATTCCGTCTGGAACGCGCGCTTCTGTTGCTCCCAGTTCTCGAAGACGAACGGGGATTCGACCCAGAAGTTCTCGGGGTCGTAGTCGATGACCCATCGAGTGCCGATGATGGTCCCATCAATCGACCCGATACGGGTTTGCTCCATCACTTCTGATTCGCCGCCGAAGGCAGGCTCGATAGTTATCGAGACCCGATCCCCGGTCTCTTCTGCAACAGTCTCTGCCCAGGAGTTCGCCATCTCGTTGATAACGTGTCCGCTGGGGAACACACTCCCGATGAGCATCTCGGTTTCGCCACCGGATCCCCCGTCGCTGGTACCCGTCGTACCGTTTCCTCCGGAACCATCTCCACTGCCATCACCGGAACAACCCGCAAGTGATGTGAGAGCGCCTGCGCCGCCCAGTACTGCTGCCTGTTCGATGAAGTTTCGTCGGCTCTGCTGTGGCATACATACTCAGAACCAACACCCTCCTACTTATATCTTTCCCAATAATACATTTCAATTATAGTTTGCGTATGTCACCGACGCTCCGTAACAGTGCAATAGTGATGCCGCAATTTCAACAGAAATACTATCTCAGCTACTACGGAGACCACCGCACAACGAATACCTGAAAGATGGCGACGACGATGCCGACCAAGCTATCCCGTCTGTTCGAGCAGTCCACGGATATATCCGATGGCGAATAACCGTCCCATGTCTGTGTAGCCAGCATGGACACCTTCTCGGTCCTCTTCACCGAGCATTTTCGGCACGTGATCCGGTCTGATCGGTCCCTCGAATCCTATGTCGCGGTATGCCTCAATAGCTGCGCGCATATCCGTTGGCCCATCATCGTGCCAGGTCTCTACGAACGAATCGGGTGTCCCCTCGACATCCCGGAAGTGAACGAAATGAATCCGATCTCCTAGCCGCCGAATAGCCGATGGAACGTCGGTCTCCATCGCAGCGAAGTTCCCCTGACACAGCGTCACCCCGTGATTTGGACTGTCATATAACTCGAGAATACGCTCGTATTTCTCGAGTGAGGTCACTAACCGAGGAACACCTCGGACCGGTGAGAGTGGTGGATCGTCGGGATGAAGCGCCATCTTCACGCCGGCCTCTTCAGCGACTGGCACGACTTCGTTCAGGAAATATTCCAGATTGTCCCATAACTCCTCCTCGCTAATACCCGCAGCAGGATGCTCGTCTGCTCGTTCACTCAATCCATGATCGTACCCCGTTAGCAGCGAACCGCCTCTGTCCGGGATTGAATCCGATGTTCGCAAGACGCCAACGGGATTTTCAGTCCAGACCCAGCAGTAGGTCTCGATACCCAGTTTGCCCATATTCCTGAGTAGTTGCTTGACCCTGGCTATCTCTTTGTCACGCCCTTCCTTGCCGAGGACGGTCTTTGTCATCGGTGGTCTATCTTCAACGACCTGGAGCGGGATTCCGTGGTCCTCAAATCGGTTTCGCGTCCGCATCAGCGTCTCATACTCCCACCAGTCGTCAACCCCCCAAAACCGAACGACGCCGCAATCGACACCCAGTTGCTTAGCTAGTGTCCATCGCCTATCCGGCGACGGTGGTAGCATTAGTGCAGTATTCATACGCAAGGACTGAGAGATTCCTACTATATAAATTTTCTCAGAGCACGGGTCTCAGATGCGGAGAGCAGAGCCTAGTCGTTCGCTGTGGTACGAACAATCCATGTTAGTGTGATAGTTCATGAACAATTCTACTATGAGTGGAACAATAGTCTCTGACAACTGTTATTGAGATATCTTGTTTCAAATCCCACAGGCAGCCATTCTTTATGAAAATGACACAGCAACCGACTACTCGTAAGCGATTTTGACCTCAATCACGTTCGTTCGGTCTCTGAGTGCTGGCAGCAGTTCATTCGTGATTCTGCTGTCGTTAAAACGCTCTTTTGGGCCAGAAATGGAAACTGCACCGACGACGCTCTCTTCCACTTTCAGTGGAACCGCTATTGACCGAATCCCGGTGCGCCGTTCTTCGTCTTCAAGCGCGAACCCCTGATCGCGAATGGTAGCCAGTTCGTCAAGGAGGGGATCGAATTCAGCGATAGTATTTTCTGTCGCAGTCGGAAGTCCGTATTGATCGACAATCTTTCGCACGTAATCTTCAGGTAGCTCAGCGAGAATGGCTTTGCCCAACGCAGTCCAGTGCATGTTCGTGAACTCACCGATGGGGGCATTATCGTACACCGCTTCACTACCCTCTGATTGATAGACGATAACGCGCTGTCCGTCCTCTTCGACACCGAGGTTGGCGACCTCGCCCGTGGTTTCAGCGAGGTTTTGAATTTCGACTTTCGCTGTTGGATACGCTCTCAATCCATTTCTAACGACGGCCCCATCCTGAAGAAAACGGAGACTAAGTCGGTATCCGTTTGCGTCTTTCACCACGTAACCGACGGATTCCAGTGTTTTTAGATGGACGTGTGCAGTGCTCGTTGGAATATCGAGCGAGTCCGCAACGTCTTGTATTCGCACCGTTCCCGCTTGTCTCAGGACAGAGACGACTTCAAACGCCCGCTGAACGGCCTTGATTCGCTTTCCCCCGTCATCCGAATTTTCCGTATTCATACAACAACCTACAGCCACGACACAAATAAATTCTACTATGAGTGGAATACAGGAAGCCCACACGTTTATCGAAACATGACGCGGGTATTTCGGTGGGCCTTGTGGTTTAGTGATACTGCAATGACATATTGATTATACGTCCGCTGTGCCGGTTTTTCGAACACAGACATAATTTGTACCGCAAGACACCGGCCGACCCCCTACAGAGCTGTATCAATGGTATGTCGGAGAGTACTGGGTCAATTATCCAGATTCGCAATAACGACTGAGAGAACGATGAGAGTCCGTGGGATCAACAGACGATTGGGGAATTGAGCAAAAGCCAGCCAGGTGTGTTTCTTCTCTTGAGTAAATAACAGATGTACGTATGTTACGTAAACGCGCTGTCACTGGTCTCCGAACGACCCATTAAGATCCAGTTGTACAGAGCTTAGACATGAGAGATAGGGTAGGATCAGCAGCGGCCTACAGCCAGAATCGCTGGTCGTCGCTGCGAAATATCCATCCCGCGAGCGTACAGGAGAGACTCTGTTATTCTGCGTCTATTGCGAGATGGTAGTTCGATTTGCATATTTCTAGGCGTACTGGATACAGTATAGAGAAGCCAAACGGCAGTTTACCGAAGCCGATACCACTATACAATCCGCATTTGTATCTGTGTATATGATCCAAAGCGAAATGCGACTCGGACTCGGAACGTATTCGCTCACCGGCGACGACGGTGTCGAGACGATCAAAACGGCCATCGAACACGGGTACCGCCACATCGACACTGCCCGGCTCTACGGGAACGAAGAGGAGGTGGGCGAGGCCATTGACGCCACCGATGTCGACCGTGACGACCTCTTCGTCGCAACGAAGGTCGCACATTTCGAGGAGCCCGAAAAGACCACCGAGTACGTCGAGCGAGCTATCGACGAGAGCTTCGAGAAACTCGGCCTCGACCGCATCGATCTCCTGTATCACCACTGGCCGCGCGGGCAGGCCGACATCGAAACGGTCCTGCCGGTTCTTGCCGATCGCGTTGACGACGGCCACGTCGACAACCTCGGTGTGAGCAACTACACCGTCGCCGACCTCGAACTCGCCGACGACCTAGTCGACCGCCCCATCGACGCGCTCCAGGTCGAGATGCACCCACTGCTCCAGCAGGACGAACTCCGGGCTTTTCTCGCTGACACTGACACCGACCTCGTCGCCTACTCACCGTTAGCCCAGGGCGCAGTGTTTGACGTGGATGTCATCTCGGACATCGCGGCAAAAAACGGAGTCCCGGAGCCGGTCGTCTCGCTCGCATGGCTGCTCTCAAAAGAGGGTGTGACGGCGATACCACGGACGAGTTCTGTCGACCACCTCCGCGAAAATTTCGGCGCGCTGGAGACCGAACTCGATGCTGAGGACCTGGACCGGATCGATGCTATCGAGCGGACCCATCGCTGTGAGGACCCCGACTGGATGACCTGGTAATTTTACTCGAATCTCTGCAGATTGCTGTACCAGGCAAGGTATCCCAGAGATCCGTGAACGTGGGTACGCTTTTGACCGGGAAGAGAAAATCCAGGGACTCCGATGTATCGCTGCACCGGTTACGACAGGAAATGAAATTATCGGTGCTATTATACTGTCGGCTGTAAGTCTGTAAAGAAATTCGCCACCCCGGGTGGCGAAGATCTTAAAATAGTTACAGCCAACAGTATTAGTATCTCTGGGCCAGCAAGTCGGTTCGAAGGCGAATTCTACGAGAAAGAGTTGCCCAGTATGGTTACGCGACCAACGAACGTTATCGAGATACATTCTCAGATCTCTTGAGGCCCCTCTGTTCGGCTGGTGCGAACCTATGAATCGAGACCAGCCTCAAATCCTGGCTCAGTAGAGATGTGATTCGGTCTGGAATAACACATGTACCTATGTTACACTAACTGCGGTATCTACAACGACGCCAACTGAATGTTTCGTCAATGTCACAATTTTCGAGGATCTAGATAGAGATCCTATTTTGTCATCTCTGCTTATACAAGACCCAATAGCGGCCTTTTCAGCTGTGATGCGGAGGAGTTCTCAAACTAACACAATATCATCTGGAGTCTACCAGTTTGGTATGAACGGTTCCGACTCCGAGAGACCGACAATGCTCTCGCCGTTGTACGTGACGTGCTCGTGGTCTACCCATTCGAAATATAATATTTGTTCCCATGGTGGAGTATATAGGAACAAATAGGAAATATTACGAACAAAAATACCAGATTTAATAAAATACAACATCATATTTCACTACCTAGCGATATAGATGTGAGTATATGAAAGTGCGTAACTAAAGATGAGTAGAACAAGAGTATAATCTCTCAAAATAAAAGTAGTATCTTAGAAATAGGTAGAACGACGATAATATAGTGCCGAATAACGAAACGGCAGTGTAAGAAGTAGCATATTTCTGGGATTGCTGTGGTGAGTTATTTTGAAGATGTCCTCCACCACCGAAGCAAGTACACGGTTGACGATATCCAGAATACGGCGAGGAACACATACATCGCGTCGCCTTGCGGAGCTACAGACTGAGTGAAACTCCGCGAAACCGCATATCCGATGGCAGCGACAAGAACAGGGACGCCAAGGTGTGCAAGAACGTGTGACTGCTGGTCGGCATCCTGCACCCAATTTTCTTTACCATGACGATACATCGCGATCCCTGTCAACGGGGTCAAACCCAGTATTAGGCCGAGCAACCCGAAGGCAGAAAGAATGACTATAGCATCGTTTGCTGAAGCAAAGAAAACAGCCCAGATGAGAAGTGGTGACAAGACGACGTATCCGAGTATAACAAGCGGCCATCGATCGGAGAGGGTAACATGGGATCCAAACCGCTCGACGAGCGCTAGTGAGAATGGATACCGCCATGCCGTCCCGAATATGGCTTTCACCATCGCGATGAGCCCGACAGCAAATGTCCAAGCCGTGACAGCGAACCAGAGCGTGAGAAGTGCGGAAATACCGATGCCGGCGACCGTCGACACAGACGATGGAAGGACGGAAACATCGGTGAGTCTTTGTCCAGTAAGTCCGGCATAGGTGAACACAGCGCCAAACGTGATGGCTGTTATCACCAATACAGTAAGGTGCCAGTCAAGCGCGTTGCGGGCGTTTCGCTTTGTGAACTCGTCAGTGGCGAGGAGATACAGGATTCCAGCGCCGACGACGCCAGTTGGAATCGCAATGAAGTGGATAAGGATGCCACTGAGTGAGCGTTCATCAAGCAGTTTGGGTCCGGGGGTTGGTGGTGTTGAGGTCATGGGTTGGGTGGGGGCTTCGAAGTCGTAGTATTGATCTCTGATTCGTTTTGCTTACGTCGATGGTAGGAGGTCCAGTGAGCCATATCTGTCACGAATCCATCGAACTGTCCGCTCGGCGACGAGTAACAGGATGCTCACGAGTAGTAGGTCGAATGCGGTGCCCCAGAGTACGATGTCGCTTTGGGTACCGCTTACGTCAGCTCCACTGACGGTGAGGACGCCACCAAGTGCGAACAGGACGAGGCTCAACTGGAACCCAGCGAGCACAAGCGTGCGGATTCCAGCCGTGTCCGAGAAAGTAAGGAATCCGCGAGTGGAGAGCCGATCCAGCGGGGTATTTGCGTTTAGCGCATGTTTGCCCTCGGGCGATACCGGCCAGTCCGACTCTGGATGGTTGATGTAGTACAGGCTGATCGAGTCAGGATACGTTTCAGTTGCGACGACATCGATCTCCTGGAGTTCCTGCAGCCGGTTCCGAACCGTGGCCCGAGTGACATCGGGCTTGATGCGCGCATGCAGTTGTCGGATCGAAAAGAACGGTCGCTCGGACTCAAGCATCGTCTCGACAACGTGTTCCTGCGTGAGCGTGTTGTCGAGGTTCCGGTCGATCCGTTCATCGATCCAGGATGGAATCACGGACACGGTATCGCTGGATAGTTGACGGGGATAATTAAAATCGGTCGGGGATTTCACGCCCATGAACTGCAATTTGACGGCCGTGAAACGTGGGAAGTCCATGTTTAAAAGCTGGGAAACCACCGTACAGCGACGGTTTTGGATACAGCTTTCGAGAAAACAAACCGACGGGTGTTCATAGCCACGAACTGGTTCTTTCTGGGTCGACATTGACCGGCGGCTGTCTGTACATACTGATAGGCGTGTAATGAGGTCGGATACAGACTATGTGATCCTAAACGCTCCACTAGTTCTGTCGTTGTCCAGTGTAACAACGTACTGTCAATTCTGATTGTTGTTCGGTAAGCGTATGTTACGGGCAGCAATTACATCGGGTAATTCAGATCTTCTTCACAGCGGACAAAGCTGCAATGAGAGCGAACACGCCCCCAATTCCAATAGCTATGATTGGTGCCCTTGATGTTTCGTTCTTCAGAAACGCATCTCCTGGCTCGTCTGGAGAAACATATGCAATTGTCTGTGTCCCCCGTTCGTACGGTTCGATTGCTGATTCGGCTGCTGAACGTGTCTCATAGTCGCGCCCAATATTCGCCGGGTATAGTTTTGTTCCGGTGTACCTAGTTCCATTATAAGTATATTCGAATTCGACGCTCGGTTCGTACTTTACGCCCGGATTCGATGCTGTTCCACTATCCGTCTCAATACTACGTTCTGTGATGGTCGCATCCACTTCAACCGAATTTCGAACTGCTTCGGTCTGCTGGACGTAATCGTATCCCCCGTAGCTAGCGATAGCAACACCGATAACGATGTATAGTACTGCTCTACCCAGCGTATCAGGACCATTAACACTGAAATTTGAATCCTTGGCCATCCTACCAGCCACCTTCGTACTGTTTGATTTTCGGTAACAGCCAGCTGTTTCTGAGACTCCCAACCAATTGCGGAGTAGTTCGCTCGTTCAGACGGAAGCGACGGGGCAAGCAGATCGAAGCCACAGGCAGGACGCCATGTCGTCGGAGTGATCGGTGGTACTCCTGGAGGGCGGAATACACAGGAGAACGTCTTAGTCCCTGACCACTAAAACCTATATACATCAACTTTGCAGTGAAACGATTTGATATAGCACATCGTTCCGTCAGTCGGTAGTGCTAACTTACTTACTAATAGTAGTAATTAGTAGTCGTCACAGAGGGTAGGAATAGAATGTCGTAGTTCCGTGAAAATAGTGGCTGTATGAGAACATCGGTTGTCGTTTTAGGAATGTAATTGGTCTAGCCACTCATCGACCGGCACGAATTCGTCGATATCGAACGTGGTCCCAACACCGAACGGCGCGTCGACGACCGAGGTCAAGTCGAGTTTTCCGCCCTGCACGTCAAGCGTCGGAAATCCGTCCTCGTGGCGGCGGTACAGGTCACCATGGGCCCCAAGGACCCCGTCCTGTACCGAATCGGGGAACGCATCGAGGCCACGGAAGTAGTGGTGACCGTTCCGCTCGACGTGGTCAGCGCCGATGGTCGCCGTCACCGCAAGGTCCTGCAGGAGTTCTACCGGGCCTACAGTTGTCAGATCCTCGGCGCTCAATACGTATTGCCGGTCCGTGTCGATGCGGTTGCGATGAGCGATCAGGCAGGCGTTGGCCACGCCCTTGAAAACGCCCTTGCAGTTCTTGTGACTCGTCCCGGCGTATCCGTACTCGAGTGCCGTTCCAGCACTGTCGATTCGGGCGTCCGACTCGTCGATAATGATTGGCGGCGCGTCGTCCCACTGTTCGAGGACGCCCTTCGTCGCAGACGTGAAGGCGTCATCGCGGGCAAGGGGTTGTTCGACGTAAGTAAGTCGTTCGAAGAGATCCGCAAGGGCGGGCTCGTCAGTGTGAGACAGCCACTGGCGTTTGAATTCCCTGACAGAGTCGTAGCCCTCGTTGGCGTCGACGGTACACCGGTATTCCGTGACGCCGAGATCGGCCAGTAGTTCGGCGATGTCCACGAGACGCTCGCGATCCCGCGCCAGATCCGCGGAGAGCTTGATTTTGAAGTGATTCACGCCGTCCCTGCGGACGTACTCTGAGAGTGTCTGCGGGAGGCCGTCATCAAGGCGGGATCCGGGCGCCAGGTCACTGTTAGTCAGGGGGTCTTCCTGGCCGATGGTGTGGCGTATCGCAGTGGAAGTCAGCGGTTCTGTCGGCAAGAGGTCGGCAGGTTCGTACGTGGAAAGTTCCTCATAGATACAGCCCAGATCGAGGCCAAGTGAGTTCGTCCTGACCGCAGCCGCGAATGTGGTGTCCTTCCGCCGGCAGACGGCATCGATCAGAGCTTGCTCGACGAGGCTGACCCCGTAGGACCAGAGGAGGGGCGGGTGGTCCGTGCCGCTCGCCCACGCTCGCTGACGCTCGTACAGCGACCACCAGCAGGCGAAGGCGGTCGGCGCTGGGTCCAGCGCTCGTGCGTGGTCCATACCGGCCCGGAACACCTCGATCATGTTGGTCAGGCCCTCAACGAGGCGCATGTCCGGGTCCTTGTAGAACCAGCCAGGTATCAGGCCCCCCATCGCGGTCCCGCTCCGAGTCTCGCCGTCGATCTCGGCCTCTATCCGGAGGAAAACCTTCGGAATCTCGGTGACCTCGACGTTGCCGAAGTGAAACGGCATCCGCGTTTCGAGGTCGAAGACGCGCAGCTCCGTCTCCGTAACTGAGACTGTCATAGCGGGAAGTGATCCCGGAACATTTTAGTACTTTCTTCCCACCGTCGCCGACGATCCAGATTACGAGACGGCTACTTGCCTACCGCGAGCCGTCGAGACGGACTGCGGGGGTCTGGTCGCCGTGCTGTCCATTGTCGGCATCATCCACCCTGCACGGTGAGAGTGCTCTCCGTGGCCGACACCATACACCTCCAGCGCCTGTCCGCCTCGCCAGGAATGAACACCGCCTTCAGAGCTCCAGTTCGGGAACCTGGACGCGTCGGCCCTCGTCCCAGGATCGGTAACTCGCCTCGGTCAGCTGGACGCCTTTCGCGCCCTCGCGGAAGTTCCAGGGGAACGGTTCGTCCGCGACAACGTGGCGAATGTACTTCGCCCACTGCTCTTTGAACGCGTTTTCGAACACTTGGTTGTCCGGGACATCCTCCCAGTCGTCGTAGAAGTCGTGCTCGTTCGGCGTGTCGGGATTCCACTCCGGCTTGGGGGTGTTAGAGTGATGCTGGGACTTGCACTCGCGGAGACCCGCGACCGCACTGCCCTCAGTCCCGTCAACCTGGATCTCGAGCAGGTCGTCCCGGTTGACGCGGACGGCCCACGATGAGTTGAGCTGTGCAATCACGTCGTCTTCGAGTTCCATGATGGCGTAGGCAGCGTCCTCTGCGGTGGCCTCGTAGGCCTCGCCGTTCTCGTCAATGCGTTCGGGGAGGTGTATCTTGCCGAGACAACTGACCGTCTCCACGTCGCCGAAGAGACTCTCGAGTACGTAGCTCCAGTGGGAGAACATGTCGTCGATGATCCCTCCGCCGTCCTCTGCGCGGTAGTTCCACGACGGGCGCTGGGCGGGCTGCACGTGGCCGGTAAACACCCAGTAGCCGAACTCGACGCGCACCGAGAGGAGGTCGCCGAAGAAGCCCTGGTCGATGAGGCGCCGGAGCTTTATCAGCCCGGGGAGCCAGAGTTTGTCCTGGACGATTCCGTGCTTCACATCACTCCCCTCGGCGGCCCGGGCCACTTCCTTTGCTTCGTCGAGGTCCGTTGCGAGTGGCTTCTCGCAGTAGACGTGCTTGCCAGCATTGATCGCCTTCAGGAGAGCCTCAGGCCGCCGCGGCGTGACCTGGGAGTCGAAGTAGATCTGATCCTCACCGTCCAGTACGGTTTCCAGTTCTGGGTCAACCGCGTACCGGTCCACGTCGTGTTCTTCACACAGCGCTTGCAACTTGCGTTCGTTTCGACCGACGAGAATCGGGTCGGGGATGACCCGTTCACCGCCGGGCAGTTCTACGCCGCCCTCCTCGCGTAGCGCCAGAATCGACCGAATGAGGTGCTGATTCGTCCCCATCCGACCGGTGACGCCGTTCATGATGATGCCAACGTCTTGCATAGCGGACTCCGTCAACGAAACGAGGTTGCCCAAGTCTTAATAGCGTTTCGGTCACCCACGTTCGCAGGCCGGGCAAGTCATTCGTGGCCCGGCTTCGAACGGGCTCGACGCATGGGGGTCCACGACCCGTACTTTCTTGTACTATCTCGACCGATTTTCTGACATGCCTGTGAAAATTGGCTACGTCGGTGTCGACCATCACCATCGCGATCCCTACTTTTCCGTCGCGAGCAGTCTGGACCTCGACGTGACTGCCGTCTGTGAACCCGGTCGTCGCGTCGATGTCGAGACCCTCACTGCGATGGACGAGCGCCCGGACGAGGTGACGACGGAGGGCCAGAACGTCTCGGATCTCGTCGCGGGCGCGTCCGTATACGAGAACCCACATCGCCTGGTGGCCGAGGCGGACATCGATGTCGTCTGGATCACGTACCGGAGTGACGAGACGCCGGCCATCGTTTCAAGCGCCGTCGACGAGGGCGTTCACGTCGTCAGCGAGAAACCGATCGGCCGGACCGCCGCAGACCTCGAATCGATCGCCACGCGGGCGAACGAGCGGGGCGTGACCGTCGCACCGACGATGTACTACCGGAAGAATCCGGTCGCAATGGACCTCCGCGAGCGCGTCCAAAGCGGCTTTTTCGGCGATATCTGGACCGTCGACGGTCGATTCAACGCGAGTCAACTGTCCTACCGCGACACGACGCACTACATCTACGACAGCGAGACGAGTCGGGGCGGCGCGCTCCAATGGGTCGGTCCCCACTGGATCGACATGATGCCGTGGATTCTCGACGACCCCATCGACCGGGTCAACGCGCAGTTCCACGAGGCGGAGGACGACCCGCATGCGGATGTCGACCTCGGTGGCGTCGTGCAGTTCGAAACCGAGGGCGGCACCCTCGGCACGTACCACTCCGGGTACTACCTGAGCGACCGTGGGAAGGACACACACCTGGGTCTGTACGGGAAGGAGGGCCAGGCGCTCACGCCAGTTCATCACGACGCACTCCAGCACGAGCCGACCATTCCGCTCGAACTGACATCCGAGGACGCCGAGTGGTCCGCAGCGCCCACCCGAACGATCGAGTACGAGTTCACATACGACCGGTTCCCGGCATGGGGCGACTTCGTCTATGACTACTTCCAGGCCTTTTTCGAGGGCTACGAGACCGGCGACGTGCCGGCCACCGTCGACGACGCGGTCCAGTTACTCCGGGTCCTCGACGCGGCGTACGAGTCGGCCGAACGCGATGCGTGGGCCGAGGTATAGAGCCCTGTTCCTGGCGAATACGGAAACCGAGTCGCCGAAGCGACCGGCACGTCTACGGCCCGGACTTGTCACCGCCTATTGACCGCAGTGACCTGGATTGTGTTCGATTATCCCGAACTTTATACTGGCCCCCTCCTATAGAAAGCCTATGGACCGCGAAACTGGGTCACGAACGCTGCAGACCACGGCGACATCGATTGAGATACTGGAACTCCTCGAGGAAGTCGACGGGGCCGGCGTCAGCGCGATCGCCGAGCGGATGGATATCCCCAAAAGCACCGTCCACGGACACCTCGCTACCTTGGAATCGAAGCAGTTCGTCGTGAAGCGTGGCGACGTGTACTACCTCGGCCCGGAACTGCTCCGCCTGGGCAACCAGGTCCGGACCCGCAAAGAGGGGTTCATCCTCGCCCGGGAGTACACCGAGCGTCTCTTCGACGAGGTTGGCTTCCGTACGACCTTCGCAGTCGAGATGGGCGGCCAGGCTGTCTTCATTCACACTGCGTCGGGCAATAAGATGGGGTGGGCACACGAGCGACTCGGCAACAAACTCTACCTCCACAACACGGCCATTGGGAAGGCAATGCTGGCGGCCATGCCTCGAATGCGAGTCGAACAGATCCTCGACGACTGGGGGATGCCACAGGAGACTGAACACACCATCACCGACCGGGACGAACTGTTCGCGGAACTTGCGGAGATCCGTGAGCAGGGTTATGCCGTCAACCACGAGGAGAACATACAGGACCTGTATGCCATCGGCGTCGCGGCGACGGAGCAGTCCGGGTCCGTCATCGGCGGATTCAGCATCACTGGTCCGAAACACTCCTTCTCGGACTCGACCCGGGAACGACAGTTAGCCGAAGTCCTCACGGAACAGATCAATGAGTACGAACTTGAACTGTCCCTCGCCTGACTCCCCGGCCGGACTCAGAACCGGGCGCGGCGGTCTCGTAATCTACGTTGTTCGTTCGAATTTACCGAACATTAAATCAGTAGCAAACTAATAACAGCTGTACTCCTGTTATAATATCGCTCATATGTCTCTTTCAGCGTATTCTTCACGAAATATCATTCGATATATGCGAACAGTAAAAGAGATGTTATCGAATCGACACTCTCACCACCGGAACCGATGCGATAGCTCGTGGTTTGGCGGAACCCCTGTGTGACGCTGTTTCTGATCGGCGAGATTCGGGAGGGATTGCTAGCGCTCCACCGCGACTCGGATATCGGTCACTGATCGACCGAAGACGGCGCGATCCACCGCGTTTCGGGCGTGAACGGGCATTGAGGTGTGGCTATCTGTGAAATCTACACTTTTATTAACAACAATACTTATGTAATATGAGTGAATACTCCTACCATATGTCTGATCGAGAGCCAACTGCAGCCGAAGAACGAATTATCGACGAACTAGACGCCGTATTACCGGGCGAAATCGACCGTCGAAAGTTCCTGCACGGCACCGCTGCAACGATAGGCGCGGCGATGTTCGCCGGGTGTTCCGGCGACGGCGGGGGTGGCGGTGACGGCAGCAGCGGGGGAAGCACCTCGACCGAGGCCTCCGGCGGCGGCGGGAGCACATCGACCGAGGCGAGCGGCTTCATGGACGAGACGGAGGCCGTCTTCACGACGCCCTGGAAAATAGAGCCGTCGTGGGGTCACACGCACGTGGCCGAAGGTCGGGGGTACTGGGAGGACGCCGGCGTCCCGAACATCGACGGCGTCCGTGGGAACGGCTCGGACACTGAGTCCCAGAACATCGGGACCGGCAACAAACCGATGGGCATCGCGTCGATGACCACGGCACTTAGCGTCTACCCCGAGACGGACAACACCGAAGCGCTGGACATGAGCATGGTCGGTCTCGCCCGTGGGCGACCACTTCTCTCGCTCATCTGGCGCAAGGACATGATGGAGGATCGGGCGGATATCGCTGGTAAGACGATCCTCGCCGCGTCCGGGTTCGCCGCGGCGACGATCCAGGTGTACCCGAACCTCGTTGGCGTCGACCCGAGCGAAGTGACACTCCAAGAGGGGACCGAAGAGGTCGCCGCGCCACGCCTCGCCAACGGCGAAGTCGCCGCAGTCTGGGGTTCCATCGACCTCCTGCCCGTCTATCAGGAGGAGGTCGACGCAGAACTCGGCGTCACCCCACTGACGGCCTTCGGCGGTTTCCCTGGCTTCCCCATCTGGGTAAACAATAGCTGGTACGAAAACAAGGAGAACGCGCCCGAATTCATGGGGCAGGTCATGACAGGCTACTTCAAGGCCCTAAAGTGGGGTCTGCTCAACCAGTCGGAGTACCTCGACTACCTCAAAAACGAGGTCAATCAGAATCTCCAGACTTGGACGGACGACGAACTCACGGGCCAGCACGAGGTGAACTGCGCTCAGGCCGTCACGCTCGATATGAAAGACGAGGGCCTCGGCTACTTCACAGAAGACGGCGTCGCCAACGTGCTCGAGAACGCCGGACCGGCGCTCGTCGACAACCCCGACGCGCTCCCGTCCGCAAGCGAAATGGTGATCTCGGAACCTTGGGAGAACACCGAGAAGGTCACCTTCACTGACGAGGAGTGGACCCAACTCGGCGAGACAGCCGGCATGGTCTGGGACTTATTCGAAGAGGCCGAGGCCGGCAACTGAGGGCGCAGCATTGACGGGCCGACCGACCTTCGAACGGACACGGTTGTCGACCCCCGAACCCGCTTCGACGCGGTGCATCGATGAGTGATTCGATGGCAGGAGTGCGACTCGACTGCGAGCGTCACCCGGTTTGCGGAGTCGTACCCCAGAACTGCCGGGATGTCCCGGGGAATATCGACCGGAAACAAGTAACTCTACTAATCAGTTACGTTTATGTGGCGCGGAAAACCATCAACAAACAATAATGAACAATACAATAGAACAACAATCCAGAACCGACGACGCCGAGTCCGTGGATCACATGATTTCGTTCGACAGTGTCGACAAGGTGTATGGCGTAGATGCAGCCGCAGAGGAATCCGTAGTCGCGTTGCAAGACATCGACATGGATGTGGAACGGGGGGAGTTCGTATCGGTCGTCGGCCCCTCCGGCTGCGGGAAGACGACGCTGTTACACATGGCTGCAGGCATCCTTGAGGCGACGGAGGGGTCGGTCCAAATAAACGGCGTCGACGTACAGAGTCCACAGCACGAGCGCAAGGAAGTCGGCCTCGTCTTCCAGCATCCGGTCGCTCTCGAATGGCGGACGGTCCGGAAGAACATCATGCTCCCCGTTCAGATTCTGAAGGAGAACGGGGCTATCGATAAAGACATGAGTTTCTACGAGGACAGAGCCGACGAACTCCTCTCGCTCGTCGGACTGGAAGGGTTCGGTGACTCCTACCCCAACGAACTCTCCGGCGGGATGCAACAGCGGGTCACCATCAGCCAGTCGCTGATCTACAACCCGTCGGTGCTCCTGATGGACGAGCCGTTCGGGTCGCTGGACGCGATGACGAAGGATGAACTCAACCTCGAACTGCTCCGCATCTGGCGCGAGACGGAGAAAACCATCCTGTTCATCACCCATGACTTGGACGAGGCGGTGTTCCTTTCGGACCGGGTCGTCGTGCTTTCCCCACGTCCGGGTGAGGTCGCGGACGTTATCGACATCGATCTCGACAGGCCCAGGGGCGAGGACACTCGGGGCTCCACCCGATTCGTCGAACTGTCTGCCGAACTCCACCAGTACTTCAAGAGCCTGCAATGATCGGGAACGCCGTGCGAAAACTGGGCAACGGGATCACCGGCAGCGGTCGGTTCAGCATCAACGACGACAGACTCACCCGCTGGGCGCTCTCCGGACTCGGCCTCGTCCTACTGATCGCGTTCTGGGAAGCGGTTACGACCGTCCTGTCGCTCAACCCGAAGTACTTCCCCGGACCGATGGGCGTGGTGAACGAACTCATCCGCATCTGGCCGGCTATCGTCGCTGCCCTGCCGAACACGCTCTCGGCGGCGCTGGTCGGGTTCCTGCTGGCGCTCGCACTCTCTATCGTCATCGCGATTCCGCTCGTCGCGAGCGACCGCCTCCTGAACGCGCTGATGCCGTTCGTCATCGGAACGAACACCGTCCCGCGTATCGCGATGACCCCGCTCGTGATCTACTGGGTTAGCTTCTACAGCGTCTCGATGCTCTATCTCGCGAACTACGTGATGGCAGTCTGGGTCGCGTTCTTCCCGATGCTGATCGCCGCCATTGACGGGTTCCGGAGCATCGACGAAGACACCGAGAACATGCTCGAAGTGTACGGCGCGACGACCTGGCAGGAGTTCAAGTACGTTCGGTTCAAGAACGGGCTTCCGTTCATCTTCGACGGCATGAAAATCGGATTCGTCCTGGCGATGATCGGAGCGGTCGTCGGCGAGTTCGTCAGTGGGACCTTCGGTATTGGCTCACAGGCCGCCTCGGCCATCGGCCGGACGAGCATCGCCCGGGCGTTCGCTATCGTCCTTGTGCTCGGGCTGATCAGCACCGGTGTGGTCCTGATTGTCTACCTGATCGAGAGCAAGATGATCTTCTGGCGCGAATCGTCTATCATGGGGAACGAGTAACATGTCGGGACTTTCCGAACGACAGTTCGCGCTGGCGAAACGGTGGCTCAAGCGCCAGTTCCCGACGTTGGTTACCGGCGTTCTGTTCATCCTCCTCTGGGAGGGTATCGCCCGCGCCATTGGCAACAACCGTATTGTCGCGGACATCGGATATACCATTAGTTCCCTGCAGGCGCAGGCCGATACCATCGTCGTGCGTGTCTCAGAGACGTTCTCCTCGGTCGTGGTCGCGTTCATCCTGGCAGTGGTACTTGGCGTTCTCCTCGGCATGGTCATCGCCGAGATATACACGCTTAGACAGATGACGATGCCGCTCATCATCTTCGCGTACGCCGTCCCACACCCCGTGCTCGCGCCGATGTTCATCATCTGGTTCCTCGTCGGTGGCAGCTTCACGCTGTTCACCTTCACCGGCCCGTCGGCGTACATCTTCCCGGCCATGACCGCTGCGGACGCACAGATTGCCATCGGCATCAACGGAGTCAGTACGTTCGGTGCTTGGGTCGGCTTCTTTCCGGTGTTCATCAGCACTATAACCGGAATGAACGAACTCGAGGAGCGCTACCAGCACCTCGGAACGGTGCTCGGTGCGACCCGCTGGCAGATGGTGAAGTACTTCCGGTTCTGGCGGGCCCTGCCCAACATCGCGAGCAGCATCAAGTCGACGGTGCAACTCTCCATCGTCGGCGTCATCGTCGCCGAATTCATCGCCTCATCGTCGGGTATCGGCTATCAGATCATCCTGGCTTGGAAGACCGGTGATCTGGGCTACATGTTCGGCGTTGTCCTGGTCATCATGCTGGTCTCGTACACGTTCTTCCAGCTCGCGGTTTGGACCGTGAAGTACCTGACTCCGCCGGGATCGACAGCCTGACACCCAAGTGGACTGGCCACTTCCCCTCTCCGCCGGGCCGCCACGGACATGCTAGCCGCCGCAGGGGAAACTATAGCCCGGTACGGGTCGACCCACGATACATGCGCATCGACGTACACAACCACAACCTGCCGGAACCGTCCGTTGCCCTCTTGCTGGACATGGATATCCTGGTGGGTCCCGAGACGGACGGCGATCGGCTATACCGTGCGATCAGCGGGACATCGTAGTTCTGTGCGGCCGGCCGCCGGACGGGGTACCAATACTCGTCGATTTAGCGACGCCATCCGTCAGCTCCACATCGAAACAGCCCAAGAGTTCCCGTCGGTCTGTACCGACTCACGTAGGCTATTCAGACTACTTGTCCGATTCATACTATTCTTGCTTCTGGTCTATTCATACTATTCAGTAGCATCCACGCCTCCCGACTTGATTCTGCACTACGTAGTATAGATAGTATTCTATTCCACAAATCTGTGCTATTTCAAAATAGTATTATATTTTAGAATAGTACAAATAGTAAGCGTGGCACAGGAGACGAACTCCAGCAGTGAGCGTAGTGCAGGTTCGATATCAGTCAGTCCCCTCTCAGATCCCTTCGCTGGCGAAGGAGGATCGCCGTGTCATCGGAATAGCGTCGCGATGAGTACCTGTATCGGGGTCTTGGATTATCGGCTGGTTGGGAAGAAACGTTGGCTAATCGTGAACTCTCTGAACAATGGGTTACTGCCGCGTACTGATATCGCTACTCTTGATTAGGGCCAGTACCGGTACACAGCGACAACGATCCGCATCAGTGACCCTAATAGAACATGCCCTCACGAAGCCCGATCCAGCAACCACGCGGAGAGCAGGAAAGCGGCAACTCCGATGCCCACACCGACGACAGTATCGGTGAGGTAGTGCGTGCCCAGATAGATCCGTGAGATGGCGACCAGCGTGGCCAGCACTACCACTGCGCCAAACGGTAGTGCGTCGGACTTGCGAGCGGTCATGGCGTACACCGTCACGGCGGCGGCGTGGCCAGACGGGAACGATGTCGAAACCGTCTCGGCTCCGTCAGTCAGACAGACCGGGTCGGCCGGGAACGGACGCTGAACCGTCAGCATGAGTGTTCCGACGATGACGCCCGTAATAGACAACGCAACGAGACTGTGGCGAAACGCCTCGTCCCAGTCGGCCAGATAGCAGACGCCGACGAAACACAGCGCTGCCGTCGCCGAGCCAAGCCCCGTCACGGAAGTCAGGACCTTCGTCATAAGCGGGGTCCGTGCGGCGACGATGGCGTCCATCGTGGCCGTGTCGATTCGAACGAGAAGGTCGAAAAACTCCGCGAGTATCTGCGCTCTCACTTTCGGGTTGTAACGACTGTGGCATCATAGGCGCTCGGTCATGACGGGTAGCTCTCCGGCCCGCCACCGACGGACGAGCAGTCCCGCGACGCCGAGCCAGAGCCCGACTTCGAGGAAAAACGACGGACTCCAGAGGTAATACAGAAAGAATGATCCCGGGGGAAGGGCGAGCGGGTCCGTCGGGACGACGGCTGGCCACAGCAGAAAGACGGCATCGCCGGGCCGGCCGTTGACGACGACGTGGACCGCATCGAGCAGGAGGTGTACCGCCCAGCCGACTGCGACCGACAGGCCTGCACGGCCGGAGAGTGCCAGTGGTACCGCCACGAGGACCAGCAGCGCCGAGTGACCTACGGAGTGGAACAACGGGGTGACGCCGACGGTCGCAAGCGGCTTATCAAGAACATCGGGGAACGCGGTGCCCGCGACAAGCCACGGCGTCGACAGCCGGGACGCCCGGCCGACGAGCCAGGCCGCGAGCAGGTGCGTCGGAAAGAGCATACGAGTAGGTAGTCGCCAGAACGTATCAACGCTACCCGTCGAACCACTCGCGCGGAAGTCGGCCGCTTACGACGAGGAAGTCCCGGGCGAACACCGCAAGCGACGGCGCGAGAACGGCGGGGGCGAGCGCGAAGACGAGTCTAACCGGAACCGTGGGGACAAGCGCGACGGCAACGAACACCATTTGGACGCCTGCGAGGTACTTCCCGAGGTTGCTGTCAGGCCGTTCGAAAATCGGCCGACTACGCAGCCGTCGCCACCGTATCCCCGCCAGGTACACGTATCTGGCAACGGAAATCGAGAGGTACCAGACGGGGAGTCGCCCCCACAGCACCGCGAGAAGCGGCGCGACGACGAACCCGAAGGTGTCAAACGCCATGTCGAGCCGCGTGCCAAGCGCCGTCTGTTCCCCGACAGTGCGGGCGACCGTGCCGTCGAGTTTGTCGAAGACGACACCAGCGCCGTAACACACCGCTGGGACCCACGCAAGGTCAGTCGTCGCCGGGACGACGAGGAAGCCGGCGACGACGGCGTACAGCCCGCCCCGGAGCAGCGTCAGCGTGTTCGCCAACCCGAAGACGTACCGCCACGGCCGAACGCTCTCCAGCCCGCGGCCCGCGTACCAGAGTTGCCCCGCCCAACAGACGCCTGCGACTGCCGCCGGGTGGACCATCCAGCGGGTCATCTGGTCGGCAGGGAAGAACGCGCCGACGACGGCAGTCAACGCCAGGGCACCGACGACGGGGAGGCCGACCCGGAGGCCGACCGGTGGATTACCCTGTCGGCCTGCCATCGTCACCTCCCGGTCTGCTCGGCCTTGGGTCAGCCCCCGAGGTCGACTGAGAGCCGTCCCATCTCGTCCCGCTCATCGCAACAGGACGACGAGGACGGCAAGGAGAACGACCTGTGCGAGCTTATCAATCGCGCCCAGTGTCCCGATGTCTGCTGGGAACGACTTCCCGAGAGCGACGAAATTGACGTAGTACCACAGCACGATCTGAACGAGTGTGAACGGGATACCGACGGCGTAGACGGTCCGGCGGCGGTAGTCCAGCACGACCAGCGCAATCGCACCCAGAAACCCGAGGCCCGCGAGCACGAAACTGATACCCATGCCCGACGGGAGCATCCTGACACCGAGCAGGAGGTGGACGGCGGCGGTGACGAGTGCAGCGACGATACCGACCCAGTGCACACTGGCGAGTGACGCTACATCCGGCGAGAGACCTTGCGTCTCGGTCGTTGCCATGTTCTAAATTCAGTTTTCAACTACATAACAATACTGCCAAATCGCCGTTTACCGCTCGAAACCGGGCCGCCTGAGCGCCTCGATACGGGCGCAATCCTCGGCGTCCAGACGCTGCCCAGCGGCGGCGAGGTTCCCGACGACGTGGGCCGGCGTCGTGCTTGACGGGATAGGGACGACGCCCCGTGTGACGTTCCACGCCAGCACGACACCGGCAGGCGTGAGTCCGTTCGCCTCGGCAATCTCGGCCAGGACAGGCTCGTCAAGCAGGCCGGGAGCCGACAGCGGCGAGTGTGCAATCACACGGATACCGCGCTCGTGACAGAACGCCACAAGGTCGGTCTGTGGCTGGTAGGGATGGCGCTCTATCTGGACGAGTGCAGGCCGGACGCTTGCGGTGTCGAGAATCGTCTCTAACTGTCCTTGCGAGACGTTACAAACCCCGAGCGTGTGTGCCAGTCCCCGTTCGTGGACCGTTTCGAGGTTCGCCCACGCCCGTTCGAGCGGGATGTCGGCCGTCTCGATATCACCACTGTCGTCTTCGGGGAAGGTCAGCGCTTCCTGCCGGTCGACGGGTTGCTCGGCCAGTTTCGAAAGCGACCCGCGGTGGGCCCACGCCTCGGGCCAGTGCAGCGCGTAGCAGTCGAACGCGCCGAGGCCGAGTTCGTCGAGGCTCCCTCGACACGCGTCCAGCAGGTGGTCGGGCCGGTGATTCGTGCGCCACACCTTCCCGAGGACGAACAGGCATTCTCGGTCGGGTGTGCCTGGCGCGGCCAGCAGTTCACCGATGCGGTGTTCGTTGCCGTACAGTTCTGCGGTGTCGAGCAGGCGGTAGCCCGCATCGAGCGCCGTCGCGATGGAATCCGCGCGGTCGACGTACTCGCCGTCGCGGTAGCGCGAACAGCCGAAGCCGATAGGCGGTAGTCGGAGCGCGCGCTCGGTGTCTGTGCGGTCCCCGCCTGGGCTGACGACAGGTACGGGTACAGGGTCGCCCGCCGCGCCGCAGTCGGGCACGTCGACCGGCCCACCCGACTCGGCGGCCGTCTCGATTGCGTTACAGACGGCGACGACGTGCGCACCGCGCCGCCCGCTCGCTCGTAAGGGCCTGCCACGGGTAACGCCGGCCGCCAGCGACTCGACGGGGTCGAGATAGCGATACGGTCGGGTGGGGTACTGGGCGGGGGCGTCGACGTACTCGCGGCCGACGCGGCCGAACCGCACCGCGTCGGGGCTGTCGGTCATCGCACCGGTGCCCCGCAGATACAGCGACCCGTCGTCACCGTGCAGTTCCAGCCCGTAGAACTCCCGGCTCCGATGTGGCGCGTAGAGGCTCGCGGTGAGTCGGACTGTCGGGCCTGCGGCGAACGCGAGCATCGCTTCGACGTGGCTGGGGGCTGAGGGGCGTCGTTCCGCCCGATCTGGCCAGCTATCGAGCGTGTCGGCGGCCCGAACTGATTCGACGGGGCCGAACCACGAGACCAGCAGGGCGAGCGGGTAGACGCCGCCGTCGTACAGCGGCCCGATGTCGAGAAAGGAGTCCGGCCGGTCGTGCCAGTCGGTGACGCGACCGACATGCGCGTGGGCGTACCCCAACTGGACGGGGCCGAGTCGTCCGTCCGCCAGCAGTCGGCCCGCGCGGCGCTGGCTCGGAGCCCGTGGCGTGCCGGGCGCACAGCCAAGCGCCAGGTTCCGCTCACGGGCCAGTTCGAGTAGCTCCGCGGCCACCTCGGCATCGAGGGCCAGCGGCTTCTGTGAGTAGACGTGCCGCCCGGCTTCGAGCGCGGTCCGGGTCACCGGCGCGTGGGCGGCGTGGCTCGTCAGATTTACGACGAGAGGTGCGTCCACGTCCCGCAATGCGGTGTCGAGGTCGGTGAAGGCCGGACAGCCGTACTCATCGGCCAGGCCCCTCGCTCGCTCACTATCGAGGTCACAGACGCCCGCGAGCGAGAGCGGTCCGTCGTCCAGTTCGGCCGCGTACTCGGTCGCGATGGCCCCCGCGCCGACGAACAGACAGTGCACACAGGGAGGGTGTGGGCGAGACGTATATACTGTTGGCCCCACGCTCCCGGTCTGGGTACTCGCTCGCTGTCTGTCGTCATGGTTGGGAGCACGCCATGAGGGCCCGACCAGTTTTATCCGAACGACCCCAACAGCGGGTGTGACAGAACCGGGGATGGGCCGACTCGGCACGGCGTACTTGCGGTCCATCCAGGCAATCGGCCGCCGACTCGACTACGGCACGAACGTCTACGAGCGCGAGTGGGACGTTCTCGTGGTGCTCGACGCTTGTCGAGCCGATCTACTCCGGTCAGTCGCCCCGGAAATCGACTTCCTCGATTCAGTCGAGACAGTCCGTTCGGTCGGTAGCTCCTCCTCGGAGTGGCTGGAGAACACCTTTCTCGACCATCCTGAGACCGAACACACAGCGATGGTCACCGGCAACACGTGGACCGACCGGTATCTCGACGCCGAGGCCTTCGCCGCGCTGGACGAGGTCTGGAAGTACGCGTGGGACGAGGAACTGGAAACCGTGCCGGCGGCGGCAGTCACCGACCGCGCCATCGCGCTGGCCCGCGAGCGGAGCCCCGAGCGGCTGGTCGTCCACTACATGCAACCACACCACCCGTTCGTGCCGGACCCGCTGGACGGCGACGACGGACTGGCCCGAACCGGCGACCACAGCAACACCGGGAATCCGTGGGTCTCGCTGCGCCGCGGCGAGGTGTCGGTCGAGCGGGTCTGGGCGGCCTACGAGGCGAATCTCCGGTACGTTCTGGAATCGGTCGGCACGCTGCTCGACAACGTCGATGGACGGGTCGCTATCACGGCGGACCACGGCAACCTCTTCGGGGAGTGGGGACTGTACGGCCACCCGATGCACACGCCGGTCCCGGCGCTGCTCGCAGTGCCGTGGACCGAGACGACGGGCGTCGACAGCGGTCGGTTCGACCCGAAGCTGACACCCCCAGAACGGCTCCCAGTCTCGCGGGTCTACGGAGCCAAGGGGGACCGCGACCGGCTCGACGCCCTCGGATATCTCTGACCGGGAGGTAGATTTTAGTCAGTGAAAGCCTGGGTGCAAGACGTGCATCCCCGGAGCCGCCACCGCGCCCGCCC
This sequence comes from Haloarcula terrestris, assembly GCF_031624315.1. Classification (NCBI taxonomy): domain Archaea; kingdom Methanobacteriati; phylum Methanobacteriota; class Halobacteria; order Halobacteriales; family Haloarculaceae; genus Haloarcula; species Haloarcula terrestris. The sequence goes on along the minus strand of NZ_JAMQOM010000005.1, from coordinate 88,316 downwards.
AGTTCGGCACCGACACACCGGCACAGACGCCCCAGTGGAGGCGGCGGCCTGATGCCCGGCAAGGAACTGTACTTCACCGGCACGGAGTCGGTCACCATAGACGAGACACCGGTACCACAACCCGGGCCATCGGAGGTCCGCGTCCGGACGGAGCTATCGGGTATCAGCCCCGGAACGGAACTGCTCGTCTACCGCGGCGAAGTGCCGTCGGACCTTGCGACCGACGAGACCATCGGTGCGCTGGACGGGACGTTTTCCTATCCGCTCCAGTACGGGTACGCCGCCGTCGGCCGCGTCACGGCCGTCGGCGACGGCGTCGCCGACGACTGGCTCGACCGCCGCGTGTTCGCGTTCAATCCCCACGAGAGCCACTTTCTGGCCGATCCCGAAACGCTCGTCCCGACGACGCTGCCGCCCGAGCGGGCAGTGTTCATCCCCAACGCAGAGGCGGCAGTCAACTTCGTCATGGACGCCCGGCCGCGCATCGGCTCGCGCGTGGTCGTCTTCGGACAGGGGCCAGTCGGGCTGTTGACGACGGCTGCCCTCTCCGAGTTCCCGCTGGCCTCGCTGGTGACCGTCGACCCCTGTGAGCGCCGGCGCGACCTCTCCGAATCGCTCGGTGCGGACCGCTCGGTCGCGCCGAGGGCACTCGACATCGATGACGCCGACATCACGTTCGAACTCTCGGGGGATCCGACGGCGCTGGACGACGCTATCGACGCTACCGGCTACGCGGGACAGGTCGTCGTCGGTTCGTGGTACGGGACCAAAGACGTGCAACTGGCGCTGGGGAGCGACTACCACCGGAGCCATATCCGGGTCCGGAGCAGTCAGGTGAGCCGCATCGACCCCGACCACGCCGACCGCTGGGACAAGGACCGCCGGCTCGATGTTGTCCGGTCGTGGCTGGCTGACCGGGACCTCTCAGCGTTGTTAACCCACGAAGTTCCCATCGACCGCGCGGCCGAGGCCTACCGGCTGCTGGACGAGCGACCCGACGACGCCGTCCAGGTCGTCCTCTCCTACGAGTGACACCATTTAGGTGACTCCCACCCTTGACACACCACATGTACTCAACGACAGTGCTGACGGACTTCGTGGCACAGCACTACCTCACCGTCCCGAACGCAGGACCGGAGGGGAAGCCACACTCACATCACTACGAAGTGGAACTGTGCTTCCGCGGGCCCGCGCTCAACGAGTTCGACTACCTCGTCGACATCGACGACGCCGAAGCCGCGCTCTCGGACCTCGAGGACCGCTACCGCGATACGATGCTCAACGACTGTCCAGAGTTCGAGGGGGACAACCCCAGCGTCGAGCGGTTCGCCAAAGTCATCTTCGAGCGTGTCACCGAGCGTGTCACCGACGACACCGTCACCGAACTCGCCGTGACGGTCTGGGAAGACGACGAGGCCGCCGCGAGCTACGACGCCACCGTATGAGAGTTGGGCTGACGCTGTACGGGAGTCTGGACGAACAGTCGGGCGGGTTTCGCTACGACCGGAAACTCGTCGAGGGGCTTCGGGCCGCCGGCGACACCGTCGAACTGGTCGAACTCCCGTGGCGCGCGTATCACCGTGGCCTGCTGGACAACGGGTCCCGAAGCCTGCGGCAGCGCCTCGATGTGGCTGTCGACGTTATGTTGCAGGACGAACTCGCCCACCCGTCGCTCGTCCGCACGAACCGCACGCTCTCCTATCCCATCGTCAGCGTCGTGCACCACTTACGAGCGAGCGAACCACGACGACTGACGCCGCTGTACCGTGCGGTCGAACGTCGCTATCTCGATACGGTCGACGCCGCCGTCTGTAACAGCCAGACCACGGAAAGCGTTGTCACGGACCTCGGCGTTGACCGGACCGTCGTCGCGCCCCCGGCCGGCGACCGGTTCGACCCCGAGATAAGTCACAGAGACATCGACGAGCGCGCACGTGAGGACCCGCTCCGGATTGTCTTCGTCGGCAACATCACTCCCCGGAAAGGGCTCGACACGCTCGTCGACGGGGTGGCCGCAGCCGACGCCGACATCGCCCTCACCGTCGTCGGGAGCCCCGCCGATGGGGACCACGTCGAGGCGGTCCGGACGAACGTCCGTGAGCGAGGCCTGTCTGACTGCGTCAGTTTTGCAGGGCGTCTCAGCGACGACGAACTGGCGGCGACGCTCGACGCCAGCCACGTCCTCGCGGTCCCGTCCAGATACGAGGGATTCGGTATCGTCTATCTGGAGGGGATGAGCTACGGCCTCCCCGCGCTGGCCTCCCGAGCGGGCGGCGCTGGCGACCTGGTTACCGACGGCGAGACCAGCGCGCTCGTCGAACCGGACGACCCGGCCGCCATCGCTCGCGAACTGGAACGATTTGCGACCGACCGTGACCGCTTGGCCGCGATGGGACGGGCCGCCAGAGATCGGTATGAAGCCCACCCCGACTGGGCCGAGACGACTGCGCGGGTCCGCCGGCTGCTGGCCGACGTAGCAGGGACCACGGGGGTATCGGCGTGACCGAGTCTTTTCAGCGATATCTGCGGGCGAAACGTACCGTTGACGACCGGGCGCTGGATCGTCGGCTGGTCGAAACGTTGCGAAACCAATTAGCCAGCCGCGCCGCCGACACCGACGGGCCGCTCCGGGTACTCGAAATCGGGGCCGGCATCGGGACGATGCTGACCCGGTTCATCGATTGGGATGTTCTCCCGGCGGGCGACGTTCGCTACACAGCCGTCGACATCGAATCCGCGAATACCGCCACCATCCCGGCCTATCTTCGGGAGTGGGCGGCTGACAGCGAGGCAACGGTAACCGACGACCCGCTGACGGTCGACGCCGGCGACCGACGTATCGAGGTCGAGACTGTCGTGGCGGACGCGGTCGAGTACGCCGATGACGCCGACGGATACGATCTGTTGGTCGGTGCAGCGCTACTCGATATTATCGGCCGTGATAGACTCCCAACGTTGCTTAGCGGGCTCGCGCCCGGCGGACACTACTACTTCCCCATCACGTTCGACGGCGCGACCCGCTTTCGCCCGACCCACCCGGCCGACCGGGCGGTCGAGGCCCACTACCACGACCATATGGACCGAAAACCCGGCGGCGACAGCCGTGCCGGCGACGATGTCCTCGACCGTCTCCAGCGGCTGGACGGGGCGACGCTCTCCGGGGCCGCCGGCTCCGACTGGATCGTCCGGCCAGTCGACGGCGCGTATCCCGCCGACGAGGCGTACTTCCTCCAGCACATCCTCGACACGGTTGAGGCCGCGGTTCGGGAAGTCGCTGGCAATGACTTCGACGCACTCGACGACTGGCTGGCTCGTCGACGCGAACAGGTAGCGGCCGCGGAACTGCTGTATTGTACCCATCAACTGGATTTTCTGGGCCGGGTTACAACGCTAGCAGAGGTCGATTCGTGACACAGCTTCACAACACAGACTTGACAGCATCCCCAAAACACCCGTGACGAACACACATATCTCGTAGTTGGTCGGCAATAGGAGGGCCATTTAGCCGCTTCGAAAACATGGTCGCCATTACCAATGGTCTCGACATGACGGCCCACGCCCGTATTCAAGACTCGCTTGCCTTCTTCGTCGGCGGGGACAACGTCACCGCTGTTTGTTCGCGGGCGAATTAAATAGCTCCTGAAAAAACGACCAGCCTCATTTCCAAGTGAAGTATGTCAGTACCCCGATACCGATTGTTTCGAGCATCTGGAGGACCATCATCACCTGTACGGCTACTGCGGGCATCGCCGGGGCCGTGAAATAAAAGTACAGAGCAACGGCGTTTTCGGCCAGTAAGAACGCTGCAAACACGATAGAGCCCAGCGTCAACGGGGCACGGATTTCACGGTATGTCTGTACCCAGATTGTGATAAGAACGCCCAGCAACAGGATGTTGACTGCGGCGGCGATGCGGGCTCCATTCAACACGAGACTCATGCTCTGTGCTCCCGGAGTCGGTTCGGTCCCGTTGGTCGGTGACGGTGTTGTATCGCGTACATATTAATCGTCCAACTGTGTAAGGATTTGTTCGACGGTGTCCCAATGGGTTCTCGCTTGCTCGCTGGGGAGATAGATAACGCCGTAGTCGGCGTCGCTGCTGGTGATGACCCCGTTCTCTTCGAGGACTTCGAGATGATATCGGACCGTATTGTACGCCAGGTCGAGATCATCAGCAAGTTGGTTGGCGTTTCGTGGCTGGTCGGACAAGGCGCGCAGAACGCGGGCGCGGTTGGGTCCTCCGCGGGTGCCTGCAAGCGTTTGCCAGAGGACCGTTTCCATTCTGGTTATATTTCCGGTCGGTCCGGCAAGAATCCACCGACATACTACCTCCACGGGCACAGCGACTTCGGGACAAATTGTCACGGGCGGCCGGCTGTCGGCATCGAAGAGACCAGTGTGCACACTCGGGGCCGAGAATCACCTCCAATCCCGACGTGACAGAACTATCTTCCATGTTTTACAATTCCGAGAATGCTGGATAAAACAGTTTCGGCAGATTCCGATAAACAGTGGTTTCAAACTCTCTAGGAAGACTTGAGAGAGAATTGAGAGAGAATTGCGAAATGTATTATTTAGCTGACAAACCCAGCAGATAATGGATGTCATCAGACACGACTCGACGACGGATTTTGCTCGGTATCGGAACCGGTGTAACAGTTGGCCTCGCCGGTTGTAGCGGTGACGGCGGCGACGGTGGAGCCGAAGAGCCTGACACCGAGACGGACAGCGGCATGGACACGCCGATGGAGACGGAGACCGAAACCGAGACCGAAGAGGCAACGGACTCTGGGACTGGGTCGGTCCGGGTGGCTCATATGTCGCCAAACGCGCCGAACGTGGATGTCTATGTCGAGGGTGATGCAGTCCTCGAAGACGTGGCCTTCGGCGCGGTGAGCCAGTATCTCGACGTGCCCGCGGGCGAGCTGTCGGTCGAAATTACTGCCGCTGGTGACCCTGACACGTCGGTGTTTTCGGGGCCGGTCCCGGTGGCAGCGGACACGGCGTACACCGTCGCCGCTATCGGCGAACTCGGCGACGACGCCGACCAGGCGTTCGAACCGCTCGTCCTGGAAGACGACAACAGCGATCCCGGCGGCGACACCGCACGCGTTCGTCTGGTCCACGCTTCGCCCGACGCGCCGGCCGTCGACGTGACGCTCGCGTCGAACGGGGACGCGCTGTACGACGGCGTCGAGTACGGCGGCTCCGGCTACGTCGAAGTACCCGAAGGAGACTACACGTTGCAGGTCCGTGGCGATACGGAGAGCAACGACGGCGATGTTGTCGCGGAGTTCGACGTGAGCCTGGCTGGTGGCGAGGTGTACACCGCCTTCGCGGCGGGGTATCTCTCACCGGATGACGAGCCGGCGGACACGCCCTTCGACCTGATTGTCGCACAGGACACGGGCGGCGAGATGGGAACCGAAACCGAGTCCGAACCTGCGAGCGTCCGGGTCGCACACATGTCACCCAATGCCCCGAACGTGGACGTATACGTCGACGGCTCGGCAGCCCTGGAAGACGTGCCCTTCGGCGCGGTCAGTGACTATCTTGAGGTCCCTGCTGGCGCGCGAACAATCGAAATTACCGCCGCCGGAGACCAGGACACGTCGGTGTTCGAAGGCGACGTGACCGTCGAGAGCGGACAGATGTACACCGTCGCTGCTGCCGGCGAAATCGGCGACGAGGCGGACGAGGCCTTTGCGCCGCTCGTGCTCGAAGACGACAACGCGGCACCAGGTGCAGACACCGCGCGACTTCGCGTGGTACACGTTTCCCCTGACGCCCCGGCTGTCGACGTGACGGCCGAATCGACCGGTGACACACTGTTCGACGGCGTCGCCTACACGGAGTCCGGCTCTGTCGAGGTGCCCGCCAACGACTACACCGTCCAGATTCGGGGCGATACCGAGAACAACGACGGCGATATAGTGGCTGACTTCGACGTGACTCTCGAAGGAAATCAAGTATACACGGCCTTCGCTGCAGGGTACCTTTCGCCTGACGACGAACCGGCGGACACGCCCTTCGACCTGATCGTCGCACAGGACACCACTGGGATGTAGTGAACTGCAGGCAACGTCGATAAGACGGAGAGCAACTCGACGTGGGGCCAACCGTTGCCTGTAACGGACACCCATGACACTACAACTCCGGGCCGAGAAAGGCGAAAACACTCACCCTCAACGGATTGTTGGTGAGTTGGAGCAGTAGTAGGAAGTCACAGCGGGCAAGGGTAGGGCGGCCGCGCCACCCGACGAACGGTGATGCCAATCAACGTATTCGTCTCGGAGCGTCGGGCCGCGAATCTGCTGGCACAGATTCGCTGGTGTGACAGCTGAGAGCCTGTCAGAGAAGCGTTCGCAGTCAAGCAGTAGACAGGTATGACCGCGCTGTTCGGTCGGCAGGAGTTGCTGGCTCTGATACTGTGGACAAGGTATTTGTCTACTACAACCGTACGTCAAGGGGATGTCAGAACAGCCCTCCCAAAGGTCGAATAGCCTGGTTAGTTCAGAAACCAAGATTACAGCTATATTTGTCATACTCGCTCTCGTATCGGTGTACGGTACAACAACTGTAACTGACAGTCAATGGATTCACTTCGCCGTGCTCCTCGGCGTTGGCGTCATCATCCCCACACTCATCAACGAATGGCGTAACTAATCGAATTACGTACGCGATACACACTATCTCAGCGGGCTCTGTTGAAATCCTCATCCGGTGATACGTTCTTGAAGCCGTGCTGAATACAGAGCGCGAATCGGTCACGAACGATTGAAGACTCACCGGTGTAGCACGAACCAGCTATGCAAGCCCAATGTAGATGAACACGAGTCCGACGATTATTACCCCGACTCCACCGAGGCGCTCCTCCACCTGTCGCCATCGAACTTTCGACGACGAATACTCCTCCGGGTTCCCCACGACGCGGTCGTGTTTCTCTGGGGAGCGAATCATCCAGCAACCAGCAAAGATGCTCAGCGTGCCGAACATCGCCAGACCCACCGAATCGCTAATTTACCCGTTTCGTTCAAGGAACGGAAGCCCTCCGAGAACCAAAATCAGCAACATCAAGAAGCCACCCACTTTCAAGAGTTGCGTTCTCGTGATTTGGTTCATCAGGGCTATGTTCGAAATGCCGACATTTGGGCACTTCGGTCTCGATGAAACATTCATCCTCTGTATCTCGCATGCCGATCCTATCACTTCTTAAGGATTTCAACAGAGCCGTTCTTTTGTACTGACTGCGCAGAGTGATCTGACTATCGTGCTTTCGTGTCGTTGTCACGTGGATATCCACGGAATTTGACGACACCGTTGCACTGGCCGTTTGTTCATTCCTCGCAACATGGACTTTCCTGGGAGCTTAGACGTGAGCAGTTTTGCTCATCGGACGTGCGCCTCCGAGGCCGGCGGCCGAAACTTACGAGTCATCATGCCCGTTTTCGGTCATCCATTGCTGGCCGTAGGACCGGTACCCGTCGAATTCTCCGTTAGTGATTTCGCGCTCGATCTCGTCGCGTGTCTCCGGGCTAATACTGACGAGGTGACAGACCGGATGTCCCGGCAACGCCACCGGGTTCTCCAGTACCCCGACGATCAACCCGGTGAACGGTGCTTCGACGCGGTGCTCTTCGGTCTTGAACTGATCTGTGATGGTACAGATAGTCTCGCCCCCGTGGACGAGTGGATTCGGCCCCCACTCCATCTCGACGAGGCCACCAGTATCCGCACGGAGCCACCGTTTCTCTTCGGTCGCTCCCATCACTTTCCGCCACAGGGGGTCTACCCGAGTCGCCTCCGGGACGATGTCGTAGGTCGCAAAGACGCTCTCGACACCATCGAGTGCCTTCTCGATGAGTGCTGGCTGGAATCGGTGTGCCTTCCCCATCTCCACGGTGACCGTCGGAATACCGTTTCGGGAGGCAACAGCCCGGAGTGAGTCTGCTTCACCCTCGCCCGAAAGGATGACGTTGGTTCCAAACGCCTGTGCGAGGCGGTCCACGTCTGGGTCGTCGATGTCGGCTCGAGCGTGGTACATGGTTGTCCGATTCCGGGTCGACGTGTGGAAGTCGATACCGAGATCACACTGATTGATGAACCGTTCGTACACCTGGTTAGCGATTCGTCCAGCTGTGTTGGCCGACGATTTTCCGGGAAACGACCGGTTCAAATCCTGATCGTAGATCGGGAGATCCCGCTGCTGGGCCTGGTAGCCGGGAACGTTCACAACGTGGAGCAGCACCAGTGTCCCGTGAATATCCGTTGGTGCGTACCGGTCGGCCACTTCTTGGAGAACCTTGACTCCGTTCAGTTCGTCGCCGTGAATGGCTGCAGTCATGAACAGGCGTGGACCGGGCTTGTCGCCGTTGATGATCGTGACTGGTATCTCGACGGGGTCGCCGAGATACGTCTCGCTCACCTCGTAGCGGAACTGTCGCTTTTCACCGGGCTTGACTTCGCCGTCGTATTTGAAAGAACGGAGTTCGTCATCGGACATGAATCAGTTACCGTCATTCGAGGCTGCCGTAGATGTCCCGTCGCGTCGTTGGAGACGGCGAGCAATGGTCAAGACAGCGACAGCAACGATACTGGTTATAGTAGCGCCAACGACGAGTCGCTGTACCGGTCGGCCAGTAGCTGCCTCGGTGTCTTCGTGAGAATCAGTATCCGCTGTGGTGGAGGATGTCGGTGGAACCCGTTCCTTCGCTTTCTGCAAGTAGGGTGTAAAAACAACTGGCATGCACCAGACCAGGCAGTCGACGCACTTAGCTCCCACACACTGCGTGTCAGTACGTCAGACTCATCCCACCTCGCGGGTCATATCGCCGCCGTTGAGGTGCTTACTGTGGTGGGAACAGCCCATAACGAACAGATTCGCTACCTCGTATGGGTGCATCATCTCTTTGACCCGGGTCCGCTCCAGCATGACCTTCTCAACGACTTCGTCGACTGTCATCCCTCAACGGTCGGCGGTATCGGGAAGCTGTTTTGCAACTATAGTAGCCAGTGCATCATCTGCCATCAGTCGGCTGACTGTTCGCTCTGTTCCCGCAAGCCGTCGTCATCACCCGCTCTTATGATCCTCCCCCCTGATTTCTGTCCGTCGTTGGCGAGTGGTATCGAAGGGGTCACTCGTCCGCTGTGTCGACTGCGGCCCCTCAACCCCCTGTACCGTGCTCATCCGCGAAAGCCGAGTAACCGAAGACCGTTCAGTGAGACGATGACCGTCGAGCCCTCGTGACCGATCACTGCGAGTGGGAGCGGGATACCGCGGAGAAGGATCGCACCGACCATGAGTGCAATCGCGCCGAAAGCGATGGCGAGATTGATTGTGAGTGTCCGGCGGGTTCGCCGTCCGAGACCGAGCACGTAGGGGATCTTGCTGAGATCGTCGCCCATCAGCACCACGTCGGCAGTGTCCAGCGCGACATCGGTCCCCGCGCCACCCATCGCGATGCCGAGGGTTGCTGTGGCGAGGGCTGGCGCGTCGTTGACGCCGTCGCCGACCATCGCCACGTTCTCGTGTCGCTCGACCAGGTCTTCGATCGTCGCCACTTTCTCCTCCGGTAGCAGTTCCGCCTGGACTTCGTCGATACCGACCTCGTCAGCGATGCGCTGTGCGACGCGTTCGTTATCGCCCGTTAGCATGACGATGTGCTCCACGCCGAGCGAGCGGAGGTCGGCGATCATCTCGGCCGCGTTGGGGCGAACGGTGTCGGTGAACGCGAGCCACCCCACCACGCTGACTGCACCATGGCTCTCTCGGGCGACGAGAACGCTCGTTTTCCCCTCTGCCTCTAACGTCCGGAGACGGTCGAGGCCTGGTTCGAGACCGTCGATCGCCGTGTCTCCGAGGACGGTCTCGAAGTAACTGCGGTTCCCGATGTGCGTCGTGCTGCCGTCGACATCTGCTTTGACGCCTTTCCCGGCGACTGACTGGAACCGCTCCGCGTCAGGGACCTCGAGTGACCGGGCCTCTGCCGCCCTCACGGTGGCCCGAGCGAGGTGGTGCTCCGAGCGGGCCTGCACTGCGGCCACCATGGAGAGCAGTCCGTCCTCGGTCAGTGTCTCGTCTGCCGTGCCGTCACGGACGAACACGTCGGTCAACTGCGTGTCGCCCTGTGTGAGTGTGCCAGTCTTGTCGAAGGCGACCGCATCGATGCGTGCCGCAGTCTCGACGTGTTCGCCACCCTTGAACAGGACGCCCTGTCGGCCCCCGGAGGCGATCGCCGAGAGCACTGCTGCTGGCGTGGAGATGATGACTGCACACGGCGAGGCGGCGACCATGAGCGTCATCGATCGGTAGAACGTGCTAGTGAATTCCCCCCCGAGCGCGAGTGGAATCGCGATCGCGGCAATCGTGAGTCCGAATACCCCGAGTACGTATGGTTGTTCGAGCCGGTCGATGAGCCGCTGTGTCGGGGCCTTCTCGCTCTGGGCCTCTTCGACCATGGTGATGAGGCGGCTGATCGCCGACTCGTGGGCCTGCCGCGTAACTTCGATTTCGAGGCTCCCGCTCTCGTTGATTGTCCCGCCGAACACCTCGTCGCCGGGTTCTTTCGGCACGGGGACGGACTCGCCAGTGAGCGAGGCCTGGTCGACCGTTCCCTCGCCGGACGTGACGACGCCGTCGAGTGGAATCCTATCGCCGGGACGGACGACGAACACGTCTCCCACGGCGACCTCGTCGATGGCCACAGTGACCTCCTCACCGTCGCGGAGGACCTGTGCTTCGTCCGGCCGCATCTCCACGAGGGACTTGATTGCCCGGCGCGAACGGCCGATGGCGTAGTGTTGGAGCATGTTCGATAGAGAAAAAAGGAAGAGGAGCATCGCGCCCTCGAACGGTGCCCCAATCGAGAGCGCGCCGAGCGCAGCGACGATCATCAACAGGTCGATGTCGACCGCGCGGTGGCGGAGCGTCTCGATGGCTCCTATGAGTCCGTACCACCCGCCGAAGACGTATGCGACGCCGTAACCGGCCCACATAAGGAGTGATGGTCCCCCGAGCCAGCCCGTCGCGAGGCCGGTCACCATCCCGAGGAGCGTCAGGCCGACGAACACTGCCTCCCGCCTGAGGTCCGAGCGGGAGCGCACATCGTCCGTTGTCTTCTCAGAGTCGTCTTGAATCGCCACATTCCGGTCGCGGACAGCGTCTCGAATCGTTTCTTCCGAGGTGACGCTCCCGTCGTAGGTGATCCGGGCATTCCCAGTTCGAAACGAGATGTCGACATCGTGGACGCCGGAGAGACGCTTGAGATGTCGTTCGAGTGCCCGTGCTCCCGCCTCGCCACGACCACCTTGTCGTTCGATTTTGACCGAACATGTCGAGAGAGATTGTGATTCAGTAACAGCCACGTTCTCTGCATCTACGGCTTGGTTTGATTTCACGTTTTAGGTACATCAGTGAGTATTCGTCTGACAACAGACAGTGTCCGGGGCCTTGGAGGATTTAGACGGTCTCCCTGAATGGTATTCGTCAGTTCTGTTCACGCGCGCCCCAGACCTCCTATGGCCTCGTGCTCAAGGCCTCCCTCACCCCCCCTCGACGAGCGTACGGGCACCCGATCAGCCACAGCCGCCTCTACCAGAATCTCGACCGGCTCACCGACACGGACCGCCTCAATCGGGACGCGCTTGACGCCCGAACCAATGTGTATACGCTGACTGGCGCTGGCAGACACCTCCTCCAGCGCCACGCCGAAACGCTCGTACAATTCTGTGAGCTGCCCCGACCCGTCGCTAATGGGGTACACAGTAATGCCCCAGCAACTCACGCAGCGCCGTCGTTCAGCGGTCTGAACGGGGGTACAGTCGGCCGGTGTTGTCAGAGGCACGGGGTCACTGGGCGGGTGATTACCGACTGGTACCCTATGGTAATAATTGAAGACCTCATACATAACCATTGCTGTCAGGGAATCGCTCACAGTTCGGTCCGTGGAACGATCCGCCGCCGAATGCGACGGCGGACCGTATCCCGTGCCTCTGACAATCACCCAGTACAAAGTGGCTTACTTTGTGCTGGCAGTCGTGATGTACGCAATAACTATAATTGTAAGTTGCGCTTCAGATTAGGGATTGAATACATCGCACATCGTCCCGAAAAGCGGGCTCCGGACCCACATGAGTGGGATAGGGGGATCAGAGAGTGTGCGTGGCGCTTCGATGATGGGGACCGCCAACGCCGGCAGGAACTACCGACCGCCATCCGCCGAGCCGAGGACCGCATGACGCTCTGTCGAGTATATGCCCTCCAGCCGACAGCCATACTCCTGTCCAGACCCATTACCGTCCAGGGAGCATTCCCAATTTGAAACAGTCAGTATAGGGAACCATACACAATGGGTCCAGAGAATGTCAGGTTTTATGAATATCTCTAGATAATTACTCAACAAAATGTCCCTCCCCGCAGTCATCAGAAAAGACTTCAACGACTCAATCCGCTCAGGAACGTTCCTCGCCACCACGCTGTTGTTCGTCCTTGTCTCTGGATTCTGGGCAGCGATTCAGCACGTCCCTCTGACGGCTTCGAATAGCGAAGTCCCGACCAGCACGCTGGCACTGCTCAATAGCATGGGCCAGCCGATGAGTTTCTTTGTCCCACTGCTGGGCTTGGGCATCTCTTATGCCGCCATCGCCGGTGAGCGTGACAGCGGGAGCATCAAGCTCCTGCTCAGCCTGCCAAACTCCCGCCGTGATGTTATTCTCGGGAAGTTCATCGGCCGGTGTGCCGTTTTGACCATCGCTATCCTTAGCGGCTATTCGATCGTCGCTGGCTTCGCACTGCTGACCTACGAATCATTTGCGGCCGTCAAATTCGCACTCTACGCCATATTGACGGTCTTCTATGGTGCGGTCTACGTCGCAATTGGCATCGGTTTCTCCTCGGTAATGAAGTCTCAGTATACGGCGGTTATTGGTGCGGCGAGCCTCTACATCCTCTTTCAGCTTGGATGGGATGTTGTAACGGCGATTCTACAGACGATCACCGTCGGCTACATCCCACCGGAGTCTGGTGTACCTCCGTGGTTGATCCTTGTCCACGCCCTCAACCCGACTGCAGCGGTCGGCTACGCGGCACGGGCGATAATCCCCACGTTCGATGAATTAATGTCCTACCCCGTATCGGCCTCGTTCTACCCACCAGAGTGGACCGGATTCGCCATTCTCGCGGCCTGGCTCGTTCTATCACTCGGGTTCGGCTATATTCGATTCCAGTCGGCGGACATCATGTAAACTGTGGGGTAACCACCGCCCGATTGCTGTGCGAGATACAGCGGAGCCATCAGTAAGTACGGGATAGCCCGGAACAGATGTGTCCTCTACTCACGTCGTGGGCTCCGCCACGACCGCATTTTATCATCTTCGGAGCCGTAGGTATGCTATGATTTCACGTGTTCTCGTCCCGATGGACGATTCGGAAATGGCGGTACGTGCGCTCGAATACGCACTCGAAGCGCATCCCGATGCGGAGATCACGGTGCTCCACATCGTCGGCGAGCCATCGGCAATGATGGGCAAGGCGGTGGGACTCGCACTGGAGGAGAATATCGAGGAGGCCGCAGAGAAACACGCTGCGGAAATATTCGAACGGGCGCGTGAGATCGCGCAGTCTCATGGGGTCGATATTTCCACGAAGGTCGTGTGGGGAAGTCCAGCGAAAGCGATTGTCAAGCAGTCCGACTCATTCGATACGGTCGTGATCGGCAGTCATGGAGGGTCACTCGCCGACCAACTCTTCGTCGGCAACGTCGCCCAGACGGTGTTCCGCCGCTCGCCCGTTCCAGTGACGGTTGTTCGGTAGACGTATCGCTCTCGGTTTGTCTCCGCGTCAGTTGCCGAAAGGTGTGGTCGACTTGCGAGCTGTATGCAACACTACCGCTGAAAAGAGAATAATTGACGGCTCTCCGCGCTTGTCTGAGCGTCTTCGTTCCTCGAATACTCCGAGCATGTCAGAGAAACACCCTCCCGAAGTTTGTTTCATCGACAGCTGCGGTCAGTAAGCGTGTGAATGTAACAACCAGAAAACAGATGCGCACAGACGGAAGTCGCTTGTAGTATGAATATCCGTCCGCTTCTTGCGGTCGTTCTCATTATCAGTACCGGCATCGTCGCTTCGGTGTTCGTGTTTCCCACTCTCTCAGACCTCAGCGGTCCGCCCGACGTAACGATATCTGACAGGCCAACGATTGCTCCATCTGTTCCGGCCCCATACCAAGGAACGAAAGTCGAACCCACGACTGTCATCCAAGTTGATGGAGCGGGGGAAACGTTGCCAATTCAGATCTGGAATGATAGCCCGAGGAACCGAACTATCTCTGTCGAATTAATTCATGACGAGAGTCACTCATCACTCGTAACCCGGAGAGAAACACTTCCGCCGAACGGGACACTTCGGCTGGAAATCCGGTCTCCAGGCTACCTCCTCAAAGTGACTGACGAATCAACACAGACAACTGGTACGTACCCAGTAACGACTGATCATTTCGACTGTAATTCCCGGTTTGCAGAAGTCCGTATTGATGGCAACGGAAACATTGATTCTCGGACCGTTTCTACAGCTATGGGCTGCTAATACTGTTCACTGTCTTGCTCAACCCAATCTGATCGAATTGGAAAAATAATTCTGTGCGAGATACGCGCTCTATATTCAGCAACCGTCAACGGATACACTCTACTACTGACAGGAATACCAGTGGTCAATGCGCTGTCCTGCTGTGCATTCAATTCAAGTCATTCTTTCTGACATCCAAGCCTTGAGAGAGTTGTATGACACCCCCCGTTGGACGTTTGTACCACAGACATGAGATAGAGCTAACCAACAGCACCGACACAAACAGGCAGCGTGTTGGTTTGTCTATGAGTAACCGGACACGCCGAAGCCGTACTTGAGGAGTTACAGGCAACCAACACCTTTGGAGTATTATATCACCTGTCGAATATTTTGAACCAACTTTCAGCTGTGCTCGGTTTGACGTGACTGAAACAGTTTGAAAACGAAAAAGTTCGTCTTTTTATTTTTCTGAGTATATGTTCGATAGCGTTCCGATTTCCGTGGCGTTCTGTCTGAAATCGGAGCCCAGATCGTTGCAGTGATGTTTGGAGGTGTTGAGCGCTATCGGCGAGAAACACGGCGGTTTCGACATCGTACTTCTGCCGCAGTTCTTTGAGAAAGATATCGGTGTGAACGGTTGTAGTGGTCGAAAACAACCGCAGGTGAAAATTTTGTTCGTCTCGGGATTTACCGCGGTGTACAGCCAGAATTGCTGGTCAGTGATCCGAATCACGGTTTCCTTGCCGCAACCTGATTCGGTGATTTGCCACTGACTGGCTGTACATCGACCTTGGGTACCCAGTCGTGGACCGATTTTCGAGAGCGTGGATACCAAAATATCAAGTATAGAGACAGTATTCAATAGTGGTAGTACTGCCAGATGTATCTGAATACCAGGTTTCTGCTCTGTGGTACACAACGGGCCGTCCCACTGCCGATCGATTAACAGTTACTGTAATTTCTCTAATATCTGTACTCTTGTTATGTGTGGTATTGTTAAACCTTCCAATGGCTAAATTAGTTATTAGGAGGGCGACGCCGGGATAGCCGTTACACTGGATTCCAGCGGTAGCCGTCCCAGTCCTGGCTCTCGGGCACTTTGATTCCCGCGTCGGGGTCGCGGAGTTCCTCGGTGTAGACGGGTTCGACCGCGTCGCCGGTTTCGACTTCGTCCGTCGTCACCTGCCCGAGCGCGCGGACGAACTCGTCGCTCGCGTCGGCGACATCGGTGATGTCGAACTCGACAATTGCCAGCGTGTTGGGCTCGCGGACGCCCGGCGGCGTCGCCGTCGAATGCGTCCAGGTGACGACCTCGGCGGTTCGGTCCGCAAGATCGAACGTCTCTTGCTGTGGTTCGCCACACTCCGGACAGCGGGGGTGTGTGGGGTACGAGACGTGACCGTTCGTGCACATGCCTGCTTCCAGTGTCATTCTGCAGCCTCCATGATGGTGGTGATGACACAGTTGCCAAAGCCGCCGACGTTACACGCCAGTGCCGTATCGGCCTCGACTTGGCGCGGGCCAGCCTCGCCGACGAGCTGTTCGTAGATTTCCACGCCCTGAGCGACACCGCTTGCCCCCAGCGGGTGGCCCTTCGATTTGAGCCCGCCAGACGTATTGATCGGCAGGTTGCCGTCCTTGGCAGTGGTGCCGTCCATCGCTAGCTCCCAGGCTGTGCCCTGGTCTGCGACGCCGATGCCCTCCAGTTGGAGGAACTCCAGAATGGTGAACATGTCGTGTAGTTCCGCCACGTCGAGGTCCTCAGGACCGAGGCCCGCCATCTCGTAAGCCTGCTTGCTCGACTCGACGACTCCACCCATGATTGTCGGGTCGTCCCGTTCGTGAACCACGTGGGTGTCCGTTGCACCGGCGACGCCGGAGACAAGGGCATATTCGTCGGTGATCTCTTTGGCCCGCTCTTCCGTCGTGAACATGAGCGCGGCGCTGCCGTCCGTGATCGGACAGAAATCGTACAGCCGCAGCGGGTCCGCGATGATGGGTGACTCCAGCGCTTTCTCCATCGTGATCTCCTTTTGAAACTGCGCCTTTGGGTTGTCCACGCCGTTCTTGTGATTCTTGACCGCCACGCGGGCCAGTGATTCTCGCGGGGCGTCGAACCGCTCCAGGTAGTGCCGGGCGGTCATCCCGGCGAAGGACGGGAGCGTCACGCCGTGTTTGTATTCGTCCGGGTGCGTACAGGACGCAATGATATCGGTCGATTCTCCGGTTGTCTTGTGAGTCATTTTCTCCCCGCCGACCAGTAGCGTCATCTCGCTGGCCCCGCTGGCGATGGACTGCCAGGACTCGTAGATGCCGGCCCCGCCCGAAGATGAAGTCTGGTCGATCCGCTCTGTGTACGCCGGTAGTACGCCCAAATCGTGCGCGAGCGCGTTCATTACTCCTGTCTGCCCTTCGAACTCACCGCTGGTCATGTTCGAGACGTACAGGTGCTCTACGTCCGTGGGCGCGACACCGGCGTCCATGAGGCACTCGTCGCCGGCCTGCGAGAGTAACTCACATATCCAGGCATCGCGTTGTCCGAATTTCGTCATTGACGCGCCGATCACTGCGACTTCCATACGTGTATTCTCACAGAGGTGTTGTGTATTTGTTACGGTCCCAACACTTTTGCACGGATAATCATGATCCAACTGGTAGGAAACAACGGGCAATGCTGCTCGTGACATCCTCCACGCCGTGAACAGAGAGGGAGATTCGTTCCCTCAAGCAGTCGGGCTAGGCCCGACAACGGGGCGGTTTCACACGCAGATACCAGCTACGTGCCGTTGTTGCCGGCAGAGGGTTCCGACCCGTGGACCGCCAAGAGAGTCATTGCCTGCCGGTTTCAGCGGCACGCTCTTTCCCACGGCTCAGCCCGTTGTGGTCAGTGGCCTCATCCCTGTTTACTCGTCAGAACGACGGGACAGGACGCGTTCAGTAGCACGTTCTGTGCAGTGCTCCCGAAGATCGCTTTCCCCACGGGAGACCGTCCCTTTCCACCGATGACGAGGTAGCGTGGGTCGGTGTGTTCGACTTCAGCCAGTATCTTGTCGGTTGGGTCGCCGACGCGCCCCCGAGTATCGATTCGGTCAGACTCGTACTCGTCAAGCGACTCGTAGACGGCTTGACGGGCGATCTCGGCAGCGCTTTGCTCCTCTCGGCTGATGGTGAAGCTATCGGACGCTGGTGTGCCCTTGAGCGCTGCCTTGTGGTCGTTGAAGTCCTCTTTCGGGATGACGTGGAGGACGAGCAGTTGCTCGTCGTACGCCGTCGCGAGATCGTATCCGATCTCGAGTATCTTGTTCGAATGCAGTTCCTCTCCAATGGCTGTGAGTATCGTCATGTGTTTGCTCCGTGAGTTGGTCGCTATGGGCCGATTGGTGGAATCAACTCTGCGACTCCACCGATTGGCCCGTAGATGATTGATCGTACTGTTCAGTGATTCGAGCACGCGTGATACGATTGTCATCGACCCGCTCGACGCTGAGTTCGACATCGCCGTAGCTGAGCGCCTCTCCCTCTGCGACCAGCCGTCCAGCCCGATTGAAAATGAACCCGGCAATCGTTTCGAACTCCTCTCCCTCAGGGAGGTCGACATCGACTGCGTCGTTGACCGCTTCGACGTTTACGTCTCCCCGGACGCTGACGCTCGTCTCGTCGATGACCGTAATCGGCTCCTCTTCCTCTGCAGTGAGGATCTCGCCGACGATTTCCTCGGTGAGGTCTTCGGTTGTGATAATTCCCTCCGTCGTTCCGAACTCGTCGATGACAATGGCCATCTCGACTGGTTCCTGGCGCATCTCCTCGAACAGGTCGTCCACGCTCTTGCTCTCCGGCACGTGGAGTGCTTCCGTGACGCTGTGGTCGAGGCTGTCGAAATCACCCTCACCGTAGCGACACTCCCGGATGAGGTCGGACAACGTCACGACGCCGACAACGTTGTCAAGACTGCCCTCGTACACGGGGAGACGCTGGTGACCGCTCCGGATGCACGTCGCAATCGCCTCGTCAATATCATCGGCTCGATCGACGGCGGTGACATCCAGCCGGGGGGTCATCACCTCCTTAGCGATTGTGTCGTCGAACCGGAAGATACGCTGGAACATCTCGCGTTCTCCCTGGTCGAGGACCCCCTCCCGTTCTCCGGTTTCGATCATTTCCCGGATCTCGTCGCGGGTGACGTAGGATGTCTCGATAGCTGAGCGTCCCCCGGTGACTCTGTTTATAACACGCGTCAGGTAGTCGAACAGGACGACCAGCGGGAGGAGAACGTATTCGGCGAGTTTGAGGGGTCTGGAGATACGCAGCGCCCATGATTCCGTGTTCTCGACCGCATAGGATTTGGGTGCGCTCTCGCCAAACAGCAAGACCAAGGCGGTGATACCGAAGGTCGCGAATGCAACCGACTGCCCTTGACCGAATCCGAGCACTACCAGCAGCCCGGTCGCGATTGACGACATCGCGATATTGACGAGATTATTACCGACCAGGATCGTCACGAGTAGTCGGTGCGGGTCAGCCTTCAGCGCCTGTAGGGTCTGGGACCCGGGGACTCCGTCATTAGCGAGAACCTCGACCCGATGGTCCGCCAGCGAGAACATAGCTATCTCCGACGAGGAAAAGAAGGCAGAGAGTGCGATGAGAGCGCCGATAAGGGCGACCCCACCGATTGCGATGGCGCTATCGGGGACGGAGACGCCGCCAACTTGGATGGTCAGCGTCACCGTTTCGAATCCCGCCTCTCGCAACGGAGGGGCTCGCATCGCTTACTCCCCCTCGACGGACTCCTCAATCGACCCTTCCTCGACTGACTGTACCTCTGCCCGTCCGCTATTACGAGCATACTGCGCCAGCAGTTCGCTCTCAACGTCCTCGACCGGGAAGTAACAGGCCGCCTCGTGGCCCCCGTCTTTGAAGGCCGACCGTTCGGGTTCGGCCTTGCGGCATTCCTCGCTGGCCTTCGGGCACCGCGGCGCGAAGTTACAGCCCTCGGGGAGGTTGACAGGGTTTGGTGGTTCGCCGGGCAACAACACCCGCTGGCGATTGACACTGGGGTCTGTTTGTGGGGAGGCAGCAAGTAACGACGCCGCATAGGGGTGTCTCGGGTTCTGGACGACCTCACGGGTCTCGCCGATCTCGATGACCCGCCCGAGGTACATCACTGCCAGCCGGTTCGCGATTTGCGTGAGGCTGGCAAGGTCGTGGGAGATGTAGATGATACCGATGTCACGTTTGTCGGCCATCTCCCGCAGGATGTTGAGGATATTAGCCTTCAGCGATACGTCTAGCATCGACGCTGGCTCGTCACAGATGAGAAGCTTCGGTTGCAACACAAGCGCCTGCGCGATAGCGACGCGCTGGCGCTCCCCACCCGACAGCTGGGCCGGAAGTTGGTCGAGATATTTTTCGGGCGGGTTGAGACCAACATCGGAGACGGTTTCGCGGACCCGCTGGTCGATCGTCTCCTGATCGTACCCCTGGATCTTGAGGGGTTCGGCGACGGCAGCCTTGACCCGCTGGCGCGGGTTCAGCGAGTCGAACGGATCCTGAAAGATGAACTGTACCTGCGAGCGGAACTTCTTGGTACTCTCCGCGAGCAGGTCATCGACTGACGTGCCGTCGACGTAAATGTCGCCACCGGTCCGGGGCTGGAGCGCGGCGATCACTTCGCCCAGCGTCGACTTGCCACAGCCAGACTCACCGGCCACGCCCAGGATCTCGCCCTGGCGGACCGTCAGATCGACGCCGTTGACAGCCTTGACGTAGTCGGGTTCGGCGCCACGCATGTCATCAATGAACGACTGCGTCTGCTTGAACCACTTTTCAAGGCCGTCCGTCTCGAGGATCACGTCGCCCGTCTCCTGGGCCGTTTCGCGGTCATCCTCGCCTTCGATACCCCAGGTCTCGGGGTTGGCGGCCGCCTCGCGCATCTCATCGACCTTGTCGGTGTGGTAGCAGGCCGATAGCTGGCCGTCGTTCGCGATCAGTGGCGGATGGCCGTCATCGCACTGCTCCGTCGCAAACGGACACCGGTTGCGGAAGACACACCCCGTCGGCTCTTCGGTCAACTCAGGCAGTGATCCCGGGATGGAGATGGCCTGCTCATCGAACTCGTCCACCACTGGGAAGGCGTTCTGTAGCCCCATTGTGTAGGGGTTGGTGGGGTGCATGAACACGTCGTACGTCGCGCCCTGCTCCATCACTTTCCCACCGTAGAGGACAGACACCTCATCACAGGTCTCGGCGACGACTCCAACGTCGTGGGTGATGAGCATCATCGAACTGTCAACTTCGTCTTGGATCTCCAGCAGTTTGTCGATGATCTTGTCCTGGACGATAACGTCGAGGCCAGTCGTCGGTTCGTCGGCGATGATGAGGTCTGGATCGAGCACCAACGCCATCGCGATAGTAACGCGCTGGCGCATCCCGCCGGAGAATTCGTGGGGGTAATCGCTCGTCCGCGCTGGGTCGAGACCGACGATCTCGAACACCTCGGCGACGCGCTCGTTGGCTTCTGCTTTGGTGGCGTCCCGGTGTTTGTGGATTGCCTGTCGGATCTGGGCACCGACAGTCATCACAGGATCCAGCGAGTCCATTGCGCTCTGTGGGATATAGGAAATCTCCTCCCAGCGGATCTCTTGCCACTCGCTCTCGGAGAGGTCGGCCAGCTCCCGGCCCTTGAACTGGACGCTACCGGCCGCGATCTCGCCGTTGTCATCCAGCATGCCGAGTATCGTCTTCGCAATGGTTGATTTCCCGCAGCCGGATTCGCCGACGAGGCCGTAGTTGTCCTGCTCTCCGATGGAGAAGGAAACGTCGTTTACAGCGTGTACGTCCTCCTCAGAAGTTCTATACTTGATCTTGAGATCGCTCACTTCGAGTAGACTCATTCTTGCTCCGTTTGTAAGTCGGGGTTAACTAGCTCCTCGAACGCTCGGCCGACCAGGAAGACGGCGGTCGTGACGGCCGCAATACCGACTGCGGGCGGGAAGACCCACCACCACGCGACCCGCATTGCGCCCGAGCGGTAGACCTGCTGAAGCATCCGGCCCCAGGAGGTCATCGTCGGATCGCCAAAGCCCAGGAAGGCCAGCGACGCGCCGGCGACGATTGACCAGCCGAACGCGTAGGCGGTGTAGAGGAAGCCGATACCGAGCACGTTCGGTGCCACGTGCAGGAACATCGTCCGCAGGTGGCCAGCCCCGCGAGCGCGAGCTGATTTGACGAACGTCCGCTCCTTTACAGTCATCACCTCCGAGCGGATGACCCGGGCGGGCATCTTCCAGAGGAAAATGACCAGCACACCGGTTATGAGCCAGATATTCGGCGTCACGAACGACAGAATCAACAGCGCCATCGGAAGGAACGGAAGCGCGAACGTCAGGTCGGTCAGCCGCATCAGGGCCTCGTCGACGCGGCCACCGAAGTACCCGCTCGTGAGTCCGACGAGGAAGCCAAGCACGCCAGTGCCGATGCCGCCGAACACTCCGACGATGAGCGTCGGCCGTGCACCCGCAAGGAATTGGCTGAGTACGTCCTTGCCGAAGGAGGTCGTCCCCATCGGGGCCGCCGAAGAGGGACTTTCGAGACGCATCATCGATCCGTCGGCGCGCATGGTGTGCTCGATGGGATGGTGGGGCGCCAGATACGGGCCGAACAGGCCCATGAAGACAAACGCCATGATGATCGCGAACCCGATCTTCGCTGCGTTGTCCTCGAGGACTTTCCCCAGCGTGTAGCGTGCTCGTGACAGTTCAGACACCAAGCGGTCTTTCGCTGTTTCAGCGTCGAGCGCGTATCCCGACATTAGACATCACCTGCCTCGACGGTCGGGTCCAGTCTCGCGTAGGCGATATCCGCTGTCAAGTTCATGATGATGACCGCCAGCGCCATGATGAACACAGCAGCCTGTACAGTCGGGTAGTCTTGGTTGAGGATCGCCTGGACGAGTGCACGACCGATCCCCGGCCACGCGAACACCACCTCCAGGGTGATAACGCCCTGGAAGAGCATCCCGGTCCGGAGTGCGAAGTACGTCACCAACGGAAGCAGCGAGTTACGTCCGGCGCGGCCCAGCTGTTCCATCTCCGAAAGGCCCTTCGCACGGTGGAGCTTGAGGAACTCCGAGCCTTTGCGCTCGACGACGGAGTTGCGCGCGAGCATCAGGAAGTCCCCGCTGTAGAACAGCACTGTCGCGGTGAACGGGAGAATGTAGTGTTTCAAGAAGTCCACCGAGAGGTATGTGGCTACCACCCCCTCTGGATTGGCCATCGGGCTGCGCATCCCGAAGGCCGGGAACCAGCCCAGCCCATACGAAAAGATGATGAGCAGGAAGATGCCGGTAACGAAGATCGGAGTCGCGCGGAAGAACGTCGTGGTGATGATACTGAACTGCTCGAACCACGACCCGCGGTTCCAGCCGGCGTACATACCGGCCAGAGAACTGACGATTGCGGTCGTAATCAGCGCGGGGAGGAGCAACACCATCGTGTTCAGCAGCGCCGGGCCAATGATTGAGCTGACCGGTCGCTGCTGGGTGAGCGAGAGCCCGAACTGGAAGGTGAACAGATTCTGGATGTATTTCAGATACTGAACCCAGATCGGCTCGTCGAGTCCGTACAACGCGCGTAACTCCTCGACCTGTGATGGTGTGAGCGCGCCAGAGGCTACGAGTCCGCTGAACGGATCGCTGGGCAACATTCGCAGCGTCGCGAAGATGACGCTAACGGCTACAAGGGTCAGTATCGCGGCTATCGCCGTCCGCTTTATCAGGAATCGTCGAAAGGTCATGTGTTCGGTAGTACTTACGAGAAGTCCTGTTGGTCGAGTTCGGAGCGCGTCGAATGCCCGTCCTCGACGCGCTCAGCGAAGGCGTCCCAGGCATCACCCTGCGGCCAGACGAGCATGTCGTCGCTGTCGAACGTGTATCCGGCCTGCCGGAGCATCGTCCGGCCCATCTCGGGATTGTATTCATAGGGCTCGGTCTCGCCGTAATAGGGTTCCAGCAGGGGCGTGATGAGATTCTGCCCCTCGATGGCCTGACCGCGTCCGCCGAGAGTATTATCGACGAAGCCCTGTTTGTCGACGGCGTGGCTCAGTGCGACTCGGAACGTTTTGTCGCGGAACAGCGGGACGAGGTGACTGAGGTGGACATCCGTCGGGACGTAGTTGCGCGAGATCTGTTTCTCGATGCCGTCGGCCTGAGATGCACGGTTCGCCTGTTGGTTTGAGACTGTCGTCCCGATGGCGTCAATGTCCCCCGACTGCATCGCACCGATGAGGGTCGAGACGTTGCCGACGTTGGCATGGACCATCGCGTCGATGCCGTCGCCGGAAACGAAGTGTTCCTCGCCGATGAGTTCCCGCCGGGTATCGTCGTCCCACATCCAGTTGTCCCCGTGTTTCGAGAGTCGCAGCTCCTGGCCCTGCTCCCAACTTTCGAACTGGAACGGCCCGGTGCCGACCGGATTATCAGGGTTGTGCTGGCCGGGGCTATCGATGTCGTCCCAACGATGTTTGGGGATAATGACACTGCGGACGGCCCGCTGGGTAAGGAAGGACGCGTCGGGTTCAGTGAGGTTGAACCGGACCCGGCCGCCGCCGCTGGTCGAGACCACTTCGGCGCTCTCGATGGTCCGATAAAACGGCCCCTGCTGCGGTGCCGTGTGCTGCTTGTACTTTTGGACGCTGAATGTGACATCTTCCGGCCCGAACGACTCGCCGTCGTGCCAGGTGACCCCCTCTCGAAGGTCCATCTCGACGGTGGTGTCGTCGATGACCTCGTGCCCAGTCGCCAGCGCGGGAACGATCTCCAAATCCGGAGAGGCGTCGTATAGCCCGTCGTAGACGTTCAGGAGGCGTTTCTCCTCCTGGCCGCCGGTCGACCAGGGGAGGTTCGTTCCTTGCATCCCGGAGGTAACGCCTTTGACCCATGTCGTCGAATCGCCTCTCGGTTGGAGGTTGACTTGCGACCAAATGAACGAGTCACGCGTCGTCCCGTTACCCGGCGTCGGCACGTATCCCTCCCAGTTGGCCGTGTTCGCGACGTTAATAACGTCCGGGAAGTTCGAGGCGATGAGGTACGCGTCCTCACTGAGCTTCTGCTGGATCTCTTGGCAGATCTCGGCACGCCCTTGTGGGTCCCCAATTGTCTGGGCCTGCTCGTTGAGAAGTTCCGTTATTTCGTCGTTCTGGTAGTTGAAGTAGTTGCCACCTGTCTCGGGGTGGGCCCGCATCAGGAACGGGTTGGGGTCGAGCCCGCGCTGTGGGTCGGGTCCGTGGAGATTCATCACAACGGGGACTGGGTGTCCGATGTCGGCCCGCCAGAACTCACCGTATCGCGTACTGGGCTGGACGTTGACCAGTTCGACCGGCACCCCGATGGAGTTGAATGACTCCTGGATCATCAAGGCGTGCTCTCGCATCCATGGTGTCTCCGACTGTGCGAACTGGGTCGTTACCGATGAAACCGACTGGCCTTCGACTGCCGTGTACTCGAACTCGGGATTGACCGACGGTCCTTTGCTTTCGACTGGCCATTCCTCCCAGAACTTCGTCTCGAGGGAGCGACCGTCGCCAGACGAGGTCCCGTCACCGCCGTCACCGCCGTCGCCACCTTGGTTGCAGCCGGCCAGCCCCGTAATCCCTGCTGCGCTCGCGAGGCTAATGAATCGCCGACGCGATATCGTTCCTGTCTCGATCTCGAACGGGTTGTTGCGCGACATTACACCACATCTGTTCCCCCCATATCCGCCTGAACCTACCCCCGAACCCCACCAATCATAATCATTCTTTATATACTATTCCGATTTCACCCCGGATTACCCATTGAATAATCAATGAATTGACAAGCGGTCATTTGCTATATTACTACTGCCCATACACTGATTGGGCACCGATTGACCGATTCGGGAGACACGCAGCTGTCGTCGTTGTCAGTCAGTAGTGACCGAGTCCTCATCGCCGGAAAAAACGAGGTCGAACAACTGGCTCTCGGCGAGTCGCAGGCGTTCACTGAACGTTGACTGGGCGATGTCAAGTTCGGTCGCGATGTCGTCCGCTGAGGCCTTCCGCGGTGTTTCGAAGTATCCCATCTGGTAGGCTGTTTGGAGAACAGTCAGTTGATCGCGAGAGAGTTCATTTCGGACGGCACGACCGAACTGACCGCCGCCTAACGGCACACCTGCTGTTTCGGTTTGGTTTACGCTCACGAGTTCGAAACGTCCAAAGTGCTCTTGTATCTCATCGGCGAGTCTCCGGAAGTCTTCCCACTCAGCGAGGGTGGCGACGCCCTCGAAGTGGTCGGATGTTAGCATCAACCGGTTCGGAATCCCCCTTTCTCGAAGAATTAAGCCCAGAAGGAACGGATACGGCTCGTGGGCTATCACCGTCAGCCGATAAATCTGTTTGTCACTCCGGTCGTCGGAGACTCGTTCGGAGTGGAATAGATCAGCCCGTGAGAGCGATGCTAGCTCAGCTTCCGGGTCGAACTCCGTCTCTGAAATGACCAGGAGCGATTCGATCCAGTCTCCATCGGCCGCATAGAACGCGTTTTCGAATTCAATACGCTGTATCTCCGGAAGATGCGATACAAGCAGGTCAGTGACACCGGACGGCGCAGTCTTAAATTCGATACGTAGAATACCAAATCACCCTTATTAATCGTGCGTGTGCCCTTATCCTAACTCGCAGATAAACCTATGCAGTTCGAACAAAGGTAATAGCGGACCAGTGAGACCCACAAATGAATCCGGTTGTTCCCCCTGCCGTCCGAAGGAGTAGGGATTGGTTACCAAAGAGTTATGCCTGTGCAATCGTCCATTGGCGAGCTGCAGCGTCCCGAAGCGAACGCCCTGTCATAATCGGGACCGGAGGTCGTCAACGACAGCCTCGGTGGTTGCGTCGCCGCCAAGGTCAGGCGTCCGTGGAGCAGCCCCGTCGGCGAGCTGGTTGGTGACTGCGTCCCAGAGAGCGGTAGCAGCCGTCTTTTCGCCTACATCCTCTAGCAGCATCGACCACGAGAGGACAGTCGCTAACGGGTTGGCGACCCCGTCACCAACGATGTCCGGTGCACTCCCATGAACGGGTTCGAACATTGAGGGGTTTTCGTCACCTGGATGGATGTTCCCCGACGGCGCTAATCCCATGCTCCCAGTGATCTGTGCGCCGATATCCGTCAAGATGTCCCCGAAGAGATTCGAGGCAACGATGATATCAAACTCGTGTGGGCGGCGGATCAAGTCCATCGACGCGGCGTCGACCAGCAGACGCTCAACTGTAACGCTGGGGTAGTCCTCGCTCACTTCCTCGACGATGTCGTCCCAAAATACCATGCTGTGGGCCTGAGCATTGGATTTGGTAACGCTGGTGAGGTGCCCGTCCCGTTCGGTCGCGGCCTCGAATGCCGCCCGGACGATGCGCTCGGTGCCTTCTCGAGTGAATAACGCCGACTGGACGGCCGTTTCGTGGTTGAAACCACGGTGCTCGCGGCCACCAATGTCGGCGTATTCGCCTTCAGTGTTCTCGCGGTAGACGACAAAATCGATGTCGCCGGCGTCATACCCTTGGAGCGGAGTTTCAATCCCCTCGAAAAGGACGTTAGGCCGCTTGCAGATGTACTGGTCTAACCCTTTCCGGATCGGCAACAAGAGGCCGTGGAGCGTCACGTGATCGGGCACTGTGGGGTGACCGACGGCCCCTAAGAAGATAGCGTCCGAGTCAGCGAGCCGGGAGACCCCGTCTTCGGGCATCATCTCTCCCTGTTCGAGGTAATACTCGGTCCCCCAGTCGCGTCGGGTAATATCGAACGCGAGTCCGTGGTCGTCGGCTACCGCTCGGATAAGCGGGAGAGCGGCGTCAACCACCTCTGGGCCGATGCCGTCGCCGGGGATCAGTTCGATGTCGTACGTCGTCGTAGTCTGGTCGTCTGTATTCATCATTGTGTCGTGTTTAGCGATTGGTTGTGCGGCACGATGCTCCCGCTGACGTACTGGGTTACTGTGTTATCCAGTGCCGACATAGCCTGACGGTTGTAGATACGGCCGTTTATCGACGGCAGCGGACCTCGAATGCGGGGCTCGTGGGGGTGCACCAGCCTGTGGTCCGAGATTTCGACGGCAATCGATGGAGTCGTCTGCTGGGCGTCACCGAAGTCGTCGATACAGTGGCACCTACTTCGGCCGGAACCCGTCGCATATGGGGTCGGACGCGATGGTATGTCTGCTGTGGAAGCCACGCCCGCTCTCATCGTTCAATCACCCACAGGAGCACCGTCAATGCGGCCGCGGCACCGAGTACGGCTGTCAGGACGCCAAAGGCAACCCTGAAGCCGCTCACCTCGGAGAGGTACCCCACAGCTGCGGGGCCGATGGCTCCTGCAGCGACTAACAGCGTCCGGACGACCCCGAGGGACCCCTTGGCGACGCCTTCGGGGAGTACGGCAACCAAGTAAGCACCGCGTACCGGCCGATACCCATGGGCACCGAGACCGAGCACGACCACGGAGGCCCCGAGTCCAATTGCTCCCGCGGTTCCCGACAGCACCACAAGACCGACGAGGCCGACAGTCGCCGCGACGAGCGTCCCCGCGAGGAGTGGGAGGACACCGACACGGTCGCTCGCTTCCCCGGTTACCAGTTGGACCAGACTGACCGCGAAAAGACTACTGAACAGCAGATTCGCGGTCACCGAGGGAAGGCCACCTGCACTGGTGAGATACAGCGGCAGGAAGGCCACGAGCCCGTTGTAGGTGAACGAGAACAGGACCGTTACGGTGACGAATGCCGAGAACTTCGGTCGACGGAACAGGGTGATGTACTCCCGAAGCTGTGGCGCACCGTCGCTCCCGCCAGCAGTAGTCTGTTGTCCCTCCAGATGGCGCGGGACACGAACGAGGAATACGAGGGCGATCCCCAGCGCTGCGAGACCGCCAGCAAGAAACAGCGTCCGCCACGGCGCTCCGAACACGCCGGGGAGGGTGGCCGCAGCCACGACCGCTGCGGGCGCTGCGACACCGGCCAGGCTCCCCACTGTATCGAACACACCCAGCGCCCGGCCAGTCTCCGAGGGGTAAATCCGCGCCAGTAACTCGATAGCGACAGTCTTGTACGTCCCCGTGCCGGCGCCGATCAGTAACATCGCGCCCGCCAACACCGCAAACGGGGCGTCCACAACCAGCGCGAGTGCACCGAGGCCGGTTACGACGCCGCCGACAGTGATGACGCCCACCGATCCGACTCGGTCGGCGACGAACCCCGAAGGGAACTGCATCGCGGCGTACACGAGCATGAGACCGGTGAACGCCGCCCCGAGTGCAGTCCGGGAGACACCGTATATCGTCTGGAACTGCCCGAACAGGGGCGGGAACGCGTAGCGAAGGAACTTGCCCAGAAACCACACGAGTGCGGTCAGTGCCAGCGCGTCGTAGCGACGGAGGTGTGACAGGGCGGCAAAGCGTCCGGTCATGATATCGTCGGCTGTCATGGTGCGAGTGGCTGGATTTGGTCGACAGTGGTCGTGGCGGCGAGCGGTCGCTGTCCGCGGCCCGCGATCACCGCGCCTCGACAGATATCTGTGACGGGCATCGATACGCTACTCACGGGTCCGCACGAGGGCGTCCACCGCGATGGGACCGTCCTCGGTGACGACGACAGGGTTGAGGTCCAGTTCTGCAACGGCGTCAACGCCCGCCGCCAGGTCACCGACGCGAGTGAGTACGTCGACGAAGGCGTCGACAGACAGTGCAGGCCCGTCACGCCGGTCCCTGAGTAGCGACGTGAGGGCCGTTTTTTCAACGGCAGCTCGCGCGTCGGCTCGCGAGAAGGGTGGGACGAGCGTGGCGCTCTCGTCGAGTGCCTCTACGAGGACTCCGCCCGGACCGACGGAGACGAGTGAGCCGAACACCTCGTCAGGGGCAATGCCGGTGATAGCCTCGACGCCGTCATCGAGCATCGGCTGGACCAGCACGCCTTCGATATCGTCATCATCGACAGCTGTCCGTGCGGCGGTCATCACTTCTTCGTAGGCGTCACGAGCAGCCTCGACCGAGTCGACGCCCAGCCGCACTGCGCCGACATCAGTGCGGTGAGGGAGTGCCGGCGAGTCGATCTTGAGTACGACCGGGAACCCAAGATCGTCGGCCGCCGCGGCCGCCTCGTCGACATCGGTCGCCAGCCGGGACTCGACCACAGGGATGCCGTACGCGTCTAGCAATTCTTCGGACTCGTCCCACGTGAGGACACGTCCGCGCGGCAGGTCGATGTTGGCGGCGGCCCGACGCGCGTCAGCAGCGAGATCACCTCGGGACGGCTGGTCGGCCAGGTGGTCGTGTGCGGTGACGAAGTCCATCGTCGACGCGAGTGCGTCCAGACACCGGCTGGGATCCTCGTAGACTGGGATTGACTCCCGTAAGCGAACGTACGGTGGTGTCTCTGTCGGATCAGCGGGCTCCTTGCGTCCAGTCCAGAGCACGTAGACCGGGTCGTCAGCTTCGGCGGCGATGGTCTCTAGGTCCTCGGCGATAGTCTCTGCACGCTCGTCTACGCCGGGCAGGCCAATGGCGAAGACGTACGCGTCGAACGCGTCGTCGTTGGTCACCGCGTCGGCGATCTCGGGGAGAACGTGGGCGCCGTAGCCGCGGATATCAGCTGGGTTGTTGAACCCGCCATAGGTCAGCAGTTCGTCGATATCCAGCAGTTCTCGTTCGGTCTCACCGTCGATATCCGGGAGCGCGAATCCCCGTTCGGCGGCCATGTCGGCGAGCAGGCTCGCGAGCCCGCCACTGGTTGAGGCGATACAGACGCTGTTCCCGTCGGGGTCGTCGTAGGCAGTGTGAGCGCTCGCGCGAGCGAGCAGGTCGGGGATGTCCGGCACTCGCTCGACGCCGGTCTGGTCGAACGCCGCTTCCCAAGCGTCGTCATCGCCGGTGAGTGACCCAGTGTGACTCAGCGTCGCTGCCTCCGCGAGCTCAGAGGATCCGATTTTCACCGTCAGGACGGGCGTTCCGTTGCGGACGGCGTCCTCGGCGACTCGCAAGAACCGCTCGGGGTCATCAACCCCCTCGATGTATGTGCAGACGACATCGACATCGTCCTGCTCGGCGAGGTACGCCACGTAGTCGGCGGCTGCAAGATCAACTTCGTTGCCGGTCGAGACGATGTGGCTGAAGTGGACATCGCTGTCGGCGGCCCGCTCGAAGAATGTCGTAAACGCCAGCGCTCCTGACTGACTGACGAGACCGATACCGCCAGGGCGCGGTTCGCGGGAACACGTTGAGGTCAGCGTCGCTCCCTCACTGGCCATCACACCGATACAGTTCGGGCCAACGACACGAATCCCGGCTTCGGTAGCTACCTCACCGAGGTCCGCCTCCAGGGTGGTCCCCTCCTCGTCGGCCTCGGCAAACCCAGCAGTCAGTACAAGCGCGACCGGAATGCCGCGCTCGCCTGCCGATTCGACGACCCCGACGACGTGCTCCCGCGGAACGCTGACGACGACCAGGTCGACCGTTTCGGGAATGTCATCGATGTCGTCGTAACACTGCCGGTCCCAGACCTCGTCGCGACCGGGGTTGACGGGATAGAGCGTCCCGTCGAACCCGTAGTCGAGCAGGTTCTCCACGAGATTACCCGAGTAGAAGGAGTCGGGACTCGCACCGACGACTGCGACCGACTTCGGGTCGAACAGCGGATCTAGGTCGGGGGCCGGGTGGGAGTTGTCAGGTGGGCTGTTTCCATCATGTACATCATCGACCGGCATAGTTACGGAGACACCGCCGAAGGGCAATACCATACTCCCGAATAGTGGCAATGACAATCGCCATTTATATGGGGAGCAATATCTCAGGGCGGAATCGACGTGCAGGCGAGCCGTAGTCAGTGGTTCCCCGCAGCGTCGGCCCGGTCGAGGATGGTCCGTGCGCGGTCGACGAGCGGGGGGTCAATCATTTGTCCGTCGACGGTGAACACGGCGGTTTCCGTTTTGTTAGCCTGTTCTTGCCCCTCGATCACCTTCTCGGCCCACTCGACTTCCTCGCTATCGGGCGTGAACGTCTGGTTGATGATGTCGACTTGCGCGGGATGGATCGCCAGTTTCCCATCGAACCCGAACCCGATGACCGTCTCGGTCTGCTCGCGGAGACCGTCAGCGTCGTCGATGTCCGTGTAGACGGTATCCAGTGCATCGACGCCAGTCGCACCTGCGGCAGCGACGACGCGTTGGCGAGCGTACAGCGACTCCGACTTCTCGTCGGTGACAGTAGCTCCAACGTCGGCGGTATAGTCCTGGTCGCCGTAGGCGACGGCGACGACACCCGACTCGCCCGCGATCTCCTCGGCAGCGACCAGTCCTGCCGCCGTCTCGATGAGTGGGATCACATCGACAAACTCCGCCCCAACGTCAGCGAGTTGGCTGGTCAGCGCCGCTACCGTCTCGGCGCTCTCGGCTTTTGGAAGGACCACGCTATCGGGGAGTGTCTCGGCATCGCGAATGACCGCCGCAAAATCCCTGGACCCGCCGCGGTCCAAGGGATTGATACGGACACTGATGGATGGGTCGGGCTGTTCTAGCCCCTCGATTGTCTCTCTGACTGCCCGACGAGCTTCGTCGCGTGCCGCCGGCACTACGGCGTCCTCGAGGTCGAATATCACCACGTCGGCTCCGGACTCGACCGCCTTCTCCATCATCTCTCGTTCGTCGCCCGGACAATACAGGAGTGAACGGCGAACCATGGGACCATATCGACCGGCTGTGGGAAAAACCCATAGCCGCCCGAACCACTTTGACGACCCAGCTTAATACGGAGGCATGGACGATGGAGTGGAGCAGAAGCGGTCGGTAGCGGCGCTATTTGACGACCACGCCGAAGCGTATCTAGACAGTCGCGTCCACCGGGCGGGCGACGATCTCGAGCAGTTGGTCGAGTGGGCCGACACTGCTGATCGCGCGCTGGACATTGCCACAGGTGCGGGTCACACTGCCGGTGCACTGGCTGAAAGCGGTGTCGGACAAGTCATCGGAACTGATGCCGCACCCGAGATGGTCAGAACTGCAACGCGGGCGTTTCCCGACGTGACGGGCGTCGTGTGCGATGCTGAGCGCCTCCCGTTCGTCGCGAATTCGTTCGACTCAGTGACCTGTCGTATCGCTGCCCACCACTTCCCCAATCCGACAAAATTCGTCGAGGAGGTCGCCCGAGTCCTCGAACCCAGAGGAACCCTGGCCTTTGAAGACAACGTCGCACCCGACGACGATGCCCTCGACGACTTTCTCAACCGTGTGGAGCGGATTCGGGATCCGACACACGTCCGCTCACACCGCGTCAGCGACTGGCTCCGGTGGGCTTCGGAGGCGGGCTTTACCGTCGAGACATCGCGAGTCATCACGAAGACGCTCGACTACGACGAGTGGGTCGCAAACGTCGATCTGTCGGCCGAGCACCGCAGGCGCCTTGCAGCGGCCTTCGCCGACCGGCCACCCGGTGCAACCGAAACATTCGAAATCACCGAATCAGACGGCGAGATTGAGTCGTTCGCTAATCTCAAACTGTTGCTTCGCGCGACCCGGTGAACGTCCGTCGTCATGGTGAGAGTACCGTGTCCGGTCAATCGTTTTTGATCGATTCGTCTCTCCGCTGGTGACCATCGTCGACTGCGTTCTCGAGAGGGTGGAAGCAGGCCGATTCGTGGTTCTCACCGACCCAGGTGTCGAGTTCGGGTTCTTCGCTGTGACACCGGTCAGTCTCTTTGGGACAGCGGGGAGCGAACCGACATCCCGTCCCGCAGTTCACGGGGTTGGGTGGCTCGCCGTCGAGTGTAACGCGGTCGCGGGTCCCTCGTGGGTCCATCTCCGGAATCGCCGCGAGTAGCGCCTCCGTGTACGGGTGTTTCGGGTCGGTGACGATACGGTCGGTTTCACCACGCTCGATGAACCGACCGAGATACATAATCGCCAACCGGTCGGCCACCCGTGTGAGACTGGCCAGATCATGTGAAATGTACAGGATGCCGATTCCCTCGGTGTCTGCCAGCCCCCGAAGCAGGTTCAACACCTCCGCCTGCAGCGATACGTCGAGCATCGAGGCGGGTTCGTCACAGATGAGGAAGTCCGGGTCGATAACCAGTGCCTGAGCGAGGGCAACCCGTTGACGCTGCCCGCCCGAAAGCTCGTTCGGGTACGAATCTAAATAGTGCTCAGCTGGTGCCAGTCCGACCCGTTCGAGCGTTTCCCTGACAGCCTCGTCTCGCTCGCCGAGGCGGTAGTCGTGAATCGTCAACGGTTCCTTGACGAGTTGTTTGACAGTGAGTCGGGGGTTCAACGACTCGTACGGGTTCTGGAAAACGACCTGGAGCTGCTGACGGAACGACTGGAGATTCCCGTCCTGATAGTACTCGTGCGACTGACCATCGAACGTAAACCTACCTGCGGTTGGTTCCTCAAGGAGCCCCAACGTCTGGGCGAGCGTCGACTTGCCACAGCCAGATTCGCCAACGACACCAAGTATTTCGCCCCGAGCGACCGAAAACGACACTCCATCGACAGCACGGACTTGCGATTTCTCGTTGTTGAAGACATCACGGAGCACGTCCCCTTGCTGCTCATACGCTTGACGGATGGTGTTCGTGACTCTCGCAATTGACGGCGAGCCGTGGTCAAAAGGGAGTTGACCAAGGAGTGATCGCTTGCGGTCGTACCACTTGCACAGTCCATCGACTTCCAGAAGGACCTCTCTGTCGACGGACTGGGTGCCGTCATTGGTGCCACCCCACGTCGACGGGTCGTCAGCACTGTGTCTCATTCGGGCTGCCCGCTCAGTATGGTGGCAGGCGACTCGCTGGTTTCGGTACGGGAGTTTCTCCAACGGAGGGCGTGTACTCTCACATTTATCGGTGGCGAAGGGACATCGCGGTTCGAAGATACAGCCTGTCGGAACCTCAGCCAGGGTTGGCGGTTCGCCGGGGACCGAGATGAGTTCGTCGCCGCCGTCGTCCTGCCCAGGGTACGCGTTCTGTAGCCCCATCGTGTACGGGTTCGATGGGTTAAGAAGAACGTTATCGACATGGCCCTGTTCCATGACCATCCCGCCGTAGAGCACGGACATCTCATCGCAGGTCTCGGCGATGACACTCAAATCGTGGGTGATCAACAGCAGCGAACTGTCCGTCTTCTCCTGAATCTGCAGTATGTTCTCGATGATCTTGTCTTGAACGACGACATCGAGCCCGGTGGTCGGTTCGTCGGCAATAATCAGTTTCGGGTCGAGTGCGAGCGCCATTGCGATGACGACCCGCTGGCGCATCCCCGCCGAGAACTCATGTGGATACTCGCCGGTCCGTTCTGGGTCCAGCCCAACAGTTTCGAACAGTTCACGGGACTGCCGACGGGCGCCTTGTTCGGATACCTCACGGTGGGTCTGGATGGCCTGACGGATCTGTGCACCGACAGTCATGATGGGATCAAGTGCGTCGATAGCAGTCTGTGGAATGAACGCAATCTCTTCCCAGAGGAGGTCACGGCGCTCCGCCGAGGTCATTGACCGGAGGTCTCGTCCTTCAAATTCGATCTCACCTGACTCGATTACCGCATGGTCGGGCAACAGGCCGAGAATCGCCATCGCAGTGGTCGATTTACCCGAGGCTGATTCGCCCGATAGCGCGTAGTTGACACCGTCTTCGATAGTGAACGAAAGGCCGTTGACGCTGTGGAGTAGCTCGTCTTCCGTATCGTATCGCACCACCAAATTGTCGACATCAAGTAGTGTCATATTTTCAACTTTTTTCTGCCGAGTAGTGTCACAGAATGAGCCGAGATTAGAGGGCGGTCAGTCACTTTTAATTCCCTCTTGGAATCACGCTCGCATCGATTCATGTTATTCTCTACCAATTCTTTCATAGTTATCAATCCCCTGTTTATTGAATCTGTGGTGTTTCAGTTGTGGTGTGTTCTTCAGTCGGATTGAAAAAGGACATTACACATCATCGAGACGGCCAAGAACCATGAAATGGGAGGTGAAATGAGTGCCGTCCAAAACGGAACTTCGTCAGGACTGGTGGCCAGTACATGGGCCGATCATTGATCTATTCTCGGTGGAGGCTCCCGCCAAACAGCTGTATCCCGAGGAATTCGGTCAATGGCCTGGATTGATCGATGCGGTCCCACTAGAGGAACAGCTCCGCCAACGGGTCGCGGACATCGGCAACGGAAACGTCTGATCTCCGCGAGAACGGTCTCTGTTACCCACTCAGACCACAGCTCGTCTTTCTACCGGTTGTAGCTCACTATCTGAGTCACTCTCCGAGTGATCAAAAATACCCCATGCGTGGATTGCACTTAGATCTGGTTCGCTGGATGCATCGCTCCCGCTACTCCCAGCTACTGGGAGCGAAACCAAGCCGCACCACGATGAATCGATACCCAAATACAACGAGCATAATAAGCGCTAATTCGAGCCAGAACGCGACCTGACCGACAATTGTCTGAGAGACTTCCAAGATGAAAAACACCAGCAGCAACATCGCAAGATAGTGTGGCGCGAGTTCCAGCAGTTGATCTTTGTCCATGTGTCCCATACGGAGAGGAGCCTCTCAAACCCTTTCCCCACGATCAGGGCTGGGGAGTCAGACTACTCTTCAGAAGAGACCGAACATTGATCTCCTCCGGTGCCTGAAGACGGAGGTCCGCGCTATCGGTCTCTATCGCCGGATGCTGATCCAGACAGAACAGAGAAAGTCACGCCACTGCTCTCGATTTCACGCCAATACTATGACGAGGATTATTCCCACAAGGATTGCCGCACAGGTCCAAAAACTCTCAATACAAAAATCTCTGCAATGCCCAGATGAGTTACATCCGCGAACCTCGCACCAGCAATCATCACCATCCGGATCATCGGGAACCATTCTGGCGCTGGCTCGTTCTCCTAGCGACTCTAAATATGGCTTTAAATCATTGAGTTCATTGGCCCCTTTTTTAAGTGTGCGTGCAAATTCTCTATCTCGATTTGCTCGGCGCTCAGTTTCAATCAGCACTTCACCAAAGAGGCCTGATGGTAGCTCATCGATGTTCCTCTGAACATCCTCTAATGAATCATCTAAGTCGCTGAAAAACTCCCCACGGGACGAGTTTGACAGGGCAACTTTCGCGCGTAGATAAAGTGCTACAACAATCGGTTCAAGGAATGCAGGGTCTTCAATCAGTCCCAAGTCATCATCCCGACTCCGGATCATCTCCCATTGTTTCATTTGTTCAGCATCAACAATAGGATTTTCCTCATCTGTTAACCATTCGTGTACTTTTTCGAATGTCTCAACAACGTCTTCACCTATTTCGTCGTCGGAAGAGGCGTCAATAAGAACTTCTCCCACGCTAACAAACGAGTATTTGGGATCAATTGGATTAAGGAAATCAAGAGCTGCGGCCCGTGGTTCGGTATTGTGTGACATGATGCGCTTTCGGATACCACCAGCGAAACGATAATACAGGTGGTTTTTCACTATTCGTGGTTGTATTGATTAATTGAAAAATTACGGTCTGATGGATTTCCGGCTCGACGTTGGATCCCCGTAGACGCTCGTAATAGAATACGAATCTCATGCGAAACGTATCCTGCGTATCTCATACGGTACTATTGACAATATGGATAGTTGCCCGGATTGATTGGTGTGCGATTCTACTGTATCAGTCACAAGCAACGCTCCACGAGAGACCAACTGCAATTTTCGAACGCAGGAATATTATTCGGCACAGTGATAGCGCGAGTTCGTGTGCGTGAGCGTCTGATCCGCTGGAAGGACAGATACTATGGCGGGACCGTCTCTCACCTCGGGGACAAAGGCGTGGTATTCTGTAACGTGGTCCCGAAAAGTCTATTGTTGAAGCGGCTGTCACATCCGGATGGGTTCTGGTCCCCGCTCCGAGTTGCCCTCATCGCCGGTTGCCCTACTGGGTTTTTCGGGTCCAGAACCCAGCCGTGCCTCTGACATTGCTGCATGGTGGGTGCTACGCAAGGTGCCCATTGCTGCCCACCATGTTCCTCCCAGGAGCGACGGCCTAGCTGTCTGGTACTTACAGCCGCGTCCACGGTTGTTGCCGTCATTGCTGTGACCCTCCTATCAGCCGGGACTGGTCACAGAGTTGTACGAGTGTTTCGGCGTGGTGCTGGAGGAGTCGTCTGCCAGCGTCAGTCAGCGTATACACATTGGTTCGGGCGTTGAGTTCGTCCCGATTGATGAGGTTTTGCTCAACGAGCTGGTCGAGGTTCTGGTAGAGGCGGCTGTGGTTGATGGGGTCGGCGTAACGCTCGTCGAGGTAGTCCTTGAGCGCGAGGCCGTAGGGATCATCGTCGACGGCGGCGATGACTTCCAGGGGTCGAGCTGGAAACCGGTGGGGACACGAACAGTAGGCCTAATACCGAGAGTTCCGAGGTACAAGACGTGCTTGTAGACAACAGTCTCGCAGGCACTGTCTTGTTGGGAATCCCCATACTGGATATCTACGGAGTGCTACCCGGAGTAGCCGGTGGGGTCATCGCGACTGTGATAGGGGTGGCCGCGACGATCCGCGGAGTCGAAAACATGAGCGACTGGTGGAGATTATCGACCATCGACTCAGTGCCACTTCGTGAGTCTGTCGCGACTGATGGGTTAGTTCGGGTCCATGGGACCGTTCGCCCCCCTCGGCCAGACGACACCCTCGAATCACCGATCCGGGGGGAAGAATGCGTCGCATACGAGTATAATATCTACCATCAGGTGCAGGGGACTGGGGACCCTTCTATCGACGCTGGTATCGGATACAGTCCGTTTATTGTCTCTGATGGGACGGCGGAGATATATGTCAATCCCTCGGAGGAGAGTCTCTCACTGGAACAGGAGACGGAGACAGTCACAGGTGAAGAACTGCTGGAACAGGTGAACGAAGCGAGACTTGATCTGGAGCCGTCATCGAATATAGACACCGGCCTGTTCAATAGCTATATCGAACTGGTAGAGGGAACACTCAGTGTCGGCGAAAAAGTAAGCGTTGTCGGGAAAGCAAGCACAGCGCCGGAGAGAGAAGTCGGAGGTGCAGATGGAGTCATGACACCAGCGGAGGGGCACCTGATAGTGGCAAACGATGAGCCGGAAAGTGCCGCGTTGAGAACGGGTGCTCGGGGGCTCTTTCTGCTGGTTCTCGGGCTGGGACTCGATATCATCGGCATAGGCACTCTCGTGGCCAATGCCAGTAGTTTCGCGCAGATGTTACAGCTCGCCGGTAGGGTTTGAAGTTTTTTGTCATTCGTCCTGAATCCATCGTCCACATCTTGCACGAACATTCTGATGAATTCCTGAGAGTCAGTAGATTTTGGCGCTCACTACGTTGCCTGTACTGACCGATTTGATCAGACCGAATCGGTAGGTATACTCGTGCGAGATATGCGCTGTTTCTGCAGCATCGGCTGGACGAACTACTCAGTGTCTGTCAGTACTGGTGTACCCGATACAGGGGAATCGTAGATCTTTCAACACAGGGGACACAGCGACCATATAGCTGTTTGCGCCGATATTCGCAGTATCAAAATACGCCATCAAATAGCCTGCCAATCAGGAAGACAACGACGAATGCACCGAACAAAATCAATACCGCTAAAAGGAAACCGATGGGACTTCCCGACCCTTCAAGACCGATTTGTAAGGCGGAATACATCGTGTTCGAAAAATTGGTGTAGAAGAGTAAATAGCCAGTGGGTGACGTGCTAAATTCGCATGCCTACGATGCAGCCGTTTTAGCGCCTTCGGCGAATAAATAAACCGTACTCACAACAACTGTTAAGCGGAAATCAGCTTCAGCCTACGACAGATCGTAGGACCGGAAAATTCGATAAACCGATGAAGTCAACACCTCATAGCAGATCTGTTTCATAGCAATTGAAATCGCACATCAGCCATCGTTTCATACCTGGCCGATACAGTACTAAGAACGAGAGTAACGACTTGTCAGCGTGATCTGGATATCGACCTCTCGACAGCGCTTCTGAGAGGCAGCAATGTCTTACGGACGCCTCGCCTGAGCAGTCCGAGTTAGCCCGGGACGGCGAGTCGATAGATCCTCTCATCTAACGTCAGTACCTCACAAAGCATCGCCAGTTAACCTGAGCTGAGTCACCTGTTCTGTTGAGAAGAGTCGTCGGCAGTGGTCGAAGAACGCTAATCGAAGGTGGAGCTGCCGCTGTCGGCGGCGATCAGCCGCCGACGCGGCAGCGTTGCCACTCATTATGCGGTGTCCTCGGTCAGTAATTACCGGTGGAACCGGTCGTCCGGTGGCCGGTTTGCGGGGACGGCCCGACGCACTGCGAGGGCCGTCCACGCTGCCCGACACAGCATGTTGATGAACTCCTCGAACGACCAAGACCAGAGGCGACGCCCGCCACGGCGGGGCGTCGCCACATACTCCCAATGGAGATACCGCCACACATTCTGCAAGAGTAGGCTTACCACGACGTACAGCAACCGTACAACCGGATTCTGCGTCGTGGTCGTCACGATGCTTTGTTCGCAGAGTCGGTAGCTCGCCTCGATACCGAAGCGTTTCGCGTAGTGGTATCGAGCATCTCGTGGTGTGTCAATGAACGGCGCGTCAGCGGCGTAGCCGTGACGCGCCACTCCGTGTTCGTCGTACCGTCCGTTTTGATAGGTACAATCGATATAGACGGGAAACTCGACGGTCCAGCTGTGACCGTCGAGTTTCCCCGACAGCTCATGTTGGATGACGCGGCTCCATCCTTCCGAGAGTTCCTGCTTGATTGTTTTTCCCCACCGGACGACCGGCATCACGTACGCGTAGTTGTGCGCGTGAAGGAGCGTGAGACACTTGCTATCGTAGAATTCTCGGTCTAGATAGACGGCCTTGACGCTGAGGTCAAGGCCGTCAAGCAGACCAAAAAACTCGGCGAGGACGCTGCTGGCGGTGTCGCCGTCGACGAGACGGCGCACCGCCAGCGTGTATCGCTTATTCTTCACACGCGCGTAGAGTGTCGCATAGGCATGGAATGCGGTGGTTCCACGTTTCGCTTCTGAGTGATAGAGGCCAGCTGTTTCGTCCTCGTCACCGTAGTAGGGCCGCAGGTGGAGGTCTACGACGACCTCCACCTGCTTGGGAAGGATCTCTAGAACGTCCTTTTGCAAGAGTGCGTTCCCAACCTGTTCAACCGACGTTAGGTCGAACTTCTCGCGGAGGTGGTACAGAATCGTGTTTTCGTGAGGGGAGTCTTCACTGGTCTCACAGAGTTCAGATATCGAGGTCCCGTCGGCGCATGCGCCGACGAGGACCTCTAAGATATCCTCAGCATCGATTTCAGCGTTGTTGCCGAGTCCAAGTGAAACTTCCTCGTCAAGCGTGTTGACGAGGAAGTTAAGAAGCTGGTCTTCGTGTATTTCACCGTCTGCTTGCTTGGTCTTAGACACACCTTCAGCAAGCAGACCTCTCAACTAACCAGCTTTGTGAAGTACTGAACGTGTCTATCAGGCACCGCGTCAGGGTCCGCTAGGTCGACGTTGCAACCGACGCCGTCGCAAGCCGCGTATCAGCATTTCGCAGCGACAGTGTAGCGAAAAGCGCTAACCAACAATAGCTGATCGATAGCCGGACTGTTGGTTAGCCGACTATCGATTGATTTCTGCCCGTCGGTTGTTGCTCACAATCTCACCAGAAATGCCCGCCCAGTGGGTATGCATATTGCGCCTGCAACCCCGATCAAATTCGTCACTCAGCGCTGTGTGGAGGAACGAAACCGCAGTTTGAACAGCCGTTGTGCTTCGTCGTCTGATAACTCAATCCCGCGCCGCAGTTTGGACAGTTGTACTGGTTGAAACTCATCAGTGGCAAAAAACACTCGATAGCATCTAAAATTTCACACGATATATGTCTAATCCTTTTAATGGATAGCTTGTTTGTACTGACTGTCCCGCACGCGAACTACTCGCCCAAGACCACTCGCTGTTTCTCGGTGTCGACGGCGAGGGTGCGGCGCATTACTGGGACAGTTACGAGTTCGCTGTAGCGGTTGTTTCGGCGGATGGTGACGCTGAGAATGTCGTGTTGGCAGAAACGCCCTTCGAGACGCTTGCTGAGTGGTGTGAATATACTCGTGGCAAGCGCGAGTGGGATATCGGCCCGCAGGTCGGCGGGTCGCTCGTCGGCCATCTCGTTCGAGGTGTTGAAGCGTGAAGCGGCACCGTGGAGGAGCGGGAGTGTGTTCGGCGGGCCGCGAGGGCTATTCGTGAGGAGGGAGAGACTGAGTCCGTCGATGGCTTGCGCCGAACGCGAGTTAGTACGACGCTTGGACGCTTGATGCTGTGTTGCAGGATTCTGAGGGGGTGCCGCCGGAGGTGCTGCGGGAGCTGGCATTGGCTGGGTTGACGCTGCAGCCGACGCCCACCCAGAACGAGTCCACGTTGGACGAGCGGCGAGCGAGCAAGCCCAATGGCGCAGCTCAAGATTCGGACTTCGAGCTTGGTTGCGCCACTAATAGGGCGGTCTCGGCCTGAACAACGGGATTGCGCTGTTATGAACACTTCACCAGCGAACGGACATCAGTTGGTCTACGTACAGCGAACCGGTTCGTAATATGGGAAGTACAGGGGACACAGCGACCATATAGCTGTTTGCGCCGATATTCGCAGTATCAAAAT
Organism: Haloarcula terrestris; assembly: GCF_031624315.1. Classification (NCBI taxonomy): domain Archaea; kingdom Methanobacteriati; phylum Methanobacteriota; class Halobacteria; order Halobacteriales; family Haloarculaceae; genus Haloarcula; species Haloarcula terrestris. The sequence continues at coordinate 46,094 of NZ_JAMQOM010000005.1, read as the reverse complement.
ACGCCATCAAATAGCCTGCCAATCAGGAAGACAACGACGAATGCACCGAACAAAACCAATACCGCTAAAAGGAAACCGATGGGACTTCCCGACCCTTCAAGACCGATTTGTAAGGCGGAATACATCGTGTTCGAAAAATTGGTGTAGAAGAGTAAATAGCCAGTGGGTGACGTGCTAAATTCGCAGTCTCACTGAGCAGCCGATTCACTCTTTTTGCTGAGCAAAGAATCTAATTTCCAACGGTTGAGAAGCTGTAATCGCTTAGTTTCGATGTGGCGGGGGCCTCTATGGATAGTATTCAGCGCTGAAGCAGTAATGCACCGGCTACATGGAACATAGCAATGGTAACAACGACCTCACGACCCACGCCGGCCATGACGAAGCCGTCGCTCTCTCAGATCGAATTGAAGAAAACGCCCGTTTCCACATCGACGGACTCACCAGCAGAGTACCCGGCCAGCGAACCAGCGTCCAGTCAGTCACTTGGGGGAGTCTCGACGCTCAGTCGGTGTACCAGTACGCCCAGAGAATCAACACACCCTGAAGCGGCAACCGGGCCCAGCGGGCCAACACAGAGGGATCGCCGCCACCGGGAGCTCCCTCGATGGAAACCATTGAGACAGCCATGTAGATGTTTGCGGGAAAGATCGCAACGAGCAACGCAATCGTCGCCCATGCGGCGTACGAGCGTGTTCGTGGCACCAGCAGACCAAGCCCGACAGCGATTTCGGCGACACCGGATAGATACACCAGCGCAAGCGGTGCGGGCAAGACTGGTGGTACGATCTGGACATACAGGTCCGGCACGACGAAATGCAAGCTCCCTGCGACGACGTACAGAAGCGCCATCACGTAGCACAGCGGCTGTTTGAACTGCCTCAAACTAACACGCATCTGTAACGAGGTACGGCAGCCAGCGGAAAGCAAGTTGGGATATGCGTCCAATGGTGGGGACACAGACTCGTCACGACCGTCGGCACAGGAGCTTTTTCGCAGTCGGTCTAAGCTATATCATGGAATACGTCACCACAACGCGTGCAGAGGTCCCGGCACTCGGACTCGGAACCTATCGTCTACGTGGCCAGACCTGTACCGAGACGGTTTCTCAGGCGCTGGAAATGGGCTATCGCCACATCGACACCGCCGAGTATTACGAGAACCAGGCTGCCATCGGGCAGGCGCTCGCAGACACGGCTGTCAGCAGAGACGACCTGTTCATTACGACAAAGGTCTGGCGAACGAACCTCAGCTATGAGGAGACCAAGCGAGTCGCCAGAGAAAGTCGGGAGAAACTTGGCATTGAGACGATCGATCTGCTCCTGATCCACTGGCCGAGTCGGTCCGTCCCCATCGAGGAGACGATCAGAGCAATGAACGAACTCCAGAACGATGGAGTGGTTCGACACATCGGCGTGAGCAACTTCTCGGTGGCACAGCTTGCGAATGCACGCGAAGCTTCAGAGACACCGATCTGTACGAATCAGGTCGAGTACAATCCCTACACTGACCAGTCCGACGTGCTTGAGTACTGTATCGACCACGATATCATGCTCACGGCGTACAGTCCGCTGGCGAAAGGCCGCATCAATGACGACGACACCTTGGCGGCGATTGGTGACCGATACGGGAAATCGCCAGCACAGGTAACGCTCCGCTGGCTCCTCCAGCAACAACAGGTCGCTGCAATACCGAAGGCATCCAGCCAAGCCCATCTGCAGGCCAACCTCTCGATCTTCGATTTCGAGTTGACCGACGACGAGATGGCACAGATCTTCGACCTGCAGGGAGGATTGATAGATCGGGTTCGGTCGATGTTGGGGATATAGTACCGCAATCTGTCATATGCCGGACTCCTTGATTCTGGTCAGAGCTTACAGCGTGTTAACCTTTCAGTGAATGCACAGCGGAATAGACTCGGCTCGAACGCATCGCGCTAGGTTAATACGGCGCGGGCATGGACTGTGTCGGTGTGTCGAGCGAGGACGCTGCATTGGATGCTACAACGGCCGTGACGAGTGAGCGCGCCCGCTGGGGGCTGCTCGCGGGCGCGATTCTCATGTCCGTGGCGCTCGCCGCCTACGAACTCGTTCCGGCAAGCGTGACACCGCTCATTCGAGACTCGTTGGGAGTCGGTGCCTCGGAGGCCGGACTCCTCGTCAGTGTCATGTTCGGGACGGTGGTCCTCGCGAGCATTCCCGTCGGGATCGTGCTCGACAGGACGAATTCACGCTACGCCATCGCGGTGGCAGTCGGTCTCCTTCTCGTCGCCGGCGTGTGGGGCTGGCAGGCCGCCACCACCGGCGCCTATTGGTCGCTCGTCGCCTCACGCGTCCTTGGCGGCGTCGCCTACACTGTCGTCTGGAACGCGGGCATCGACATCGTCGGGCGCTCGTTCGATCCTGCCAGACAGGCGACAGCCGTGGCGACGTTCACCGCGAGCGGTCCTGTCGGCTTCGCAATCGGGCAGGGTACCGGCCCTATCGTCGCCGAGCAGTTCGGATGGCCGGCGGTTTTTCCCATCTTTACGGGCATTGCGTGCGTGGGAGTGCTCATCTTCTGGCCGATGAGTCGTGGCAGCGGACACGCTACTGGGACCCCGGCACCGACGCTGTCGGACCTCGGCCGCGTCGTCACGAACCGCCGCGTCTGGACGGTCGGCCTCCTTGGGTTCCTTGGCTACGCGCTGTATCTGTTCGTCAACAGTTGGGCGCCGTCGTATCTCACCGAAGACCTCCAGCTATCGTTGGCGCTCAGTGGCGCGCTCGTTGCCCTGTTTCCCGCCGTTGGCGCACTCTCGCGAATGAGCGGTGGCGTCCTCTCGGATACCCTCTTCGGTGGCAACCGCCGCCCCATTGTCCTGCTTTCCTTCTTGATAGCGACGCCCGTCATCACGGGGTTTACTGCGATTCGAACCGTCCCTGTCGTCGTCGCGGCGCTGCTCGTCGCCGGATTCGCCATCCAGCTGTGTCTTGGCCTTGTCTTCGCATACGTCCGTGAACTGGTCGAGCCAGCCGTCGCCGCGACGGCCGTTGCCTTTCTCACGAGCGTCAGCCTGGCGGGGGCGTTCATTGCACCCATCGCCGCCGGATGGCTCATCGACGCCTCGAACTACGAGACGGCCTTCCTCGTCGCTGGCATCCTCGGGGGGCTTGGGGTTCTCCTGGCGTGGTACGCACCGGAGCCAGAGGAGACCTAGTCGTGAATACCATGCAAAGTAGCGATAAAGGATATTTCGACGACTAACGGTGGCCACCGTCAACCACTCACGCTGAAGAACACATGGAAGAGTAGCCAATCAGTCTGATAGCATGGGATATTGACTGCTATCTGTGTCCGTCACCGACCAGTAATTCTGGGTGTACGCCGTCCTCAGAACCGCTGTGCCGTTCTGATGGGCTGTACAAGTGCCTTGCTCGGTGGCTCAATGCTGCTAACGAAACACTACCCACCCGATAATTGGTTGACCAACAGAGATTGCTACCAATCCACAAAGCTTCACCATTAATACAGGCCGGTAAGAAAAAAATTTTACTTCCTTCTAGGGATTTACTGCAGCGTTTCCCCAATGGGCTACCGCAGCAATGGTAACTGATCCACAAAACCAGGGAAAGAAGCCTGGTATGGAGTCTAGAACGTACCGCTCTCTAATTACAAAACTATCTACCCGCACGAAACCAGTTCGGAACCTATTACTCTACAGTTCCGTATATCTCGCTCTTATCGCGGCCGCAGAAGTTGTTCTTGTGAGTAAACTGCTCTCACTCCCGCTGAGTCCAGCCCCCATCGTGGCAGGACTTCTAACGTTTGCAGTATACGGAAACGATCGGTTGGTTGATATTGAAACCGATGCGAAGACGGCACCAGCACGAACCGCCTTCGTGCGCCAGTATCAAGATCGCTTCTACGTTCTGGCAGCTATCGCATATGGACTTGCTGTGGCACTTTCCGTCTTCGGTGGGCCGCTCTCTTTTGGCCTCTCGCTGTTACCGGGTGCAGTCTGGGTTCTCTATGCGTATAATTGGATACCACAGTTTGCGGAGCAAACCCGGCGGCTCAAAGAGATATTTATTCTCAATTCGGCTCTCGTTGCAGTTGCGTGGTCACTCGTGATTGTCTTTCTGCCACTCGCATTTGTTGATGCGTCCGTGTCTCCAGCAGCCGGTGTCGTATTCTTCTTCTTTGTGTTAGCTACGTTTGTGAATACTGAAATTCCAAACGTCCGTGATACGGCGGGTGACCGTGAGACCGGCGTCCGGACGCTCCCGGTCGTAGTTGGGGTTCGAGGGACCAAATTTGTCCTTTACGGAATCACGGTTCTGACAGCGGCCATCCTTGTTGTCGCTGTTAGTGAGAGTGTCCTCACTGTTAGAGAAGTCAGCGTGCTCTTGGCTAGTCTTCTCTTTTTAGCTGGCGTCATTTTCTGTCTCAATCGTATCGAGAACAACGGGGCCCTTGCGATTGCAGCTGAATGTACCCGTTTACCTGCACTTGTTCTCGCGGTTCTCCCGATGCTTAGATAACAGAAATCCAAAGGCGAACCTATTCGCCTTCAGGTCGGCCGGATAGTACCAGTGTGAATGGAACGTTTATCAGTATTATATCAATCATATTTAATTTCGAGGGGAAATACGTTATAAAGACGGAGAACCATGTAATCCAAACGTAGCTGTGCTTACACTGACGCTGATTAAGATGGTGCTGGTCGCTACGGTTGGGGTCGGCGTTACAGGTGCCCTACTCGCATGGAGAGAGCGGCCGAAACCGGGTGCAGACCCGCTTGTCCTCTTCTTGGTGGGCCAATGCTGGTGGTCAGTAACGCTGATTTTTCGAATTAATGCGGTATCGCTCCAATCGAAGGTTTTCTGGGTAGACGTCTCCTGGATCGGTGTTGCGCTCATCCCAGTAGCGTGGCTGTTATTTGCACTAGAATATGCAGGGTATCAAGAGTATACGACTCGCCGCTATATTTTGCTCTACTCCATTGTTCCTGCCATTACCGCCTTTTTCGGACTTACGAGCCAGCATCACCAGTTACTGTACACGAGCTCCGTCATTATTCAGGAAAACGGGGTTGCGACGCTTACTCGAACGCCAGGAATCTGGTTCTGGGTCATAGCGATCTACACGTACCTGTTGGGCTTTCTGGGAGCGTTGCCGCTGTTGCAACTCGTAACGAGTCGAGTGAATACGTTTCGCGGCCAGAGCCTGTCACTTCTGGTCGGCCTTCTGGCTCCCTGGGCGACAAATGTCCTATTTTTGCTGGATCTGCTCCCCACAGCTGGTGTTGATCCAACGCCGATTGCGTTTGCTTTCTCTGGGGTGGCATACCTGGGAGCGCTAACCCGGTTTCAACTCTTTGGAGCAACTCCGACTCCAATTCGACATGCCCGCGATTCGCTGTTTAAACGGATGCAGCAAGGTGCTGTTGTGTTGGACACTCACGGGCATATCGTTGATATTAACGATCAAGCTACGACGATCCTTCAGACACCTCCAGACGAAGCCCTTGGCCAGCCACTCAAACAGGTGAGTCCGGACTTGTCGGCGCTTGGCAGGACAGCACGAACCGGTCAAACGATTTTCAATCCATCTGGGACCAGCAAGTCATACGACGTGTCTGAAAGCCTCTTGACGGACATCCATGACCGGACTATCGGCCAAGTTATTACACTACATGATGTCAGTGACCTGCTCCGAGATCAGCAACGGTTGGAGGTTCTCCATCGAATCTTCCGGCACAACATCCGGACGAACGTGCAGGTCATCCTCGGCAATACCGAATATCTAGCCACGCACAACAGTACCGCGAAGGCAGAAACGCTGAAGAAACACGCTCTTGAAATCCAGGAACTTAGCGACCAAGTCCGTGCAGTCATTGATATCTTTGAACAGGGGCGGGAAGATCGAGAACCCCTCAATTTAAACTCAATCCTTCGCGAACATGTGGCCTCGATTAGAGCGGAGTATCCCGAAGTCACGGTTGAGTATACTCACGGACCCGACGGTATCGCAGTAGATAGCTTGTTCAATGTTGTCTGCTCGAATATTATTCAAAATGCAGCACAACACAACACCAGTCCCAATCCACGGGTAGCAATTACTGTAGAGCAGGATGGCGAGTCAGTTCTGATTCGTGTTCGGGATAATGGTCCGGGTATTGATCAGAACGAGCTTGCGCTTATTGAACAGGGAACGGAAACACCGTTAGAACATGGGAGTGGATTCGGACTCGCCTTGGCCGCTTGGGGGACTGATATCGCAGGTGGAACCGTCGATTTCGAGTCTACTGACTCGACTGGAACAGTTGTTACACTGCGGGCCCCGATTCTGTCACACGATTAGATCAGAATCGGGATATGTCCAGTCGTTTCATCGGCTCCTCCTAATTCGCTAGTAATATCGGGATACGTGATTCATCGGAGTTCCGCAATCCATCAACGAGCCCTTCCTCCGTTCGTAAGCGATACAGCCGCACCTCCCGATCAAACAATCCGAAGACACCGTCTTGCATCCAGCCGAATGGGTGTTCCTCACTTCGTACTCTCGCTTGAGGACGAGATTTTTCGCGAAGGATTCAGTCGTACCAACGAGCAGCCCCTGTTTAACGAGGAAATCATTTGACTCTTTTTCCGCGACACCCATACGATACGTTACGATATCCAGCCGTCGGATCGGCGTCAGTCTCCAGACAGTATCGGAACTCCCGCGAGAAGTCGACGTTGAAACAGGCGAGATTCTGATTGGATAGTCCGACAGCTGGCGTGCCTGCCGGACGAGTGCGGTGACGGGGTTGATGTGGGCGACATCGACCGCGATGACTGTCTCCTCGTCCGGCGGTTGCCTCCCACTATAGGACGCGGCCGTCGCTTAGGAAGTCGCTTGTGAACGGCATCTGGGGTCTCTATGACGTTCGAGTCGCCGATAAGCGATGGCGTGTCGTTTCCGGATTTCAACGAATGTTTTCAAGAATGTCTCTACTGGTGTTTTCTGCCCGGTTGCCTGTCCTCCGTTATCTCTGAGCGATTTCCGGAATTCACCTAGTTGGATTTAGCCGGTGTTTTCACCATAGAGAGGAATATGTAACTTTGCCAAAGAACTATGTTCCCCTGATCCGTGCGTTTCCATATGAACGACCGAAGCCCACCAGATGAGTTTGCAGATGTCAACGAAGCGGTCGGCGAGGAATGGGAGGCAGAAACAACACCCTATGAGCGCATTCGACACGTCGTTGCGCATACGTACAGCCCCGTCTCAGCTGATGCCGTAGCTGACGATGCACGAACTGCTCCAAAGACCGCTCGAAAGCACCTGAACACACTCGCAGACGAGGGGTTTGTCGAGACGACACCCGGCGAACAGGGCGGCACGCTCTATCGGCGCTCACCTGAATCACTCGTCGTCGAACAGGCTGCCGACATCCTTGAGCACGTCTCGACCGATGAACTCGTCACCCGAATCCAGGAAATGCGCGAGCAGCTCACCGAGTATCGGTCCAAATTCGGTGTCGACTCACCCGAAGAATTGGCGATCAACCAGACGAACCAGGCCCTTACCGAGGCTGGAACCCCACAGGACGAGATCGACCCAGAGACGATTCGTGAGTGGAAGACACTCCGTCGGAATCTCGCGTTTGCGAACGCTGCGCTCTCGATCGGCAACGCCGAGCAATTTGTCGACAGTGACCGGCGGCCGACTGACGACAGCGTCCCTGCCTGAGCAATGCGGGATTCTCCGGACCAAGCAGAAACCCATACTCTCCGGGGGGCTACGGATCGGCCAGCGCTACTGACGATTCGTGACGTCGTCGAGGAGATGGAACCGCTCGCGACACCTGAACTCGACGACTACCTCCATCCGTCAGTCCTCGAAGTCGTGCTTGACGATGGACTGTGTGCGGCCGATGACGCCCGAATCGATATCCAGTGGACGACACGAAATGATTACAAGTTCCATTACACGGACACGGAAGGGGTGAATCTACGCTGGGGGAAGCACCCACACGCAGGAGACTACATCCACGTCCCCGGATTAGAACACTATCATCCACCGCCGAATGCGAGTTCTGCTCCGGACGAGGTCGAAGCGTCTTGTATTTCACAATCTCCTGAAGACTCGACTTGTTGTCCATATTTCTGATAAGGCGCGGTGTGTCGCTTCTGCATTTCAGGGTAAGCCCCGAACAGATGGGTATTCGTCTTCAGTTACTGAGTTTCCGGGAGATTCGATGGTTTCCGAGAACGTTTCCAGGATCGGACTCCTCAGTGCCACTTAGTTACCCAACATTTCTAATTTCTTGCGTCTGTTTGTTGGTTAAAGACGTAGACGACGACGAGATTTCGACGCGGGTCAACAACCCCGGCAACGACCCCATTTCATTGAGTTGCTGGACCACGAGCGATCGGACTCGGTGAGTTCAGTTCGGGATAGCTGTCTTGGTTCCTCGTCGTTACGGAGAGTTGAGGAGAAAGCCCCGTGCATTAGCGCGGGGGGATGTCAATCGGTTTTGCGGAGTTGGCCATCGACCTCGTAGAGCCAGCCCCGGTCAAGAAGCCGATCGACCACGTATTCTGCATCAGTCTGCTCCTCGATATGCTCAGACTCAGCCAGAAGGATCTCATGTGCTTCACTCTTGGAAAGCTCGTCAGTGTCTGAACCATACGCTCTCTCGGGTGTCTGATAGGCACTTACAGTCATAATCATGAGCAGTAGAGATATTCTCTCAAGTTTATATTACTGGCGTATGATATTTTTCACTAGTTTCAGACGAACTCTCGTGGGGTTGAAGATCGGCACACACAGCCTTACTCCGCGCTGGTCGGTAGAGTTTCAGACGAAGCGATGTTGAAACTACGTCAGTACTCTTGCTGTCTAAAGCTAGTACTTTCTACTGAGCCGCGAAAGGGTGGTCAGTTTATAAGTAGGCCGCCGCCGCAGAAAGTTTGCCAGGCTTCTATCCACGTATACATGGTACTAATTTGAGTCCAGCCCATAGCGAGAGCGCGGCGGGCTCTGAAAATATAGTAAAGCGACGAAGGGGGAGTACGGGGAATGGACCGCGTGAGGAGGGCATGTCAGAGGGCACTTGGTGGGCTCCAGCCCCATGCGGGGGACGGGCGGGGGCGATGGTGGGCAGGTGTGTCGGATACTTTTCGGGGACCGCCTCCGACCGGCGGCTACCTGTACATACCGGCCGGTAGGTAATCAACCCCCACCGAGTGTTTCTGACGCTGCAACACGATAATAGACATCGCTGGGCTAATTGACCACACACGTCTGTTTCAGACCCGGAAACATTGCGTTCCATATTATGACTCCGGCACTCATTGTCTCGGGTATGACCGACCCTGATGTGCAGGATGAGGCTGTCCCTTGGATCGACGACCAGTCTCAGCGATCAGATGGAGTGTCAGACCTCTCCCAACTCGATGTGGTTTCCGACCCGGAATCGAACACGGTAACGTTTGTTTCGAAGCGAATCGAGGATGACACGACGACCGCGTGGATCACCGCGGAAGTCGATATACTTGTTGATCTTTCAGAACTACGTTGAGTGAGGGTCTGACGGGACTTCGATGGGCGGTAACTGCCCTGACGCTTCTTTGCTGGCTCATTACGGGGTCATTCTCGATACCGAGGGACAACTGGATACCGTGCCAGTGGAGACCGCCTGTCGCCGTCTCATCATCGAACTCTCAATTGCGTTATCAAACTAATACTGACTCGACAGCAAGCCGAGCGAGATCTATTTCGGATATCAATGAATATGATACAGGCTAGGTTCTGTAGACACAGGGGACTCCGGGCGGCTGGGAGTGTACCCCGGGTTACAACAGCGCGGTATCTTGGTTCGGAAACGCATGACGATGAAATAGACGTGATAACCGTTTTGTACGTTCGCAAAACATGTATGATAATCGGAGTTCGTACCGATGCCATTCACGACCCAACCGCTCCGGGTCGGTGTGGTGGGGGACGAGGCTGTAGCGGACACCCTCGACAGTCAGACCGAGGCGTCCGAAGTCTCCGTCATATCCATGCCCGACCCCGACGACATCCCTGACCGGATCGACTGTTTATGTGTCGACCAGCGGTACGATTCGGGTTCGTGGCCATCCGCTCTCGATCGGGTCACCGACAGAAGGCCGGATCTCCCGGTGGTCGCCCTTGTCGAAGAACAATGCGCTGTCGCGACGGCGTTGACGGCCGGCGCGACCGACTACCTCCCGCGGTCGCTGGTCGAACGCCGCCCAGCCGTGGCTGTTGGGAGACTCGAAACTGTCGTCAGTCGCGAGCGAGATGGCGGACGGACCGAGCGTCTGACACCGGAATACGAGCAGATTTTCGACGGCGTCAACGACGCCATCGTCGTCTTCGACCCCGAAAGCGGGGACATCGTCGACGCCAACGAGTCATACCACGAACTGCTTGGATACGACGACCTAGAAACGATACGCGAACTCGGTATTGAGGGGCTCAGCATCACCGAGGAGGGGTACACGGCCGAGCGAGGTTGGCGTCTCATTCGGGAGGTGGCCGACACCGGCGAACCCCGTACCGTCGAGTGGCGCGGCCGGACCCGAGACGGCGAGACGCTGTGGCTTGAAGCGACGCTGGCGCCCGCTACGATCGGTGGGGCGAGGCGTGTCCTCTCGATTCAGCGTGACGTGACCGACCGCAAGCGCCGCCGGCGTGAGTACGAACAAATTTTCGACGGCGTCAACGATGCTATCGCCGTCCACGATCCGGAGACGAGCGACCTCATCACAGTGAACGAGACACTGTGTGAATTGACGGGATATGACCGTGAGACCGTCCTCGAACTCGGTGCTGAGGGGTTGACTATGGCGACTGAGGAGTTCGACCCCGCAGAGATCCCAAACATCATCCGGCGAGTGATGGACGGCGAGGATGTCGAACCCTACGAGCAGGCCATCGAGACGGCTGACGGCGAACGACGATGGCTGGAGGTCAACCCGACGCGGGCGGTCATCGACGGCGAAAAGCGTTTTCTCGCTATCTCGCGTGACGTCACCGAGCGGCGCGAACGTCAGCGGCGTCTCGAAGCCGAGCGTGACCGTCGGTCGATCCTGTTCGAGAACACGCCCGACCCCATCATGGCTGTCGAGTTCATCGACGGCGATCCGTTCATCATGGAGGTCAACGGGGCGTTCGAGACGGTCTTTGGCTTCGACGGCGACGCCATCGCGGACCGCCCCATCGCCGATGCCGTTGTTCCCGACTCGGAACGGGAGGGGTACGAGCGCATCCGCCAGCAGGCCATCGCCGGCGAGCCCGTCGAGACGGAAGTCCGGCGCCAGACCGCCGAGGGCATCAGAGACTTCCTCCTGCGGGTGTTGCCGTTCGAAGCCGACGGTCGACGGCAGGCCTATGTCTGGTACACCGATATCACCGAGCGCAAGCGCCGCGAGCTCGCCATCGAAGAGGAGCGACAAAAGTACTCTACGCTCGTTGAGCAAAGTACCGACGGCATCGTTGTCGTCCGGGACGCGGAGTACGTTTTCGTTAACGAACAGTTCGAACAGTTGACGGGCTACGACCGGGAGGACCTACTGGGGATGTCTTTCGAGCAGGTGTTTACCCCCGAGTGTCAGGAGATGGTCACCGATCGCTACCGACGGCGCATCGAGGGCGAGTCCCCGCCCGACCAGTACGACCTCGAACTACAGCGGCCAGACGGGACGCGGCTGACACTCGAAACGTCCGTCTCCCGTATTCGCCACGGGGGTGAACCGGCGACGTTGGCCACCCTACGGGATGTGACCGAGCGCCGCGAGCGCGAGCGGGCCGTCGAACAGTTACAGTCGGCGACCGAACGTATCCAAGGTGCGGAGACACGCGAGGCAGTCTACGACATCGCTGTCGAGACGGCACAGGACGTGCTCGACCTGCCGATGACGGCCTGCTGGCGACACGACGGCAACCTTCGCCGCCTGGAGTACGTCGCTGGGACTGCTCCTGTCGAGGAGATGCAGGTCGGACCGGTTGGCTTCACTCCCGGGGACCGCGAGTATGAACTCTTCGAACGCGGCGAGGCGACAACCTATAACCCGAGCGACCACCACGACCACAACCCGCTGACCGCGGCTATTGTCGTGCCGCTGGGCGAACACGGCCTACTGGCCGCCGGTCACGAGCGACGCGAAGAGTACGAGACGTACCTCGTCGACATCATGCGGGTGTTGGCCGGACATGTCGCCACCGCGCTCGAACGGGTCGCCAACTCCAAGCAGTTACGCGAGAACGAGCGCCGACTGCAGGCCATCATCGACCGTATCGAGGAGGCCATCTTCCTCGCGCCGGTCGGAGAGCTGACCAGCACGCAGCCAGCTCCGGATTTCGTCAGTTCCGGCTACGAGCAGATATGGGGCCAGCCCCTCGAACAGTTACACGAGACCTACGAGGAGGGGTTTTTTGATACACTCCATCCGGAGGACGACGAGGAGTATCAAGCGTTCATCGAACGGCTTGTCGGCGCGGTCCGCCGCGGCGATGCCGACGAGCGCTACGCCATCGAGTACCGAATTGAGCGACCCGACGGGGAGATCAGGTGGGTCCACTCGGATTTCTATCCGACCGAGTGGGACACGGGATCCACGCGTATCGTCATCGTCAGTCGGGATGTGACCGATCGTAAGGCCCGCGAGCGGACACTGGAATCGTTCCACGACGCCACTGCCGAACTGACCACAGCCGACGGCGTCACCGAGGCTAGCACGGTCGCGGCGACAGCTGCCGCCGACGTCTTCGACATGCCCGCGGCAGCGGTGTACCGATACGCATCCGAGAGCGGCGAGTTGGTCCCGACGGCGACTGGTCCCGACGCCCCCGACGTCGCCGAATTGGCCCCATTGACGGATGGGGACACCGCTGCGTGGGAGGCGTTCGTCGACGAGACCATGCGTCGGGTCGATGTAGAAGATATCCCAGCCGTAGGCGTCGACGCCGGCAACGATGCTCTGTTGCTTCCGCTGGGCGGGAACGGCCTGCTCGTAGTCTGGGCGTCTGCGGAGCGGGTCGACACCGAGGCGGCGACCATTCTCGCCGCGACGCTAGAGGCAGCCCTCAATCGACTCCGCGGCGAGCAGCAACTGGCAGACAGGCGCGAAGAGTTGGCCGCACAGACGGAGCGTGCAGAGCGACTGGAATCGATAACGGAACTAACACGGCGGGTCGAAGCGGCGATAACGACACGCTCCTCGCGTCGGGGGATTCTGGAAGCCGTCTGCGAGGAACTGGTCGATGTCCCCCCGTTTACGGCAGCGTGGACCGCCGCCGCCGAGGTTGGAGCCGACCAACTCACGCCCCGGACTGTCGCCGGCACCACCCGGGACGCCGTCGAACAGACCCTTCGTGGGGAGCCGGACCGGTCGGACCCACATCCGGCCCAGGACGCGTGGCAGCGGGGGGAGACCCGCGTCGTCGACGACCTCGTCGGCGGGAGCAGGCGCAGCGACTGGCGACAGGAGTTTCTCCGGTCGGGCGCGGGGTCCGTTTGTGCCGTCCCGCTTGCTTACAGCGGTATCACCTACGGCGTCCTCACCGTCATCACCGACGAACCCGACGCGCTCAGTGACCATGCGGTCGAGGTCCTCTCGCAGCTGGGGACGTCAGTCGGCTACGCCATCACGGCCATCGAGCGCCAGCGGGCACTGGAGTCCGACGACACCCTCGAACTCGAATTCCGCGGGGGTGGCATGGACCTCCCGTTTGCCCGGCTGGCCCGCGAGGTCGACTCACCTGTCCGGCTTGAACGGACGGTTCGCCGGCAGGACGGCTCGGTCAGCGTCTACTACACCCTCGAATCCGAGGGGCCCGAGCGGCTCCATGACCGGGCAGCCGATGTGTTGCCGGGCGACGTGACTGTCGTCTCACAGGGCGAAGACCGATCCGTGCTTGAACGCAGCGGCTCGTCGTGGTTCGGCTCGCTTATTTCGGAGTACGGCGGCGTCCTTCGGCGCGGTCGCGCGACACCTGAGGGCGTCGAATTAGTCGTCGAACTGCCCCAAGAGGCGGACACACGCACTATCGTTGAGCGGATACGAGACACGTACCCCGCCCTGGAACTGACCGCACAGCGCCAGCACCGGGAGGCCGACATGACGCCAGGCGAGATCCGCGAGCAGCTCCGCGAGCGGCTGAGCGACCGCCAGTACGAGGCGCTGGAAACCGGCCACGCGATGGGGTATTTCGACTGGCCCCGGGAGAGCAGTGGAGAGGCGGTGGCAGCGGCTTTAGGTATCACACAGCCGACAGTGAACAAACACATCCGACTCGGCGAACGCAAGGTGTTCGACCTGCTGTTCGACCCGGATACCTGATCGGCTGGATTCTGGACGAATAGACGGATGTGTGGGGCACGACGGGTGACTCAGTGGGGAGGGCCGAATTCGTCAACGGGGCCGATGACGGCACCGGCATTCAGTCATCCACAATTTGGCCCGCGACGACGGTGTCGTCGATACCGTCAGGCGTGACCTCGAACGCAACGGAGTCGACAGTAAGCCGGAACTCCTTGCGGTGGTGGCCGTCCGAGGCTACTTGGAGGCGTTCCTCGACCAGACCGGCGTCGGTCAGTCGGTCGAGGCGACGATACACTGTCGGGCGTGACATGCCCGTGGCCTCGGCCAACGCGCGGGCCGGCATCGCACCGTCTCGGAGTGTTCGGAGGAGTTTACACGTGTAATCGTCACCGAACAGCGCCAGTAGCTCGTCTGTGGGTCCGCTATCCGTCTCATAGGTGCCATCGTGGCTGTCCGACGTAGTTGCCGAACTGACCGGACCGTTGTCTGCCGTCATCAGATGAATGCACGGTGTCCGTCCCCCAGAGTGTAGTGGCAGTACAGACTGCCCGACGGCCGTCACAGGGGCTATCAATATTGCCCTGGGGACCTTTCAGGATCAGAAACACGCGACACCTATTTACGTGGTCGTCTGTCCTACCGTCGTCTATGCACCGCCGTTCGGTCTCCCCTAGACTCGTCATGAACGATGTGCGGACCGTGGAGTCTTGTCCGGTCATCTGTGGGAGAGAGTGAGTCTATGATGGGAGCGTTCCGCGCCGTGCTCTGTCACGACGGTGGGCACGAGCAATCCGTCGAGCGTACCAGCCGGGCTATTGACCGGCAGGTACTCGTCGTCGGTGACGACTTCGCCGGCGTAATGGCCGCTGGCTTCCTCGACCATGCCGGCCTTGACCCCGTACTCGCGCCGTCGGCCAGCGAGTCGGCAGCCCCTCCCGTCGCAGTCATGTGGCAACCGGGGCTGACGTTGCTAGAACGTCTCGGCCTACGACGGCCCGTGGTTGATCGGGGCCGAAAACTCGCGACACTAGCCTGTCCGGTGGCCAAACACTCGTGGCGTGCCGATCAAGATGGGCGGCCGGCGCTGGTCGCCATCGATCGCTCGACGTTGCGGGAACTGTTGGCCTCACACGTCTTAGCGCGCGTCCGGACGGCGGCGGGTGCGGTGACGGCTGTCGAGTCGACACCGACCGGCGTCGAGGCCACCTTCGAAAGTGGGGTCACGGAGCCGTTCGACGCGGCCGTCACGGCCGATCGGTCGTGTCTCGGGACCGACGGTCCACGTCTAGGGGACAGCCTGCACACGTGGGCGTTCGCGTGGCCGGACGAGAGAGCGCAACCCGATGGCCCGACGGAGGCGTGGGCCACGTCGGATGCCGCGTTCACAGTTCCCACGACTGACAGCACCTACGTTCAGCTCGTAACCGCGGCCGAGATGCCGGCCAGGGCCGTCGTCTCGCCCGACGGCATCGCCGACCGGTTCGGCCCCCTCTTTCCCAACAGCGCCCCCCTCGATGGGCTCGACCGTGACGGCTTCGCGTACCGGCGCGTTCCGACCGTGGCCCCGCTTTCGCTGGCACGGGGACACGTCGCCCGTATCGGGACGGCGGCCCGTGTGGCCCTTCCCGGCGGCCATTTGGGACCGGCTATCGATATCGAGGCAGCGTGGATCCTCGCCGACGCGCTCATGTACGGCCCCACGACCGTCGGGGACGCGCTCGCCGAGTACGAACGCCGCTACCGCCAACGGGCGGCCCGTCTGTGGGCATATCCGCCCGAGTCGGACGCAACCGAGCCCGAGACGACGCTATCGCCATCCCTCCACCAACTGTGGCGCGCCCGTCGGCTCGTGTTCAGCCATATCTGGGACGGTCCACAACCACCGCTCGCCCGCGATGTCCCGGAATCTCTCTGACTACATCAATTTGAATAGCCCCCGGCGGTTGCCGTCCGTAGTGTAGATAGACAACACGGCTACAGAGGGCTGGTCCGACGGCATAGATACGATGGCGACTACTGCCAATCGAACGACCGCACCCGACGATCAAACTGACTCGACCGGTGACCCCCTCGTCTCCCACAACAGTCGGTCGGCCCCATCGCGTCTGGACCTACTGGATGATACTCCCACACGAGAAATTCTCGTCGCTCTCAGTCGGGGGCCGCGGCGTGGACGTGACCTCACTGTCACCTGTGACACGTCACGATCCACGATATACCGCCGACTCAACCGTCTTCAAGCAGCCGGCTTCCTCACAACCGAGACAGTGGCTGACCCTGATGGTCACCACTGTAAAGTCTACAAACTACAGCGGGACCGACTAACCGTTCATATCAATACAGATGGGCTCACGGTAATTCTAGAACGGAATGAGAGTGTCTCAGAACAATAATGACTGAGGGACAGTACTCTCTAAATTCTGTCAGGCCCCGCGTGCAAAGTAGAGGGCGTGTATCTTCGAAAAGTCGGTCACCGATTTCGATGTGTTATCCTGAAAGTTCGGCATAGAGCTGAGTCAATCCACATTCGGGACAAAGAAACGCATGAAGCGGCGTTTGATGCCCGACGCCGAGCCGGTTAAGCACACCCCCATCTCTTTCAGTTTCAACGTAGAGGTCACCGACTCCTTCTGCTGTTACGTTCGTCTTCTCCATTTGGACATCACAATCCGGACAGTGGCGTTCACTCATTGGACGTACATCCGTCTGCGTTCCCAATCCTAAAGAAGTCAGGTCACGGTTTCATGCTCGGAAACACCAATGTCGACACGTGTCTTTGCTGAATCCACTTTCTGTGTCTCGCAGGCAACTACTGACAGCAATTGGTAGGGTTTCTACGGTCGTGCTGCATATAGGGCTCGCATCTATCACCGACAATGGATCACTGGCTATTTTGTGCGAAGTATCACGGTAACTGTTAACAGAACACGTATCGAAGTATCTCGATAACGTTCGCTGCACGGACAGTCCGTCTCGAACGTGACAGGAGGGAAGCATGACAGCACTCAACACCGAACGGGTAACAGCGGAGATCGACGGGGACTTCGTGGTATTTCGGATCGGAATGCGGGTGAACACGCTCTGGAAAATCCACAAGTGGCTCCCTGTCATCCGAGCGATGCCGAGCATGCTTGACGAGCTTGAGTCCGACCCGGGAAGCGGATTGCTGGCGCACGACACAAAGTTGGGAATCCGGAACCACGAATCCGTCCAGTACTGGCGGTCATTTGAGGACTTGCGAGAGTACGCGCTCGATGCGGACGCTCGGCACGCTCCCGCAATGCAATGGACGAATGAGCAAATGCATGAGAGCGACGATGTCGGAATCTGGCATGAGACATATCTGGTGCGAGCGGGCGAGTACGAAACTATCTATCATAACGCGCCACCGATCGGGTTGGGGAAAGCGGGGACGCTTTCTCCCGCCACCGAATGCCGAAGAACAGCTGCTGGAAGGCTCGGATGGACTGAGGGGGACGACGTATCGTACGACGGGAAGAGCGTAGAGAGTGACGCAGTCGAGCCGCCTAAAACGGGCAAAAATGATTGAAGCTGTCGGGTTATTATGACTTTTATGGGAATCGTTCCAAGGCCATAATGGCCCCATCTTCTGTATCTTGCACGCTGGTTCTGACAGCTTCTGGAAACGTTGAACTGAGCGTACAAGATGTAGGGCGCATATTCAGCACGCTTCAATTACAATGGTGATCAAACGAGGCGGAGGAGACTTTCGACGTCAGTAGCGCTTCTAGTAGCAGCACCGAGGCATGGAGTCTCTGCACCTCGTAACTGCCTAGTAAATACTCTATAACAAAGGAGTAGCAAAATCTGGGTAGGGATATGAGTTGCGCGAATTGCGACACCGAAATCAAGGCGTACACGCTTCGGGTGCACCCTAAAGAGTCCGACTCAGACATCGACATCTCGTTCTGTTCAACAGACTGTCTCGAAACTTGGGTGTAAGCAACAACCTGTTTCCTGAATCCTGTTTGCCCTATTGGACAGACCAGATACGATATCAGAGGTTTAGTCGATACTCCCTCTGTATCGGTCACACCGTTACTGACAGAGATTGAGATGACGAGGATGCTCCCGATAGCAAGCGTGGTAAGCGCGGTGTCCCCTTTTGTTGGATAGGTGATTGAATTAGAGAATATGGATCGTTCCATCCACTTTCGAAGATCTGCTCGTCACTTTGTTAGGAAGCTCTTATTGATCGATCAGGCAATCGAACGAGAGTAGATTGAGGGATGGATCACTCAATTACCCTCTCCGCAGGTGAATGAAAACAACCTCATGTGAAACGTTCTATTTGTGCAGTCACAGCTCGTCTCGGTGCCGGTAGTAGTCGCTATCGGTCGGACCTCTCTCATCGCGCTGGTGATCACGGGCGGTCTATCCGCAGTACGGCGGTTGATTGGGCACACGACTACTGACGATACCGACGGCCAGGAAACGACGGGCTGGTGGCTGGCCTGAGTCGAGCCGGCGCTCGAGGACTCGTGGAATACGTGGTCGGGTTTCTTGGCATCAACGGTGCACTCATTTCGCTTGCAATGGCTGTTGCCTGAATTACTCGTAGAGTATTGACGCCGGGTTATCGACCCGAGCAGAAAACTTTTTTCCGAACGTGAGCTACCAGAATCCATGTCCGTTCCCTCCACGTCCGGACCGGCGTCGACTCCGTACGACATCTCTACGGTCGACCTCGACGACGATCGTTACGAGGTCACACAGTCGGCGATCCGGAACAAGTACGTCGTCCGCGACAGTACCGGCAACGTCGTCCTGCGCGGGAAGCAGAAGATGTTCAAGATGAAAGAGGAGTTCCCGTTCGTGAACGGGAATGATGAGGATGCGTTCACCGTGAAGGCTGGCGGTACCATGGACGTGGCAGGGAACTACGCGATCACGGACGCGGGGACCGGTGAGGAGGTCGTCGTCCTTGACGAAGACTTCTCGCTGTTCGTCGAGAACTGGACGATCCGTGATCCCGACACGGGAGAGTCACTGGCGACGATTCGATCGAAGAGCAAACCCCTCGCGGCACTCCGACACCTCGTCTCCTTTGCGAACCTCATCCCGAACAAGTACGAGATATTCAACGCCGACGACGAGACTGATAACGAGCGGACGTCTGGAGGGCATCGTCCGGACTGTGTTCCCCAGGGATTTCGGTGTTACCGCTCCGGAGTTTCAGTGGATTTGCGACGACTGCTCCAGATATTAACCCATCCGGGTACACAGGGATGTAGAGGGTAAGCCAACCATCTCGTTGGGATACAGCGTCTGGACCGTCACGTCTCCGCTGTGAGTGATCAAGACGGTGAGCGCCCACCAAGTGGGGTCGATCGCCCCGGACAGCGACCAGTCGTGCTGGACCTGGCCGCCGTCCGTCGTCGACACCGAAAGCGAATACTCACCGGTCGTCGGAGTCACCTTCGGTTGCACAGTCAGCGGGAGCGAGGTTTGGTAGTCTCGATCCAGTACGACCTCCCCAATGGCATCGGAGACCCGGACAGTGACCTCGTGACCACCTTGGTCTGGCTGGTCGTAGTTCGGCGGCGTCTCGAAATCGTAGATCTGGAACCGTGCCGACGATCTGTCCTCATCCCCTTCGCCGGAGTCGGTGACGATCGGCTCCGCACACCGGTAGGCATTGAACGGAATTCGCCGGTGGATGTCCGACCCGACAAAGTGGGCGACGCTGGCGGCATTTCGGCCCGCGCCCCGCGGTGAGCCGTCCGGGTCGTAGTACTGTGCGGAGCCACGACACGTCGACAACAGGTAATAGCCCTCATCAGTAGTGTACACGACGGCAGCGTCCGTGGACTCGACAGTGATATCGGTGGCGGGTTGGGTGGTTCCGAACCCGTCGACGAGTTCGTTGTAGACGTACCGCCGTTCGTGTGTCTCGACGAACGAGCGCGCGGCTGTCTCGTCCGAGACAGCATCCGGGGTCGGTAGCGGCTTTTCCTCAGTGAGGGTGTTCACGCCCGGTGGCGGTGTTGGCTCGGGCGTCGGACTCGGGTCACGAACAGGACCGGAGTTCGTCGAACACCCGGCCAGCACTCCGGTTCCACACGCGACTGCTGCGAGGAAGTCACGACGTTTCATTGGTTCCATAAGCCGGGATACTGTTGGGAACGGTCGAACCGATTGGAGGGCATTGAAGCGATGTATGTGGATCGGATATTCAAGCCTCACGGACTCGTCACGTCAGTTGTAGTGTCGTTGCGCGACAACCGGGCTGACGTGAGCCCTTGATGAGCGAACCCCTGAATAGGTTCAATGTGACTCGGTGCTCCGACCGACTACGAGTATCGATTCGGGATGGTTGTACGGAATACACTGTCCCTTCCCGTCTCGGGGAATACCCACGCCACGGACGATACCATCAATTACCCGTGTGCTGATCGATGAGTATACGCCCTATGGCCCTCCACTCTGAACTCGCAAGCCGCCGGACGAGGCCCGTCGTCGTGATGCACAGGTGGACTTCATCGAGGCTTGACTCAGGGCAGTCGCCTTGTTTTCCTGTCACTCAGTAATTGGATTCCACTGGGTCACATGTTCGTTGATTTGTAACTGCCCGTCCCGCCAACGAATATACACGAGAAGCAATAGACCACCGAGCAGTGCAAAGATGACGTGGATCAGCCCCTCCTCACCGACCCATTTGTCGGGGCCGACGAGATCGACAACGATGAGTTCGGGCGTGACTTGAGAGACACCGAGCCCGAAGAGTCCCTGTGAGAAATTGTAAAACACGTGAAAGCCGATCGGAAGTGCGAGATCGCCGGTAAGCACGTACACACTCCCGAGCACGAGACCAGCTATCACGTAGTAGCCATACTGACTGACGTGAGTTACCTTCCCGCCGTGTAGTGCCGCGAAGACGAGCGTGCTGAGGAGGACGGCCAGAAGTACGGCTGGCTTCCGGCCCACATATCCTGCTCCGCCTTCTGCGAGGTTCTTCAACATGGTCGCTCGGAAGATGAACTCCTCCCAGATTGCCGCGACAGCGATATACGCGAATGTGACGATCACCGCCGGAACGAACGGGAGAACACCGGGGGATTCGGCGAATCCTGTCACGGAAACCCAGCCAGCCTGAAAGGACACCACGAGAGCTCCGGCGTTGACTGCAAGGCCCGTCACGCTCCCAACGGCGACCGCTTTCCACCAATCGCGGTCGAACGATAGCCCGTAGTCGACGACCGGACGTCGATCGAGGAGCTTCGTGGCGACGAGGATCCCCCCGGTGAGAACGACTATCAAGCCGCTCAGCTCAATCAACTCGCGGATTGGATGCTCGAACCGGGCCCGGGCCGCCGTCTGGATAATAGCAAGAGCCAGAAACGTCAGGACGAGGGGTAACAGCGCCCGGATCGGGGCCCGAAGTCGTCGATCGTCGTGGTTCCAAACAGGCCAGGTAAGCCAGTACCGGACACGCCACGTAGTCCGGCCTTGGGTCTCTGTGGTGGGCATACCTGATTGGAAGGCCGGCATCATAGTAGCGCCCCAGTACCGGCTTCCGATCCAGAAGTCGGGAGGGCTTTTTATTTGCAACCACTCTCAGGAAGACAGTATGGAAGGGGACGGCGACGATGAACTCCTCGCGTTGCTCGACGACGAGTACGCGCGAGCCATCCTCGCCGAACTCACCACTGAACCGATGTCCGCCTCCGAACTCTGCACAGCCTGTGACATGTCCGATCCGACAGCGTACCGGCGCCTCGAACGGTTACAGGAGGCCGATCTCGTGGCTGAACAACAGACGATCGACCCAGATGGCCACCACTACAAACGATACGTGGCGACCGTAGACGAAGTGTCGGTCACGTTCGAAGATGGTGCGTACGAAGTGGCCGTGACGAGATCCGCGACGAATCCGGCCGACCGATTCACGGACTTGTTCGAGGGGTTGTCCTGAATGCTGGACATATTGTTACAACTACGTTCGCCATCGTCGGATCCGGTGATCGCGCTCACCGTCGTCGTCCTGACGCTGCTGTCGATCAGTCTCTCTGTCGGGATCGCGCTCGTACTTCTTCGCGGCTATCGTCGGGGGCCAGGACGCCCAGGAATGCTGTATCTCGCGGTCGGGCTAATTCTGCTCACGACCGTTCCGGAGCTTCTTCGGATCGGATTGCCGACTCTCACGAGTGTGGATGCCGTCGGTCGATCTGTACTCGTGAGTGGGAGTGAACTTGCCGGGCTAGGAATCATCCTCTGGACTGTCTACGGAGGTGAGTCGCAATGATACTGGGCTTCCTCGGTGGGGACGCGCTTTCGGCCGGTAGTATCGCCTGGCTCTCACGGGGATTGACCGCTCTCGTTGGTCTGTTCGTCGCAACGCTAGCCTATCGTGGTTTCAAACGAAACGACGCCCCGAAGATGCGCTTCCTCGCTCTTGGAATCGGGCTCCTGACGACAGGGGTTTTCCTGACAGTTACAATTGCGAACTTCGCAGGAACTGACACAGGAGGTATTCTGATAGCACGTGGGATCGTGACCGTGGCTGGCCTTTGTGCCGTGCTGCTGGCCCTTCTGAATCAGTAAAGAGTACACTCTCTCGTCCGACCGTTACGAACAACTGCTCGACAAGTGCGTCCGCTATCAGGCAGGCGATTCAGAACGCTGCCCCTCGCTGGAACCCGGCAAGAACTGTCCCATCTGCCTTGGTCACTCGCGTGGCCAGATATACGACCGCGATAATGGTAGCGTATTCGACGACACCGACGACAAAGTGGAGCTCAGGAGGAACGCTCATGGCAACCAGAACAGGTGGGCTGTTCATCGTCGCGTGGATGAAAGCGACTAGCCAGAGGTTTCCAGTTACCGCGTAGACGATCCCGTAAGTGATGCCCATGAGAGTCAGGCCAAGGAGGTGGTTGGCCAGTGCGAGGCCGACTCCGTGTCCTAACGCGAGAAACCACCTCGGGAGGTGGCAGATGGCGAACATGACGGCTACGACCGCGACGCCAGTGACGACTGCGCGGCAGGCTTCGCCACCCCAAATTGCCGGATGGGTGTCGGGATGCACTCATTCTCCCAAACGTCTTGGCTGTCCTCATCTAACGGTACTATTGCGACTGTCGCTCCCGGAATTCTTGGTGATTGTCGCAACGCAGTTCATCATATCCTAGTTGTCACTTCGGCGTGGGCCGGCCCGGCGGTCGTCCCGTCCGACCCCGCAAAGCGCCCATGCGCCAATCACGTCAGCGTCGTCGTTCGGACGGTCTGGCAAGCGCTGGACGGCATCGCCGAACTCGGAAGCACCGACTGGGTAATGGATCTACCCATCTACGTGGTGATTCTCGCCGGCATCTCGCCGATGACGACGCCCAGATTCCGAATACAAAATTAGAGTCAGTTGTTGCGAACTATTACATTCCCGATATTGGATGTCCTGTCCTACCCATGTTCGCAAGATCGCATGCTCACCCAGCGACCTGTGCTATTGCGACGGCCTCCCGATAGCAAGCGATTGCCAACAGCAGGTATCCTCCAGCGAGAAGCGTCCACTCCCGGCGGGTCAGCGACCAGTCGGTGGGTGATTGGACGCGTTCGAACTCTTCTCGCCATCGAAGACCGGACTGCTGGTGCCAGAGCATCACACCCCGTGTCGCGACCACGATCGCAACGATTGCCGTGATCTCCATCGGACCGCTCCGTTCAACGAGCACGGCCAAAGACGGTGAAATGCGCTCTCCTGTCCCAATAACGAGCGACCCGGTCCCCCAGACTGCACCGTACCAGGGCGCTTGGACGACCTCGATGATATAGCCCATCGGTGTGTTCACCGATCGAAGTGTGTTCGCGCCGACGGCGATCAGAGAAACGCTGACGTTCCATCCGAACAGCCACAGGAATTCCTGCGTGATACTCCCCGCATACCCAGTGGCTGCGCCCGGGTTCCCGCCGCGTAATAGTCCCTGGGGGAGAAACAGGTAGCTGAGGATCCACGCCGCCGTGAACACGCTCGCGACGACGACCCACAGGGAGACGAACCGGACGAGGACGTCGTCGTGGTTGACGTATCGACCGATTCGTCTCGATACCCGACCGATTGCCCCGGTGGCGTTCGACGCCGCCATACGGTCAATCATCGTTCGCTCCTGATAAATGCGTTAGCGAGTTGGATGGTCTGCGCCAAGCGACTTCCCAGCAGTGATGACCAGGGCAGTGACTACGACGGTGAGTGCCGCCACGAGAAGTCCGAGTCCAAGCGGTGTCGTCGCACCCGCGACACCGCCGACGGGGTAGTTCAGGAGTGCGTTGGCGCCCGCATGCAAGAGTATGGCCGGCAGAACGCTCTCGCCAACCCGGTTCGTAAGCCACGTCAATAGAATCGAGAGCTCAACGAGCTGGAGCATATAGAGCCCGAGTGGGAGCGTGTGCTAGATAGTGCCCGGGATGAAGACCGGCGGGAGATGCCACCCGGCCCAGATGATGCCGACGATGAGCCCGGCCGTGAGCGGCCAATATGTCTCTTGGAGTGCTGGCAGGAGGTACCCGCGCCAGCCGGGTTCTTCCAGACCGCCGCCGAATAGGATCACGAATCCGAGGAATAGCGGATACTCGATAACGCCGGGGAGCAAGTCCGGTGTCACGACGCCATCGAAGAAAATGACGTGGATCACGGCAGCACCGAGCAATAGGAGGATCGGAATCGTGAGCGCGAGTACGTAGTACCGTAGTGCAATGCGGCCTTCGAAGATGCCACGAAACCACGACTTTACGGAGCGCCCAGATACCCAAACGAGGACGGCACTCGCGGCGAATGGCCCAAGCCCGCCGAATACGAACAGGACTGTCCCTGTGGGGCTCGATCCCCACTGATCGCCCACACATCCCAGAGCGACCACGAGATGGCGTACGTGAGGGAGGTGAATCCGAAGAGGGTTCCTTGGGACGACCAGTCTTCGTCAGCGACGATATGCGAATGACCGGGCATTCAGTCACACCCGGCGATTCTGGGATGCGATCGTCGTCACGTCGGGACTGTAGTAGTGCATTGGCTCGGTCTCCGGGTATGCAAACCCATTAGCCTCGAAAAGCGTGTTGGTCTCGATTGTCGGGTCGGCCTTGTACAGTGGCCACGGCTCGTGGTCGATGGCCGCGTACCGCAACGAGCCGTCTTGCGCCTCTGTGTAGTACCGGTACCGCTCTGTGAGAAACTCTTCGAGCGATCCCGACTCTACATCGACCTTCGAGTTGGTTGGGCCGTAGGTTCCCTCGAAGTGAGCGGGGAGAGAACCGAGATGTAACCGCCTGCTCTTGAACTGGATGTTGCCGTCGTCTTCGGCAAGTGAGCAGCGCGCGTAATAGTACGGGAGGTGGTGGAAGAGGCGAGCGCTGACGACGCCGAGGATGCCCTGGGCGTCAAGACTGAAGAAGTACACTCCCTCGTGGCCGCCGTGAGTAACGCGTACGAAGCGTACGTATAGAGAAGGTAGCTATAGTAGCCGTTAGAATTTACCGCCCGTAATACGTTGAGTGATCTAATCGATCATCTTGACAAAATCTCCGTCAAGGAACCTCAAGTCGCTCTCGAAAACGTGGACGGAAACAAGCCGACACAACGGTTGTTAGCGGCAATCGCGTACAAAAAGGTGTCACGCAGACCGAACTTGCTGCGTGGCACGACACCGGTCGAAGAACGATCTATAGCTGGCTCAAGCGACTCGACACTGACGAGTCGCTTGAGCAGGCTGTAACTGATGATAAGCGAACTGGTAGAAAGAGAAAATTATCAGATTCAGAGCAGCAAGATTTTCAAGAGACTGTTCACGAACCGCCGGAAAAAGCTGGGATCGACGCGCCGGCGTGGACGCCGGCGCTCGCTCAAGATTATCTCGAAGAAACGTACGGTGTCACGTATTCAATCCCGAGTTGTCATCGGTTGCTGAAAGAAGCGGGATTGAGCTATCAAAAACCGCGCCGTTCAGCCGCCGAAGCCGACGAAGATGAGCAAGAGGAGTTCCACGACACTCTCAAAAAAAGCGGCGGGAGATGGACGCCACCGTAGTCTGTATCGATCAAACCAAGAAATCCGTGCAAGTCGAGCCGCGTGCCGCGTGGTTTCCGCGCGGCACGCGGCCCTCCGTCGAACTCTCTGGCCAACGCGACTGGACATGTCTTCTGGGTGCGATCACCGAGAACGGTGATCGCTTTTTCTCCCGATTCGAAGAATACGTCACCGCTGAACACGCGAAACATTTCATTCTCGCATCATGCAAAGAGTTCGAAGATAATTTGATTATCGTCCTAGATGGAGCGCAGTATTTCCAGGCGTCGGCCGTCACGGACCTAGCGGCCCGTGACGGCCTCGCCTTCGTGACGTTACCGTCGTACTCGCCGGAACTGAATCCTGTCGAGGAGTGCTGGAGACAGCTTCAAGCGTTTCTTAGCAACCGCCTCTTTGACTCACTCGACGGGCTGACCACAGCGATCGATATCGCTCTCGACCAACTCACAATCCCAAAAGTGAGCAACTATTTCTAACTGCTACTATAGTGACACCAAGCCAAACGACGTAACCACGGAGTGAACTCTGATATGCGTAATAGAGGGCGCCGGCGAGTATGGGAATGGCAACGCCGAGCGTCAGTAGGTCCTGCCCGTACAACTGTGGGAGGAGGACTTCGGCGTCTCGGTAGAACTCGGGAACGAGCAGTCCGACACTGGCCGCAACGACTGTAAGCAGGAGGGTGAGCGACGATGCCACTATAGAGTGGGGGACTGAGATGGTGAGGATGTTGCGTAGCGGTCATTCTGCTGAATCCTCGGTGGTGTCCGGGCTGACACCGAGACGGCTTTCGACGAACGCAGCGGCGTCCGCTGCGAACGCGTCGACTGCCTCCCAGTCCGTGAACTCGATATCTCCGCTCGGAGTTTGTCTCTCGGTGAGAAGGTCCTTCGCGATCTGCTTCATCATTAGGCGTTTGAGGAACCCGTACTCGGAGAATCGAAGCGCGCCGCCGAACTGACCGATTCGATCCGGATGCCACCCGGTTTCCGTAAGGAATGATTCGACGTACCCTGCGGCTTCTTCGCGTTTCTCCTCGTTTGCCGAGGATAGCGAAACTTGGAAGAACGCGGTCGGCATTCCCGACAAGGCGGTTTGATTGTTGGTGACGAAGTCACGAACCGCTCCCTGATGCTTACCGACATGAATCGACGCGCCAACGACCACGGCATCGTACCCATCGAGAGTGAACGAGTTCGGTCGCTCACGGATGTCGAGCGTGCTCGTCTCGTGGCCGCGCTCGCTGATCGTCGTCGCGATTCGGTCTGCTATTTTCGCCGTTTGACCTTCACCCGTCCCGTACAGTATTAGAATTGAACTCATTGGCTCGTAGCCCTCACTGGGGCTGTAGACTGCGACCGGCAATAAGTACTGTTCGACCTTCAAATCCGATGGGGTCGTGGTAGACAGGGTTTCAAGTGTTGTCGAGAACAGTCGAGTTAGTCGGCGGCGCGTGGTACGAACCCCTGTTCTTGATCGACCGTCGGATTCATACCGTGCTGGCACACCGGATCTCAATACGCGAATGATGCGAAAGGTTTTGTCACCTGTGTTAGAAGTAGCCGTCAATGAGTTATGTGTAGAAGGGCTCTTTCGATACTGTTGCTTGCGTGTTTGACACTGACGGCTGGCTGTACGTTTCTCGGGCCGAACCCAGACAGTTACACGAGTACCTACGAGTACACGGTCGGTATCGATGCGGACACGACCATCCAGAACGCGACGATTCGGGTACCACTCCCACAGACCAACGGGACGACGGCGGTCAACGCCAGCGTGGTCGCACCCAATGGAACAGTCGTCGATGCGTTCGACGCAACGGTCGTCGAGACCGAGTACGGTCCGATGCTGGAACTCACTGCCGACCAATTACACGTAGAAACACAGTACTACCGGATCGTCGAAGAAGGTGAAGAGGGACGGCGAGAGGAGATATCACAGTCAGAGTACGATCCGTCCAATCCGAACCATCAGCGTGTCGCCTTCAGGACCGTAAGCGCCAGCGTATCGGTTAACACCGAGTATCCGATCGAAACCCGGGCACCGCTCGGGACTGAACCGTCGTTCTATGCTGCCGATACAGTAACGCGAAACGCGACCGAATGTCGGCTTCCGAACCAGGGCGAATCGGTCTGTTTCGAGTACAACGCACCCATGTATCTCGCTTACGACGCACCGGCGAACGCGAGCGTCGAAGGAATCGTGACGTTCGGTGGCTACAACGAATGGTTCACTGGCGGCTGGACTGGCAACGAGTACACTGACCGCGTCAACTTCACGGCCACCGGGTCGCAGAACGGGTGGACCACCGCTGACGGATACACTGAAACGGGACGTGGAAACTATCCCTCGCCTGTGCCGTGAGAGTGATGCCATCTCACCACGCAATCGTCGACAGGGCGACTGTCCGACTCGGTTCATTACTCGTCGGTGACGACGGCTTCTTCGCTCGGAGTGTCGACTCCCCAGGATTCGACGAGATGCTCCAGTCGGTCAGCGTTTCAGTGCCATCCCTAACCGGCGAGGGGATACATAAACTATCCGCAGAAATGCCCGTTGGTACCCTCGACGTTGGCATCAAAGTGGCTCAGTGGGTCGGTACAGATTATCCGACCGTCGTCTACCACCACGGAAACGACGAACGGCCGTTCTCCTCGAGTCGCTTCACGCCGAACACGTTCCGAGATATCCTTGTCGATCACGCGGACCAACTCGAAGCGAACATCGTCGGGCTCAGAGCCCCGTTTCACGATGGGATGACTCGGGACTACGCACGAAAGATGGGTGACCTGGCTAACTTCGTCGCAATGCTCGCAACGTCCGTGAGGACCGTCGACGGAATTCTCGACCAACGAGCGGAAGGGCCGGTGATCGTCGCAGGCGTGAGTCTCGGTGGCTGGGTCACGAACCTGCATCGCGCATACGAGGGGACTGCAGACCTGTACGTCCCGATGCTCGCTGGGGCAGCTCTCGGGAAACTGTTCACCAAGTCGGCCTACCGCAGGCTGCTGGGTCGAGCCGGACGTGCCAATCCCGAAGCAGTCGAGCAGACGTTGGATTTCGACGAGGAGTTCCGACGCAGTGATGCAGGGACGGTCTATCCGCTGCTGGCGAGACACGACCGATACGTCGAGTACGACCTCCAGCGGCAATGCTACGGCGAGTCCGAGATAGCGGTCGTCGAGCGCGGGCACATCACTGCAACGCTGAACCCGACGCCGCTCCGCGAGCACCTTCACGGTGTGATCCGAGGACCCTCGACGTCGTCGGTCGATATCTGTGGCCCAGTCGGCGCGCCCGCTGTCGTCTTCGTCCACGGTGCCGGTATTTCGCGGAAGCTCTGGGTTCCCCAGATCGAATCACTCTCGGGCCAGTACAGAACCATAGCACCGGACCTTCCGGGACACGGTGACCGGATCGACGAACCGTTCCGATTCGAGGGGGCTGTCGAAACCGTGGAAGCGATCCTGGCCGACGTGGAGAGCGACTGCATTGTGCTCGTCGGCCAGTCGCTCGGCGGCTACGTCGCGACTGAAGTAGCGGCTCGTAACCCCGACGAGGTGGCGGGGCTGGTCCTCTCCGGTAGCAGTGCCGACTACCGCGGCCTGCTAGGAATCCGGACGACCGGCAGTAGCATTCTGTTTCGACTTGGGGCCAGGATTCCCGGCGTAGAAGGCCGATTCGAGCGAACGATGGCCCAGCGGCTCCGGTCACTCCCGCTTTCGGACGCGGTGATCGACGAGATTCTGCGAACGGGACTCTCGCTAGACGCGTGGGGACAGTCCGGATTAGCACTCGTCGGGAAGGATTTTCCGTCGCGACTTTCGACGTTCGGTGGGCCAATCTGTCTGATCAACGGTGAAGACGACCGGATCAATCGCCCGGCAGCAACCGACCGGTGTATGGAACTGTTAAACGCTACCCCGGTCGTCGTCCGTGATGCCGGCCACACCGTGAATCTCGAACGACCAGCGGCCTACACAGACATCGTCCGCGAACTCGTTACAACACGGTGTGAATGCGACGGGGATTCGTTTCGCGAGGTGCTCTAAAGCGCCGGCCAGAGGTTCTTAAGCGGAGAATGAATCCGGCCCAGTCGAAAGCCACGAAGCGACGAAGGGCGCCAAAGGGAATCACCTCGAGCTGTCCGGCCGAGGCGGCGTGTCACTTGGATTCCCATCCTGCTCAGGTTCAGAAGTGGGTGTCGCGAGGGCGAGTCCACCGTCTGGGAGCGGGTTCGGGGATAGCCAGTCAGTATCGTACCGCCAGACCAGAATTGCCACGACCGTCCAGACGACGGCGAGCAGCGCGATCTGTGATGCCACGTCGTCGCCGATGACGCCGCCGGCGGTCGTCACCGACACCGCGTTTGAGAGCGTGTGGAAGACGACGACGACGAGCGTCCGACCGCCGGCCGCGTTGTAGAGCCACGTTGTGATGACGCTGATGCCGAGGACAGCGGCGGCGTACAGTGCGAAGGGCGTCCCCGCCTGCGAACTTCCGGGCATTAGGAACAGCGGGACGTGCCAGACTGCCCAGATGACCCCGATGACGAGGCTTGCCTGGAACGCACCGATCCGTCGCTGCAGGACCGGCAGGGCGAGACCGCGCCACCCCGGTTCTTCCAGGCCACCTCTGATGAGCGTCGCGAACGCGATTGCGGGGATTGCCGCGGCCGGCAGGACGCCGGCGCGGTCGAATCCGCCACCGACGCCGACGAACAGCACGAGCGCACCGGCATAGAGGACGATTGGGACGAAGACTGCGGCGCCCCATACGTGCAGGGGTGCTCCCACGTCGACGAGATTCCTGGCCCACGAGCGGATGTCACCGCTGGCCACGGCGACGATACTGGCCGCAAATAAGGGACCGAATCCGCCGAGCAGAATGAGCGGGGTAACGAGAGCCGACCGGCCGGACTGAAGTTCCATCGCGACGATCCCCCAGGGAACCCAGGTCAGGACAAAAGTGAGAGCGACGAACGTTGAGAATCGACGTTCGCGGACGAAATCGCGGAGCGTTACCATATCATACTCACGGATACTGTTTCGAGAATGCCTGATATAACGCTATTCCCGGCTCTCCAGGACAGAGAACGAAGCTACAGCCGGAGGCAGTCCTTTCAGACCAACGCAACCTGGACGAGCGAGAGCACGACGATAGGGACGTGAAACGCAGCGTGTGCAATCATCGCGACTTCGAGACGCCGTCGCCAGTAGAGCCATCCAAAGAGGATCCCCGCGACTGCGTTCAGAAGGACCGTCCGGGCGATCAGTGCCGGAGTGAGATCGACCGATTGGGCGAGCGCGGGGAGGTGACCCACGCCGAACAGCACGGCGGAGACCACGATCGAGGCCCACATGACGGCCGG
Organism: Haloarcula terrestris; assembly: GCF_031624315.1. Classification (NCBI taxonomy): domain Archaea; kingdom Methanobacteriati; phylum Methanobacteriota; class Halobacteria; order Halobacteriales; family Haloarculaceae; genus Haloarcula; species Haloarcula terrestris. Next base: position 14,365 of record NZ_JAMQOM010000005.1, on the reverse strand, counting down.
TCCCGGGCCATCCGACCGATGGCCGGTGACACGCCACCCGACGAACGCGAGGACCGACATGAGCCCGAACCGGAGCATCAGTTCCTCGGTGATTCCTCCGTAGAGGAAGCGGACGGGTACGTACGCGAAGACGTTTAGGAGATTCGGCCTCGTCGCTCCGATTACCGACTGCGGCAGGTCCTGGGCGACAAAGGGCATCAGCACCGCGTCGAGGACGACGATCAAAACGCCTCCGACGATGCCCATCCCGACGGCCAGTCCGAGATCGTTCCGGAGACGTTGCCAGCGTCCGCCGTCAGCCCCCGTCCCGTCGATGACGTACGACCGCAATCCCACGCGGGGCGCTGCATATGCGCCGAGTAGACATGCGACGCCGAGGAAAAGCAAGGAGTTGACGCCCGACGAGACGGCGAGCAGCGAGAGCGTCAGGCCGGTCGGGACGGCGCTCGGCGGCGTCGTGAAGTAAATGTAACCGGCGAGCGCCACGATTCCAGGTACGCCCAACAGCAGGGCCACACCGAACCGCTTGCTGAAGGAAGGGTTGTTCGGAGTCGGGGTCATGGGTTCGTCGACTCCCAGCGTCGAGATAGCAGTTGTGGAACTGTTGTCTTCCATCATTGGATCTCCGAACTATGATCGAGAGTCGGCGTCGTCACTGTATCTGGCTCGGCTTCGTACCCGAGACGACCGTGAGTGACGACGAGCAACACGGCGACAACCACCCAAATAGCGACCGTCGTGACAACGAGAATCGTCGTGGAGTCTCCGGCACTGATGATGTCCAGTGGAAGCGGGACGAGCGTGTTGTTGGCAGTGTTGAACCCAGTATGTGCTAGGATGGCGAGCAGGACGCTCCCGGTCCCGTTGTAGACCCACGTCAGAATGAATGCGACACCGACAATGTTCAGGATTCGGACGGTGGTCGTCGGCGCGACCTCGACGAACGACGCCAGCCCGTGGAACGTTGTCGGACCGGTCGCCAACAACGGAAGGTGCCAGAACGCCCAGACCACGCCGAGAATGAGCGTCGCTGGCACGGGAGCGGATCGCTCCTGAAGCTTCGGGAGCGCGAGCCCTCGCCAGCCGGGTTCCTCGTTCCCACCACCAACGAGCGCGATTGTGACGAACGAGGCGAAGACGAGTGTTACGCGCTCAGGGAGCAGTCCGGGGTCGACGGACGTGCCGACGACGGTGAGGCCGACGCTCGTTAGTGCGATGATCAGAAGTGGGAGGGTCACCGCAGCGATGTACCACCGCGGCGCGACGCGCCAGTCGACGATCTGGCGTGACCACGCCTGAACCGAATCGCTCCCGAGCCACGTGACGACGAGGGCCGCGAGGAACGGGCCATACCCCCCGACGATGAATCCAACGGTTTCGACTGGCTCGGACAGTTCTAGGACGGGACCTAGCCACGCCACCCACGAGATGGCGTAGGCGAACGCGAAAAACGCCGCAACTGGATGGGCATCGACACGCTCGCGAATCTGCTGTCTCATTGTGCAATACTCCGAGGGACGATTGTTGCTTCTAGTATCATGTTCCTTGGATAGGTTTTACACCGGTAGGATGCCGAGCAAGGACAGTTGCCAGGCGAACAGCAGGGCGAGTGCCGTCACCACCGAATAATGCACTCGAGCGGGCCGATTCCAGTAACCATCGCGCCACGCGAAGCCCGTTGCCACGACGGCGCCGACTGTACCGGCGAGGGCGACGTACGGAAGGACCTTCCCGGCCTGAAGCGCCAACGACGGCGAGGCGGCTTCGGCGTTGAAATTGATCCAGGCGAACAGGAAGATAGCGAGGACGACCAGCCAGAGCAGACTCGTCGTTCCCAGAACCCACTGGGCTGCCCGCTCGTGGTCGCTCGGAATTCCCCTCCCTCGCCAGCGTCGCCACACCGGCCCGCCGAGCCATAGCAAAAGGACAGAGAGGAAGGCCACGATGCCTGCTCCGAGAACGGACTGGAGCACAGTCTGACTCTCGTACCACGGGACGCGTTCGTACGTAGCTGGCCCGAAGGAGTGTCGGAACAGGTGGGTCGCGCGTTCGTTCTTGTTGAACTGGAAGACCAGCAGATCGCCCCCACCGACCTCCTCGTAGACGCCAGGTCGTCGTTCGACCCACCGACGAGTTTCTTCCCCTAGGGAAGCGGTCGTCAGATATCCCTCATCGGTGGCTCCGACGGTGTAGGTCCGCGTCATCACGCCGAGGACGCGCTCCCAAGAGGACTCCGAGATAGTTAGCGAGCGGTAGTCACCAGTCAGTTCGCGCGCCCGTTCGGCGGCACCAGCCGGTGGTTCCACGACGGGAGTATCTGCCCGTGGGTAGTACCGATCCGTGAATGCCTGGAGGAGTTCGAACCGAGCGGGGCCGCCACCGGGACTGTTGTAGACGACGAAAACCCCTGTATCGCGCTCGGGATAGAGTGCCAGTAGACTCTTGAACCGTGGTGTATCGCCCCAGTGGCCGACGATCGTTTCGCCGTTGCGGTCCATCTCAATGAACCCGTAGGCCATTCCGTTGAGTTCCGGCACCTCCTCGGACTTCGTGAAGTGCCGCCGGTGCATATCGCGGACCGTCGCAGCCTTCAGGATCCGCTCCGAGTTGTAAGAACCTTCGTTCAGGTGTGCAATCATGAAACGGCTCATGTCGGTCGTAGTCGTGCGGAGCGATCCACCTTCGGGCGGAAGCGTCCAGGTAACCGGTTCATGGGCCTGGTACTCGCCGTTCTGGTGGGTGTATCCGATGGCTCGGCGTGACTCCAGTCGGTCGGGGAGTGGCTGGGCGTACGTCGTATCGGTCATGCCAAGCGGGATGAAGATGCGGTCGTCGACCAGCTCACTGAAACTCGCGTCGGACCGCTCGTCGAGGGCGTGTCCGGCCAGCGCCGTCCCGTAGTTCGAGTACGCGACGTACTGACCCGGCGGCCTGACCCGCGACGGCTGGTGGTCGGTGAGAATCTCCTCCATCGGGCGTATCTCGTCGGGGTCGTCGGTGACCATTCCCGAGAAAGTATCCTCGAACCCCGCCGAGTGCGTACCGAGGTGTTCGAGCGTGACGGGTCGGGCGTAGGTGTCCGGCACCGTGACCGTAGAGTCAGTCAGGTACCCGTTGACATCGCGGTCGAGTTCGAGTTGCCCGTCCTCGACGCCTTGCATCACGGCGGTCCACGTCACGAGCTTACCAGTCGAGCCGATACTGAAGACAGTCTCGTTCGCGACGACCGGTCGCTGGGATCCGAGTTCCGCGTACCCGTAACCCTTCGCGAGGACTACCTCTCCGTCGTTGACGATGACCACGGCCGCACCCGGGACGTGATCCTCCTCCAACTGGCGAGCCATCGTCTCGTCGAGCCACGCCTCTGTCTCCGTTCGATTGGTCAGTTCAATCTGGTCAGAAAGGGTATCGGCAGAGCGGACGGCGGGGGCTGTTGTCGTTCCAACCGGTGTGCTCACGAGAGCGATGCTCAGGGCGACTACGACGATGGATCGGATGTGTCGATATTGCATGGCATTTCCTGTTTCGTGGGCTAGTTCGAGTGACACCAGAATCGGACCGTAGCGAAACCTGATTGGCCACAGTGGCAGGTTATAAAAGTACGCTGACTCGCGTCATGCCGGCTCCTGAACGTCGTCTAATCGGTCAGTCATTCCCAACAGGTATCCACCGAAGGCGACCAGCCAGAGCATCACGGGGTATACGATCATCCGCTCGGTCCCACCGTGACCGATGGGGCCAAATGCCGCAGTGTTACCCCCATCGCCGAGGGCCATCAGCACGACAAAGACGAGGCCGAGTCCGCCGGCGAGGACGGACAGTACTCGCATGACGCCACTGAGGCGGGTCGCGCTCCCGATGGCTTGCACGTTGAAGAACACGAACGCGAGGAGCGCGGCGAGTCCGTGGAGCCCGCCGGTGTCGAGTGGGAAGAAGCCAGCACCGATCGCACCGATGCCCGCCAGTGCAAAGATGGCCAGCAACCAGCGTTTGCCGTGGGTTCTATAGAAGAAGTACCCGCCGAGAAGGTTTAAAATGCCGACGACGATCAGTGAGACGTTGAACAGGAGCGCCGTCTCCGGGAATACGCCGAGGTCGCTAATCGCAGCCGCGCCGAAGTCGTAGCCAGGGACCATCGCCGCCCCGAGCATGATGACGGTCATGAACTGTGCAGCGAGTGCGAAGAAGAACACACCCGCCAGCTGTTGCGTCTCGACCGTGATGCCATGCATCGAGAATGTTTTTCCGTCGTAGGATTTGAATTTCGTCATATTTCAGTCATCTATACACTTTGGTCTGACGAGGGCTTAAGCTAGAAGGGTGATTTCACCACCCTGAGAGGGCTGATTTGCAGATCTCGTGGCATGTGTGGCGATATTGCTGGCCGGAAAGCCAGGCGACGAGCGCGAGATTATGAGAACGCTGACGGCTCCTTTTTCGACCAGCAGATCGAGCCCACCGGTCCACGTCGGGATGTGGACGAACGGCATAGCAGCACGGTTGTTCCGAGTCCTCCTAACTGATAGATGCCCGTGTTTTTATTCCGATGATAGGTGGTAATACAGTAGGGCTATCACGATGACGACGACCACCACCCGATTGGAAACCCTGGCACAGTCGCTCACTCCGTGGGGGTTCCCCGTCCTCTATCTCGGGTGGGCGTACCTGTTCTGGTTCCCGATTTTCGGCTCTGAAACCTCTGTCTGGGAGGGAGCGAACCTCCTGCTCTTCCTCATCGGCGGCGCGAGCCCGCTGCTCGCCGCGCTCACGATGGGATGGCTCACGGGCGGCACAGAACGCGTGCGTGACCTAGGTCATCGGCTCGTTGACGTTGGGCGAATCTCCGCGAAATGGTGGCTCGTCATCCTCGTATTCTGGCCGCTCTTCAATCTCGTCACCGCAGGGGCTGCAATCACACTGGGAGTCACGGATCAGCCGATTAGCGTCGTCTGGGCAATCTTGACTGATCCTGCGACGCTCGGCTTTATGCTGGCACTTGGGCTGCTGTTTCCTGCCATCGAGGAGATCGGTCTTCGAGGCTACTATCTCGACCGCCTCCAGGAACGGTTCAGTCCAGTCGTCGCCGGAATACTCAATGGAAGCACATGGGCCGCCTGGCACGCGGCGTTTGTCTTCTTTCCGGGCTACTACGCAAACACCAGTTACGACCCAGCGCTCTGGTGGTGGATGCCAAGTATCGTCTTGCACACGCTAATCTTCGTCTGGATCTACAACAACACGGAACGGAGTATTCTCGCTGTCCTCCTGATCCACTCGCTGATGAACCTCACCGGCGAGTTCTTCGGTCTCGCGGACGAGATGTTCCCGTTTCAGCTTCCTGCACTCGTGCTGGTTGTCGCCGTTCTCGTCGTCAGCGGCCAGCTGTCTCACGCATCTGTAGCACCTCAACCGTCACCAGTAAGCAAGTAGCAAGTATCCATACGACCGAACATCGAACTCAAGAGACGCCAAGATATATTCCATAACTTCATCGTAGAGATCCTCGAGTCAACAAGACTCTCACACTCAACACCTCTCAAACTCAGTAAACCTACAGCGTCTGTAAGTCCTCCAAAATCTTTGAGTTTCAGAATTGATTAAATGTCGATATAATAACAATCCTTTTCTTAATGGACGCTGGAAATCGGCTACGCGTATGGCACTCACAAAAATAGGTTGTCAAATTCTCCAGAGAACGGGTGGGGTCAGATGACTGACGAGGCCCAACAGACCGGAGTCCGGTCGTGGATAGACCGCCACCGCCTCGTCGCCTTCCTGCTGATCACCTACTCGTTCACGTGGGTGGTTCAGGGAATCGTTGCGGCCATGGGGCTCGAGGCGTCGTGGACCCAGTCGATTCTCATTGGATTCGGCGGGTTCGGGCCACCCGTCGGCGCCGCCGTCGTCATCTGGGCCAGCGGTGGCGACCTCCGCAAGTGGATTGGGCAGTTCTTCAAATGGCGTATCGGTGTCAAGTGGTGGGTGATCGTGTTCGGACTGCCATTTGTACTGCTTGGCTCGGGAGTCATCCTGTTCGTAGCGCTGGGCGGCCCTATCGACCTGAACTCGTTCCCGTTCCCGGGGATCTATCTCTTCGTGCTGGTCTGGGGCACTATCTGGGGCGGTGGCCAGGAAGACCTCGGCTGGCGTGGCTTTATGCTCCCACTCCTCCAAGACAAGTACAGTGCACTGGTCTCCAGTCTCATCGTCGGCGTCTCCTGGGCCGCCTGGCACCTCCCATTGTTCCTCAACGCAGCCACGACCCAGGGCGCGTGGCCGCTCTCCCAGCAGCTTATCTGGGTCGTCTCGATACTTTCCGGTGCGATCATCTGGACCTGGATGTACAACAGTACCGGCAGCGTCCTGGCTGTCGCCGTGGTTCACGCCGGCATCAACGGAATGGGCATCTTCCATCCCGCTGACGTGGAAGCGTTGGCCCCCGGCGGAGTTCCGGATACGGCGTTGAACCTCCTCGCCGAAGTGACTGGCGCCGTCCCGCTCCTCTTGTTCGCGGTTCTTCTCGTAGTCGTTTACGGGGGCGAACGGCTCGCAGATGGTGAGATTCCCGGGCCCGAAGTCGTCGGCCTCGATTGACGCTACCAGGACATCTCACCTTCTCAATGGATATCGGATAAAGACTCACCCAACCGGTTTTGGAATCTACCGAATGGCATCCGTCCTGGTGTGCTGCGGAACCGGTGAAGGCCAAACTCCGAAAGGTGGCAGCCCCTGTCGAATATGCTCACCGAACACAGTCATAGCCCGACGGTCATCAACACCTCGAAACGTGAGACGACCACCCGTGGACACGTCACAGTTAACGGATCTCCGAGCTACTGTGTTTTCGGCAGCACACTCTTCTCACTCCCTCTCGACCTATATCGTATGCCTGACAACGTTCTCGTCGCCTTGGACGGTTCCCCGCTTGCCGAGCGTGCACTCACGTACGCACTCGAGACCTTTCCGAACGCCACGATCACCACGATTTACGTCATCAACCCCATCGACTCGATAATCGACGTGGAAGCTGGTGGCTTGCCAGTCGCTGAGGATTGGTACGACAACGCCCAGAAACGTGCCACCAACATTCACACGACGGCGACAGATCTCGCAGTGGAACATGATTGTGTTCTCGACACCGTCACCGAAGTCGGGAAACCGGTGCGTGAGATTCTCGACTACGCTGACAGCCACGGCATCGACCAGATTGTTATGGGTAGTCACGGCCGGTCAGGCCTAGATCGGACGTTCCTCGGAAGTGTCGCCGAGACAGTCACCCGCCGAGCACAGATCCCGGTAACAATTATTGGATGAAATCCCCGACTATCTCGCTCGTGCGACCGTCTCGGAAGCTGAAGACCGCGCACTCGACGTTCCCGATGCACGGCGGTTTCAGTCGGAGGCCGGGAAATGCGTCCGCGCCGACGTCGACGACGTGATCATCCACATCGGGGATCGAAGTTACGTCCAGACGGTTCTCGAAGACGCTGCGATCGAGGGTCTCGAACCGGGGCTCGATCGGCTTCAGACTCTGGAGGCGGAGGGGAAGACGAGCGTCCTTGTCGCCCGCGAGCACGGCGACGATGTCACAGTACTGGGCTGGCTTGCGTTTACCGACACAGCCCGTCCCGGGGCTGCAGAAATGATCGAGGACCTCCGGTCGCTCGGCGTGGAGCACATCGTCATGCTGACCGGCGATAACGAACGCGTCGCCAAGCAGATCGCCGACGAAGTCGGTATCGACGGGGTGCAGGCGGAACTGCTGCCGGAAGAGATGGTGGCAACCATCGAAGATCTGGTTGAACGATACGAGAACGTGGCGATGGTGGGTGACGGGGTGAACGACGCACCGGCACTGGCGACGGCGACGCTCGGGATCGCTATGGGTGGCGCTGGGACTGACGTTGCTCTCGAAACGGCTGACGTCGTCCTGATGAGCGACGACATCGGGAAGATTCCCTACGTGCTCGGACTCGGTCGCAGGACGCGCCGGACGCTGACAGTCAACCTCGCAATCGCCTTTGGTGCGATTGCGCTGATGGTTGGCACGATTCTGTTGCGAGGCATTCCCTTGCCGCTTGCCGTGGTCGGTCACGAGGGTTCGACGGTCCTCGTGTCCCTGAACGGTCTCCGGTCACTCGGATCTCGCGAATAGCGGTCGCTGAAGGCGACGAATGGACCGATGACGCCGATCAGCAACAGCTAGTATCGTCGGGAGTCCACGCCCATGCCCTCCCATCGCTTCTGGACGATTCCTTCACCAACACATCCACTCCAGAAATCTAATTCAACACCCAAAACTGGTAGTTGAGATATGCGGCAAAGGAGACCCACAGGAGGTATGGAACAAGTAGCAGGGCCGCACGTCGGTCAACTCGATTGAAGACCCACATCATTGCCACGATGAGCACCCAGAGAACGAGAATGACCGCAAGGCCGAGGCCAATCTCTTGCATTCCAAAAAAGACTGTCGACCAGCCTATATTAAACACAAAGTGGAGAGCAAAGACGCTGAATGCGAGACGGACCGCAGTAGGTGCCGAATTGGCCTGTCGCCAGACCAGCCACAGGGCGACCCCGATCAGGACGAACAGAAAAGTCCACACGGGGCCGAACACCCAGTTCGGTGGCGCAAGTGCGGGACGCTGTAGTGTTCCATACCACTCGCTGAGTCCCTGGGCGGTGAATATAGCCCCCGAAGCGCCGATAATCTCGACAGTTAGAATAGTAAGCGCAAGCGCGAGAAGCGGGTGAGTCCGAGCGAGCTGGCTGGCCTTGGCTCTGTATGATGGCATATGTATAATTCAGGTTGAGGCGTCAAATACGTATGTTTAGCCGGACTCAAGAAGCAACTGCAATTCCATTCCATCGTGATTCGACCAACGGACGCTCTCAGGACTCATACAGGAGGTGCTAGCTGATCGTGGGGCACATCCGGATGTGATTGAAGAGCGGCGTGAGGAGTACGCTCGCGTCCGCCTGCTGGCGCTCGACGAGGACACCCGCCCGCCGTCGATCACGACGGACGGCGCTCGGTCGATTCTCCAGCGACTCCCGACAGCCGTGGAGATCGACGTTGACCACCCGAAACACGACTATCTCACACCGCACGGCGGTCGCCGGGGGATGGGTGAGGTTCTCGTTCGGGCATTCGGATACACTGTGGCAGCCCGCTACCTCGACAACTCGGAGGAGATGGTTCGCGAGCGGGACTCCCATATTGGGACCGGCGAACTCGGGGATGTTGCGACCGAGGCACTCTCAGAGGTTGACGGGTAGCTGGCTCTAGGTGATATTGGATTTCAATGGGCAATCCATCCGCCATCCACTGGAATGTTCGCCCCTGTGATGTAGGACGCCTCATCCGACGCCAAGAACATCGCTATCCCACCGATCTCTTCGGGTTGGGCAACACGAGCCATCGGTGTTTGCCCGCGTAAGAGCTCGTAGAACTGCTCTTGGTCGAGATACTCGTCGGTCATTGACGTTTCGACGAAGCCGGGACAGATGCCATTGGCCCGTACCCCATCGCTCGCATAGTCGACGGCGATTTCCCGGGTCAGATTCACGACCCCACCTTTGGCTGCTGAATACGCCGCTGCCCCCGGTCTGCCGACGAGTCCGTAAATAGAGGCCACATTGATGATACAACCGTCGGTCTGTTTGAGGTAGGGAAGCGCAGCGCGGGTGCCGTACATCACTCCAGTGAGAAAGATCTGAATGGCGTCGGTCCAGTCTTTGAGCGTCATATCTTCAACCGTCCCAACCCGTCCGATCCCCGCAGTGTTCACTATGGCATCCAGCCGATCGTCCTCGTCAATCGTGCTCTCGACGAGATGCTGAGCCTGTTCGTAATTTGGGGACATCGCATTGCTGGAAGTCACAGCCTAACTCTGCGGGCGCCTCACGGCCCGCTTCTTCTGAGCGATTCGCGATAACGACTTTTGCACCGTACTCGAGATATTTTTCGCGATCGCTTTCCCGATATCTGTCGACCCCCCTGTGACGATTGCGATTTTGTCGTCGAGCATACAAACGTATATACTATTTCCTAGTGTTGTCAAAACACAAGGAATTTGAATATGACTGCTGCCGCCACTGAGGAGGATACATCATGGCACACAGTGTGCCTCGAGGCGGTATACTCTCGGTTAGCTGGTGATAGTTCGGGACTCTCTTCCGAGGATGCCGCCGCCAGGCGGGCAGAATATGGGCCGAATCGACTCCCGCAGAAGGAGCCTACCCCAGCGTGGCTCATCTTCCTTCGACAGTTTCGGAGCCCGCTTATCTACATCCTCGTTGTGGCGGCGATTATCTCCATCGCTGTTGGAGAAACTACCGATGCGGGATTTATCGCGCTTGTTCTGGTCGTCAACGCGATTATTGGCGGAACTCAGGAGTTTCAGGCTGAACGGAGTAGTCGTGCACTACAGCAGTTGCTTCGGACCAGAGGAACTGTCATTCGCGACGGTGAGACGATCGATATCGATGGCGAGGATATCGTCCCTGGCGATGTGGTTCTTCTTGAGTCAGGCGACCGGGTCCCTGCAGATATCCGATTGACATCGGGGACGAACCTAGAAGTCGACGAATCAGCGTTGACCGGCGAATCTGCTCCGGTCCTGAAAGACCCCGATTGGCGGGGTGAGGAAAACGCCCCGCTCGGAGATCGCCGTAACATGGCCTTCGCTGGCACAACTGTCACCCGGGGACGAGGACGTGGCCTCGTCGTCGAGACCGGCTCCGAAACGGTGATCGGACGCCTCGCTCGCGATGTGTCGGCCGTTGAGGGCGGCAACCCACCGCTAGTGGTCCGGATGGAGCGATTCACTCGGCTCGTCGCCGTCGTGGTTCTATTCGCGGCTATCGTCGCTGCGCTGCTGGGGATCTTCGTTCGCGGCTTCGGAGCCGTCGAGATGTTCCTGTTTGCTGTGGCTCTCGCTGTGTCTGCGATTCCTGAGGGTCTCCCAGTCGCTATGACGGTTGCACTCGGCGTCGCGACCAACCGGATGGTGCGAGTCGGCGTCATCGTTCGTCAGCTCGTCGCTGTTGAAGGCCTGGGAAGCTGTACGATGATTGCCACGGACAAAACGGGCACACTGACCGAGAATGAACTGACTGTTCGGCAGCTCCGACTCCCAGATGGAACGACGCTGGAAGTAACCGGTGCTGGATACACCCCCGACGGGACGATCCTACAGGACGGGAGTCAGCCCGATCCGGATGTGGCGGACGATATCGCTCACCTTGCCCAAGCGGCTACACTGTGTAACGAGGGAAGCATTCATCGACGTGATGGTGAGTGGACGTGGAGTGGTGATCCGACCGATGTTGCGCTCTTGTCGTTTGCTCGAAAAGCAGGCCGTGATCGCGAATCCGAACTCGTTGCCGCCCCGCAGACCAATCAGATCCCGTTCGAACCGGAACGTCGATTCGCTGCGACGTTTCATACAACCGACAGCGAGACACGCGTTTTCACCAAGGGTGCACCCGAGCGGGTTCTAGAGATGTGTACGTGGTCAGACGATGGTGCTCGCCAAGAGGTGCTTGACAGGGCCACAGAGATGGCGAAACAGGGCTATCGTGTGCTCGCGCTTGCAGAGGGCACGTTTGATACAGATATCACCGCTGAGGAGGTGCTACCTGATCCGACGGGGCTGACGTTTCTTGGGTTCGTGGGGATGGTTGATCCCCTCCGACCCGGTGTAAAAGACGCAATTGCGTCCGCACACCGGGCGGGAATCTCGGTCTCGATGGTGACTGGCGACCACCCGGAAACCGCGCTTTCCATCGCCCGTGAACTTGGGTTAGCATCCAGTCGTGAGGAAGTCCTGACGGGTGCTGACCTGGCTGACTTCACGCCAGAGGAACTCGCTGCTGCGGTCGAACGGATCCGCGTCTTTGCCCGTGTCTCCCCGGATCAGAAGCTTGATATCGTGACCGCCGCGCAACAGGCGGGGCACTTCGTTGCCGTCACGGGCGATGGTGTCAACGACGCCCCTGCTCTTCGCGTTGCAAATATCGGGATTGCAATGGGGCAGGAGGGCACCGATGTGGCTCGGGATGCAGCCGAACTCATAATCTCAGACGACAACTTCGCAACTATCGTCGCTGGAATTGAGCAGGGCCGGGTTGCGTACGACAACATCCGGAAAGTGATCTATCTCCTCATCTCCACAGGCGCCGCGGAGGTGGTCCTCGTCCTCCTCAGTCTCGCTGCGGGATTACCGCTGCCATTACTGCCCGTCCAGCTTCTCTGGCTTAATCTCGTCACAAACGGCATTCAGGACGTAGCGCTCGCATTCGAACCAAAGGAAGAAGACGTCCTAGAACGGAAACCGCGCTCCCCTACCGAACGCATCTTTAACCAACTTATGATCGAACGAACGGTGGTTGCTGCCATCGTGATGGGGATTACTGGCCTTCTCACCTTCGGGTGGCTGCTTGACACCGGGTGGGATGAACCGGCAGCGCGGAATGCACTGCTTCTCCTGATGGTGCTGTTCGAGAACGTTCACTTGGGGAACACACGGTCAGAAACCCGGTCGATCTTCCGGATGCCGCCGTGGAAGAGCCCGGTCCTCCTTGTCGGTGCTGCGGGGGCCTTCTTGATCCACCTCGGCGCGCTCTACTTCCCCCCAGCACAACTCGTGCTCGGGACGGCCCCCGTTGATATCGGCGTTTGGGTCACCCTTGCTGGTATCGCCCTGATTCTAGTAGCAGCAATGGAACTTCACAAAGTGAGCTGGCGACTGCGTTATCCGAAGCACTCTGATGAAGAATGAAACGCGAGTCACGGTCTCTTTATTGCCTCGGTGAAGTACCACAGGCGCGGTGGCCCGTGGCTTCGCCGTGATCTCTGGCGCGAAGCCAGCGGAACGACCGATGGCGAATTTAATTCCACCCGCCCTCGTCTCTGCGAGGACTCGCGTGGAACCAGTGACACCCGAACACACTGGGAGTCCCACCGCAACAGAGGTCGTCTGTTGCCGCCGTGGCGGGTCTGGAACGAAACTGGCCACATCCCCGAGGATGGCGAACTCAAATCGTACCTCAAATCTCACGAACGCTATAGTGACTTGCATTCACAGTCAAGTCAGCGAGTTCTCGAAGAACTCTCTGAAGCGTTCAACGGATGGTTCGGGAAACGCCAGAACGGAGACTCGAAAGCGAATCCACCAGCATATCGCAAACACAACGACGAGCATCCACGCTCAACGCTCACGTTCAAAGGCGCTGGTTTCAAGCTCGATACTACCAACGGTCGAATCCGACTATCCAAGGGCGAGAACCTGAAAGAATACTGGTCGGACTTCGTTCTCTGTGACATCCAAACACGACCTGATACTGACCTCTCTGCGATTGAGAATGTCCAGCAGGTTCGTGCTGTCTGGAATAAGCAACGAAACGAATGGGAACTCCACATCGTCTGCAATGTCGAAATCGGTGTTTCAGAGAACGACGCCGAGAAAACTGTCGGTATTGACCTTGGAATCTGTAACTTTGCCGCCCTTGCCTTTGAGAATCAGGAGTCTGAGCTATACCCGTTGAACTGCCTCAAACAAGATGATTACTACTACAGCAAGCATATTGCTCGCTGTCATGATTCATCTTCTGAGGAGGCAACACGGTTGCACGCCAAGAAATCCAATCGTCGCACTCACTACTTCCACACGCTCTCAAAGCACATCGTGGAAAGATGTGTTGACGAGAACGTTGGTGTGATTGCAATCGGTGACCTCAGTGGAATCCGCGAGGACGAAGACGGTGAAATGAAGGATTGGGGCAAGCACGGGAACTTGGACTTGCACTCGTGGGCATTCGACCGATTCACAGACATGCTTGAATACAAGGCTGAAGAAGTTGGTATCTCTGTCGAGCGTGTGTCCGAAGAGAACACCTCAAAGTCGTGTTCCTCGTGTGGTTGTGACCGTGACACGAATCGCGTTGAGCGTGGGTTGTACGTGTGCAATGAGTGTGAACTGGTTGCGAATGCTGACGTGAATGGTGCTGAAAATATTCGACAACAAGTATCTCCGAATCCTCGTAGCGAGGATAGGAGTAACGGCTGGTTGGCACAGCCATCAACGCTCCTGTTTGACAAGGAAACTGGTGTATTCGCACCTCAAGAACAGGTAGTGTCGTAAACCCTAATATCCCAAATCAGCGGTAGCGGTACCGTGGAATTCCCGCGTCTTCAGGCGCGGGAGGATGTCAACTGGCTATACAGAGGCCGGGGGCCGTGGTGAATCGCCAGACGTAGCTTGATTTCACTGTTTCAGAGATTGCTTGATGTTGTGAACTGCACACATCAGGACAAGTTCACGAAATTCACCGTACCAACTTCGCGCACGCACGGCGTCGC